>NZ_DASSRP010000326.1:0-12689 GCF_035701725.1 Bradyrhizobium sp.
GGCGGCGCGACCGGGCCGCAGGCGGCGCGGCTGCGCGCATCAAGCGCAGCAGCCAGATCGTCGGCATTCCAGCGGCCCTCGCCGACCCAGACCAGTGAGCCCACCATCGAGCGCACCTGGCTGTGCAGGAACGAGCGCGCCGAGGTCAGGATGTCGACCTCCTCGCCGTTCCTGATGACGTCGAGCTGATCCAGCGTCCGCATCGGCGACTTCGCCTGACACTCGGTGTCGCGAAACGTCGTGAAATCGTGCTTACCGACGAGCCGTTGCGCGGCGGCATGCATCGCCTCCGTGTCGAGCGGGCGCGGCAGCCGCCAGACGCGGCCGATATCGAGCGCGAGATTGGCGCGGGTGTTTCGGATCCGGTAGCGGTAGTGACGTTTCTTGGCGGAAAATCGCGCCTCGAAATCGTCGGGCACGATGTCCGCGGACAGCACGCCGATCGGATGCGGCCGCAAATGCGCGTTCAGCCCGTCGCGAAACCGGCCCGGCACGAAATGCTTTTGCACGTCGCAATGCGCCACTTGACCCAGCGCATGCACGCCGGCGTCGGTCCGCCCCGCGCCATGCACGCGCACCTCCTCGCCGCAGATCGCCTTGACCGCGGCTTCCAGCGCGCCCTGCACCGACGGGCCGTTCTCCTGAATCTGCCAGCCGCTATAGGGCGCGCCGTCATATTCGATGATGAGTTTGTAACGGGGCATTAGCTCAGTCGCGCCGGAGGCTTGAGCGGCGTGCCGCGCAGGAATTCTTCCGCTTTCATCGGCTGCTTGCCGGCGCGTTGTAATTCGAGAATGCGGATTGAGCCTTCCGCGCAAGCGATCGTGAGACGGTCGTCCAGCACGGTGCCGGGCGCGCCGGAGCCCGACGCAATCTCACAACGCAGAATCTTGACCCGCTGGCTAGCGCCTTCGAGCGGCATCTCGCACCAGGCACCCGGGAACGGCGACAGCCCGTGAATGTGGCGCAGCACCTCGCGTGCCGGCTTGTTCCAGTCGATGTGCGCTTCCGCCTTGTCGATCTTGGCGGCGTAGCTGACGCCTTCGCTGGATTGTGGCGTCAGTTGCAGCGTGCCGCGTTCGAGCGCGGCCATCGCACGGGCCATCAGATCGCCGCCGAGCGGCGCCAGCGCATAGTGCAGGTCAGAGGCTGTCATTTTATCGGTGATTGGCAGCCGTTCCGCCATGGCCACGTCGCCGGTGTCGAGACCGACATCCATCTTCATCACCATCACGCCGCTCTCGGCGTCGCCCGCCATGATGGCGCGGTTGATCGGGGCGGCGCCGCGCCAGCGTGGCAACAGCGAGGCATGCAGGTTGAAGCAGCCGTATTTCGGCGCATCCAGAATCGCCTGCGGCAGGATCATGCCATAGGCAACGACGACGGCAGCATCCGCATTGTGTGCGCGATATTCGTCGAGCGCCTCCGGCGTTTTCAGTGTGGATGGCGTCAGCACGGGAATGCCGAGCCGATGCGCTTCCTGCTCGACCGGACTCTGTTGCAACTTCATGCCGCGCCCGGCTGGTTTCGCCGCCCGGGTGTACACGGCCGCGATCTCATGCCCGTGCGCCACAAGCGCCAGCAACGTCGGCACCGCGAAGTCCGGCGTTCCCATGAAGATCAGGCGGAGCGGCATCGACGCTAGTCCTCGGCGCGCTTGGCGGCCTTGGTGAACTTCTTCAGCACGCGGTCGCGTTTCAGCTTCGACAGATAATCGACGAACAAGACGCCGTTGAGATGGTCGATCTCGTGCTGGATGCAGGTGGCGTAGAGCCCCTCCGCATCTTCCTCATGCACCTTGCCGGAGAGGTCGGTGAAACGCACGCGCACCTTCGCCGGCCGCTCGACCTCCTCGTAATATTCGGGAATCGAGAGGCAGCCCTCCTCATAGATCGAGGTCTCCTCCGAGGCGGAAAGGATCTCCGGATTAATGAAGACGCGCGGCTGCGGGTTGACCTCGCCTTCCTCGTTCTTCTTGGCAAGGTCCATGGTGATCAGGCGCAGCGGCTGCGCGACCTGGATCGCAGCGAGCCCGATGCCCGGCGCGTCGTACATGGTCTCGAACATGTCGTCGGCGAGCTTTCGGATCTCGTCGGTGACTTTTTCCACCGGTTTGGAGACCAGCCGCAACTGCTTGTCGGGAAGGATGATGATCGGTCGTAAGGCCATGGCGCGCGATTTAAGGGGATGGGTTCGAGGGGTCAATGCGCATGGAAGGCCGTTTACCGGCGGTTAACCATGTTTATTGGGGAAGCATTAACCAAGAAAATTCATCTGGTATTTACCATAAATGTTCCCTCTTCGTTCGTGTTCAAGCGCGAATCGGCTACAAGTTCGGCATGAACGATATCCTTTTCATGATCGGCACCCTGCCAATTCGTACCGGCGAAGCGCTTGTCGGCTTCGGCGTGCTCGCTCTTCTCTTACTGCTGGCCATGGCGGTGGCGGTTTCGCGCTCCGGCCGGCGTGGGGCGGCGCTGGCCATGGCGCAAGCCATCCGCGCCGACGAACTCGAAGAACGGCTCAGCGAGGTCTTGCGGGCGCAGAGCGAGGCGGCCGGCCGGGTCGATGCCATGGGCCAGGCGCTGGCCGGGCGTCAGGCCGAAATGGCCCGCGCCGTCTCCGAGCGGCTGGATTCGGTGACCCATCGCGTCGGCCAGTCCATGGAACAGACCACGCGCCACACCATGGATTCGCTCCGGGTGCTGCATGAACGGCTCGGCATCATCGACAACGCGCACAAGAATCTCACCGATTTGACCTCGCAGGTGACGACGCTGCGCGATGTGCTCGCCAACAAGCAATCGCGCGGCGCCTTCGGCCAGGCGCGGATGGAGGCGATCGTCCAGGATGGCATGCCGAAGGGCAGTTACGAATTTCAGCACACGCTTTCGAGCGGAAAGCGGCCGGATTGCGTGGTGTTCCTGCCCGACCAGCGTCCGCTCTGCATCGATGCCAAGTTTCCGCTGGAGGCGATCACCGCGCTGCATGATGCGCGCAGCGACGAGGAGAAGAAAGCCGCCGCGCAGCGGCTGCGCGCCGACATCATGAAGCATGTCGGCGATATCGCTGAAAAATACCTGATCGCCGGCGAAACCCAGGACACCGCGCTGATGTTCGTGCCGTCGGAATCGGTCTACGCGGAGATTCATGACCATTTCGACGACGTGATCCAGAAGGCCTATCGCGCCCGCGTTGTGCTGGTATCGCCCTCGCTTTTGATGCTTGCCATCCAGGTGATGCAGCAGATCCTCAAAGACGCCCGGATGCGCGATGCCGCCGACCAGATCCGCACCGAAGTGCTCAACCTTGGCGACGATCTGGGACGGCTGCGCGAGCGCGTGCTCAAGCTGCAAAAGCACTTCTCCGACGTCAACGAAGATGTCCGGCAGATCCTGATCTCCGCCGACAAGATCGAAAAGCGCGCCGGCCGGATCGAGGAACTCGACTTCAGCAAGGATGCAGCCCCAGAGCCGCCGCGCCTCGTCAAATCGGGCACATCAGAGCTGTTTCCGCTCCCCCGCAAGCTGCAGGCCGGCGAGTAGCGGCCACTATTTCAGCAAATATTGCGGTCATCGCCCGGCTTGACCGGGCGATCCAGCATTCCAGAGCCGGCGGTGGGAGCACGCAACTATTATGTCTGCATTCTCGCCAGCAGGATCGGCGGCACGAATCTCATCCGGCGCGTCTGCGAACATAAATCCAAGTCGACCAAAAGCTTCACCGCGAAATACGACGTCATAAAGCTCGTTTACTTCGAACCGTTTGGCAGATAGGCCTCTGGAATACTGGGTCGCCCGGTCGAACCGGGCGACGACAGGCTTTCTTCGAATCTGCTAGCAAGGCCTCATGGCTTCATCTGATCACGCGTCAGAAACGACAAGTCCGGTCGCCGACACGCCCGCCTCGTGGCGCGACAGCCTCGCCGTCTATCTCCAGCCGCGGGTGCTGATCGTCATGTTCCTCGGCTTTTCGTCCGGGCTGCCGCTGGCGCTTTCCGGTTCGACCTTGCAGATCTGGATGCGCGAGTCGGGTGTCGATCTCGGCACCATCGGGCTGTTTGCGCTTGTGGGAACTCCCTACACGCTGAAATTCCTCTGGGCGCCGCTCGTAGACGCGCTGCACGTACCGTTTTTTACCCACGCCTTCGGCCGCCGCCGCGGGTGGTTGTTGTTGTCGCAACTGCTGCTGATCGGATCGATCCTGCTGCTCGCGCTCGCCGATCCCGCGCGCTCGGCCGCCTTCGTCGCGTTCGCAGCGCTATTGGTGGCGGCGATGTCCTCGACCCAGGACATCGTAGTCGATGCCTTCCGTGTCGAGAGCCTGCCCGAAAGCGAACAAGCGGCCGGCATGGCGGCCTATGTCGCGGCCTATCGCATCGGCATGCTGGTCTCGACCGCCGGCGCACTGTTTCTGGTCAGCGCCTATGAAGCGACCGGCATCGCACGTTCCCCTGCCTGGATGTGGGGGTATGTGACGATGGCGGCGCTGGTCCTGATCGGCACAGTTACGGCCTTGCTCGCCGCCGAACCGGAACAATCCGCGCGCGCCGAGGCAGCGACCAAGACCGAGGGCGCGTTCGCGCGCGTGATCCACGCCGCGATCGGTGCGTTTTCCGAATTCCTTCTCCGGAAAGATGCATTCGCCGCGCTTGCCTTCGTGGTGCTGTTCAAGTTCACCGACGCCTTTTCCGGCAATATGACCGCGGCGTTCGTGATCGACATCGGCTTCAGCAAGGTCGACTATGGCACGATCGTCAAATTTTTTGGGCTCTGGGCGACGGTGGCCGGCGGATTTGCCGGCGGCTTCGTGGCGCGGCGCTACTCGCTCGCCGCAAGCCTGTGGATCGGAGGCGTGCTTCAGGCACTCGCCAATCTGTCGTTCTCCTGGCTCGGGATGATCGGCGTCAACAAATGGGCACTGGCGCTGGCGATCACCGCAGAAAACTTCACCAGCGGCATCGGCACCGTAATCTTTGTCGCCTACCTGTCGGCGCTGTGCCGAAACCCGCTGCACACCGCGACCCAATACGCGCTGCTTACGGCTTTCTCTGCGGTGGGGCGAACCTATCTGTCATCCGGCGCGGGTTATGTCGCGAAGGCAACCGGATGGCCGCTATTCTTTGCGATCTGCGTCGTGGTCGCGGTGCCGAGCCTGATCTTGCTCGCCTACCTGCAACGGCGCGGGCATTTCGAGGCGCTCGGCCCCATCAAGGTCTAGCGCTTGCTCACCACGCTCCACTTGGAGACGATGGCCTCGCTCATCTGCCCGGCCCCTTCCGCGCAGGCAACCTCGTCGATCCGCAGCGAGATCTCCTTGCCGATGAAAGCCTTCAATTTTGCGACGTCGGCATCGCCGTTGGTCACGATCTGGAATGTCTCGGGTCCGGTCTCGAGATTGCAGAGCCCGCCCGGCGGCGGCAACTTGTGCGGCTCGCTGGTGAGCTGATAAATCGCTGCGCGCTTGTCCCGCTTGCCGCCATGAGAACGCAGCGCGTTCAGCTGCCCCGACAAAACGTCACCGACCTTGAGCAGGGTGCCGGGCTTGTTATCACTTGCCGGCGGAAGGTCGGCCTGCTGCGCGCTCGCCGCCGGTACGACCAATGCCGCAACCATGACCGCGCCCAAAGCCAGCCGTTTGCCGAATCCTCGTTTCGTCATTTCAATCGCTTCCGTCTAGTGGAGTGGATTTGACATTCGCTACCCATCTAGCAGCAAATTCGTAAAGCGAATGTCAAATCCTAAACTCCACTAGAATCCAACATTTGCCAGTGGTCCTTTGATTCTAACATTCGCAAAAGTGCCCGCTGAAAAAGGGATGCGAATGTTAGAATCGGACCACTGTTTGGCTAGAACAGGGTTCGCTGCCGCATCGCCGCGGACAGAGTGCCTTCGTCGAGATAGTCGAGTTCGCCGCCGACCGGCACGCCATGGGCCAGCCGGGTGACCCTGACATTGGCGTCTTGCAGAAGGTCGGTGATGTAGTGCGCGGTGGTCTGGCCGTCGACCGTGGCGTTCAGCGCCAGGATGATCTCGCTCACCTGCGGCTCATGCGCGCGCTTGACCAGCGCATCGATGGTCAGGTCCTGCGGACCGACGCCATCGAGCGGCGACAGTGTCGCGCCGAGCACGTGATAGAGGCCGTTGGAAGCGTTCGCCCGCTCGAGCGCCCAGAGATCGGCGACGTCGGCGACCACCACGATGATCGACTGGTCGCGCCTGACGTCGGTGCACACCGTGCAGGGATTTTGCGTGTCGATATTGCCGCAGGTCTTGCAGACCTGAATTTTATCGATGGCAACCTGGAGCGCTGATGACAGCGGCGTCATCAACGCCTCGCGCTTCTTGATCAGATGCAGCGCCGCGCGCCGCGCCGAGCGCGGCCCCAATCCGGGCAGGCGCGCCAATAGCTGGATCAAGCGTTCGATTTCGGGGCCGGCAACCGCAGAAGCCATGGTGCTAGTGGTCCGATTCTAACATTCGCTTGGTGTTGCGGCGGGTACCTTTGCGAATGTTAGAATCAAAGGACCACTAGAAAACATAGAATATCTGGTGGAGTTTGGGTTTGACATTCGCTTTACGAATTCGCGGCTGGGTTTGAACGCGAATGTCAACCCCCCACCAGCAACAATTCCCTAGCCGAGACCAAGGCCGGGCGGCAGCCCGAGGCCGCCGGTCAGCGCCTGCATCTTTTCCTGCATGGCGATCTCCGCCTTGCGCCGCGCGTCACCATGCGCCGTCACCAGGAGGTCTTCGAGGATTTCGCGCTCTTCGGCCTTCATCAGCGACGGATCGATCTTGACGGCCTTGACCTCCATCTTCGCGGTCATGCGCACGCTGACTAGGCCCCCGCCGGAAATACCCTCGACCTCAAGCTGGCCGAGTTCCTCCTGCATCGCCTGCATCTTCGATTGCAGTTGCGCTGCCTGCTTCATCATGCCGAGAAAATCAGCCATCGACGTTTCCCTCGAAATCGTTACGCATCGTTACGCGTCGTCGCCATCGGCGAGGTCATCGCCATCAGCACTATCCGCATGGGATTCCGGCGGCTCGGCGGCAAGGTGACGCACCTCCACGACTTTCGCACCCGGAAATCGCGCCAGCACTTCCCTCACCCTGGGATCGGTCTCGGCGGCGCGTTCGCGCTGGTTCTTCGCGGCTTCATTCTGCGCGCGCAGCGTCGGCTGTCCGGCGTCGTTGGAGACGATCACCGCCCAGCGCCGCCCTGTCCATAGCTCGAGCTTGCGGGAGAGATCGTTGATCAGCGTCTTCTGGGCATTGCGTTCCAGCGCGACTTCCAGACGTCCATCCTCGAAGCGGACCAGCCGCACGTCGGCTTCCAGGGCGGCTTTGGTCAACAGATCGCGTTTCTCACCGGCCAGCGCCACGAGTTCCGGAAAGCTCGCGACCCGCCGCACGGGCGCGGACTGCGTTTCCGGCGAGGGCGCCGCCATCTGGGGTCTCATCGACGGTTCGGCGCTGGTGCGCGGCGCAGGCGCCGACCGCACCGCAGGCGCGGACATCGTCGAAGATGGCGAGGCTGGCGCGGCCCGCGAGGCCGCATTCGGCGTAGCAGATGGCGACGCACCGCCACCCTGCTCGATCATCCGGATCGCCTCGTCCGGCGTCGGCATGTCCGCCACATAGGCGATGCGCACCAGAACCATTTCGGCCGCGGCGGCCGGCCGCGTCGCATCGCGCACCTCGGCGATGCCCTTGAGCAGCATCTGCCACATCCGCGACAGCACCCGCATCGAGATCTTGGCGGCGAAGTCCCGCGCCCGCTTGCGCTCGGTCTCGCCAAAGGCGACGTTATCGGCAGTGGCCGGTACGATCTTGACGCGGGTGACGAAGTTGACGAATTCGGCGAGGTCCGACAACACCACCACGGGATCGGCCCCGGTGTCATATTGATCGCGAAATTCCTTGAAGGCGCTCGCGATGTCGCCGCGGACCAGATTCTCGAACAGGTCGATCACGCGCGTGCGGTCGGCAAGCCCGAGCATCTGCCGCACGGCATCGGCGCGCACCGGGCCGGCCGCATGCGCGATCGCCTGATCGAGTAGCGAGAGCGAATCGCGCACCGAACCCTCGGCCGCGCGCGCGATGATGCCGAGCGCTTCCGCCTCGGCCTCGACACCCTCTTTGGAGGCGATATTGGAAAGGTGCGCCATCAGCACGTCCGCCTCGACGCGGCGCAGGTCGAAACGCTGGCAGCGCGACAGCACGGTGACCGGAACCTTGCGGATTTCGGTGGTGGCGAACACGAACTTCGCATGCTCCGGCGGCTCTTCGAGCGTTTTCAGGAACGCGTTGAAGGCCGCGGTCGAGAGCATGTGGACTTCGTCGATGATGTAGACCTTGTAGCGCGCGCTCGCCGGCGCATAACGCACGCTATCGTTGATCTGCCGCACGTCGTCGACACCGGTGTGGGACGCGGCATCCATTTCCAGCACATCCATGTGCCGGCTTTCCATGATCGCCTGGCAGTGCACGCCTAGCGTGGGCATGTGGATGGTCGGTCCTGTCACCGACCCGTCCGGCAGTTCGTAGTTCAGCGCGCGCGCCAGAATCCGCGCCGTGGTGGTTTTGCCGACGCCGCGGACCCCGGTCAGGATCCAGGCCTGCGGAATCCGGCCGGTCTCGAATGCGTTCGAAACCGTGCGCACCACGGCCTCCTGGCCGATCAGATCCTCAAAGCCTGCGGGACGGTATTTCCGCGCCAGGACGCGGTATGGCTTCGCCGCGCCCGGATCGACGCCGGCCTGACCGGCGTTTTCGGAATCCTGGGGGACGAAGGGAGAGCCGGCATCATTCATCGGTCGATCCGCAATTGATTATCTCTCAAGGCTGGCTTTGCGGAACACATACCGGGGCGGTCGCGAACGACGGGCGCACTCTGCCGATAAAATAGGTAGGAGACTGACGAGCGACCCGATCCGGACCTCGTTAGGGCTGCTTCCTTCCGGACCTGACCCGGTTGGCGAGTGGCTCGTCCACCGCCAATCTCCCGGTCCCTATTTGGGGCCAAATGGCCGGGAAAGCAAGCGGGGGCCGGAGCTTTGCGGGACCGGTGCAGTGGATTTGGCATTTGCACCCCGGCAATCGGACCACTTGTGCAGAATCGCGGATAAGGCATTAGTTGCAGGGTATTGGCCGACAAGGAACAGTCATGGGCCCCGAGGAATCCGCCTGGTCACTGCATGCGCGGCTGAAGGAAGACACGATCGATATCGGCGACCTGCCGCTGTGTCGCGTGCTCGTCATCAAGGACGCGCATTACCCCTGGCTGCTGCTGGTGCCACGACGGCCGGAAATCGTCGAAATCATCGACCTGGACGAGGTCGCGCAGGCGCAGCTCATGACGGAGATTTCCCGCGTTGGGCGCGCATTGAAAGACATCACCAAATGCGAGAAGCTCAATATCGCAGCGCTCGGCAACATGGTTCCGCAATTGCACGTGCACATCATCGCACGACGTTCGAGCGATGCCGCGTGGCCGCGGCCGGTCTGGGGCGTGATGCCGCCACTGGCTCATGATGCGGAAGAAGTTCAGCGTTTTATCAGCGCGTTACGCCGCAAAATCTGGCTTGGTTGAAAATACATGAACGCATTCGATTCCTTTCCACTGGGGCAGCCGGGTTTCGTCTCGCATATCCTCGACCGCGCCGCCCATTTGCGCAGCGACGACGAGAAGCTGCTGACGCTGGAAAAACACCCCGAGGCGCGCGCCTATGTCGTCTACCGCGACTCGCTGGTGGTCAAGCGCGAAGCGGCGGGCCCGCGGGCCCTGCTCAGCCTTGACGAGGCGGCAAAGCTCGGCGCCAACCCCGGTACCATCTTCCTTGGTCTTCGCGACGGCGCGCCGGTCTTCGGTATGGGCATTTCACCGGCGGCGGTCGAACAACTGCTCACGCGCGACGACGCGGCGGTGACCGAATTGCGCGGCATGGCCATGCACGGCGTGGTCGCTCCCAGTCAATTGTCGGCGATCGCAATGGCAAAATCGCTGGTGAACTGGCACCAGCGGCACGGCTATTGCGCCAATTGCGGCAGCCGCACCGCGATGAAGGAAGGCGGCTGGAAGCGCGACTGCCCGAACTGCAAGGCAGAACATTTCCCGCGCACCGACCCGGTTGTCATCATGCTCGTCACCTCGGGCGAGAAGGTTCTGCTTGGCCGCCAGAAGCATTTCCTCCCAGGCATGTATTCGTGCCTGGCCGGCTTCGTGGAAGCGGCCGAGACGATCGAGGACGCGGTTCGCCGCGAAATCTTCGAGGAATCCGGCATCCGCTGCACTGACGTCCAATATTACATGACGCAGCCCTGGCCTTATCCCTCCTCTCTCATGGTCGGCTGCACGGCGCGTGCGCTGAACGAGGATATCGTCGTCGACCACGCGGAACTCGAGGACGCGCGCTGGTTCGATCGCGCGGAAGCAACCTTGATGATCAAGCGGGAGCATCCAGACGGGCTCGCCGGCCCGCATCCCTTTGCCATCGCCCACCATTTGCTCGGCCGGTGGGTTCATAATGGCCCTAATGATCCGGCATAGCAGGGGTGGACTTGCCATTCACCCGGCGCAGAATGGCGCCTGTCGCCGGAACCGGCCTCGATCGCCTTCGTTCTTAACGACGTCCCGTCACGACAGCCGCGCCAACGACCGGAATCGACATGACCGATGCTCCCTCGTCTCCCCGCGCTAGCGGGAAACGGCCCCCGCGAATCCTCTGCATCGGCATGCCCGTGCGCGATCTGACCTTTCGCGTGCCCGGGCTGCCGGCGCGCGGCTCCAAGGAAAACGCCACGCACTTCGACGAGATCTGCGGCGGTAACGCACTCAATGGCGCGATCGGCATCGTGCGGCTCGGCGGCCGGGCCTCGATCTGCGGACCGATGGGCGATCCGAGCGAGACAACGTCGCGCTATATCTATGACAAGATGGCCGAAGAGGGCATCGAGACCAAACATCTCGTACATATGCCGGGCCTGGTGACGCCGATCTCCAACATCATGATCGACCCCAGCGGCGAGCGCACGATCGTCACCTTCCGCGATCCGGAATTGTGGAACGTTCGCCTGCCCGATCCCGACGCGCTGCTGGACGACTGCGATGCGATCCTGACCGAGAGCCGCTGCGCCACCTTCTGCACTGATCTATGCGCCGAGGCGACGCGGCGCGGCATTCCGGTCGTGGTCGACGTCGATCGCGCCATGTCGCTGCGGGAGGGCCTGCTCACGGCATCATCGCATCTGATCTTTTCCAGCGAGCCGCTGCAGGAAACCGCTGACGTCACCGACGATGGCGAGGCGCTGAAGAAGATCGCCAAACTGACCCCGTCATTCCTTGCGGGCACGCGCGGCGCGCAGGGCACGATCTGGCTCGACGAACATCACGAACTGCAGCAGACCCCGGCGTTTCCGGTCCACACCGTGGATACGCTCGGCGCCGGCGATGTTTTCCACGGTGCCTTTGCGCTGGCGATCACGGAAGGGCAGGACCTGCGTTCGGCGCTGCGCTTTGCCTCCGCCGCCGCAGCCCTGAAATGCACCCGCTTTGGCGGCGCCTTCGCGGCTCCCCAACGTACTGAAGTAGAAGCACTTTTGAGCCAGAAGCGGGCCGCCGCGCGGTAGGCGGCGGCGCGATATTGGGCTTGTCCGAGAAGAATTTTCTATATATGAGGGAATAAACCCTCAATATTGGAAGAAAGTTCTTCTACCATGACCGACCTCCTTGTTCCCGCCGCCACCGAGCCGCACCGCCGGCTCGATGCCATCGACCGCAAGATCCTGACGGTGCTGCAACAGGACGCCTCGCTCTCGGTCGCCGAGATCGGCGACCGGGTGGGCCTGTCGTCGACCCCCTGCTGGAAGCGAATTCAGCGCCTGGAAGCCGACGGCGTGATCCTGCGCCGGGTCGCGCTGGTCGACCAGAACAAGATCGGGCTCGGCATTACCGTCTTTGTTTCGGTCGAAAGCGCCGATCATTCCGAGGCGTGGCTGCGGAAATTCGCCGAGGCGGTTTCCGCCATGCCTGAAGTGATGGAATTTTACCGGATGGCCGGCGATGTCGATTACATGCTGCGCGTCGTCGTCGCCGACATGCAGAGCTACGACGTGTTCTACAAGAAGCTGATCGGCGCGGTGCCGCTCAAGAACGTGACCTCGCGCTTTGCGATGGAAAAGATCAAGTCGGTGACGGCGCTTCCGGTACCGGCGAATTGAGATAACGCATCAAATCTTCTGATTGTATTCGCCGACCTCGGGATGGGTGCGCAGCACCTGATCCATCGCCTCGAACATGTCGCGCATCCGCTGTTCGGACACCGGGCTTTCGACCACAACCACAAGCTCCGGCTTGTTGGAGGAGGCCCGCACCAAGCCCCAGCTGCCGTCCTCGACGGTGACGCGCACGCCGTTGACGGTGACGAGGTCGCGGATTTTTTGGCCGGCGACCTTCTCGCCGCGCTGCTGCAGCGCTTCGAAATGCTTCACCACGGCATCGACGACGCCATACTTGGTCTCGTCCGCGCAATGCGGCGACATGGTCGGTGACGACCAGGTCTTCGGCAGATCGTTCTTCAAATCGGCCATCGACTTCGACGGCGCGCGGTCGAGCATGTCGCAAACCGCAATCGCCGACACCAGCCCGTCGTCATAGCCGCGGCCGTAGGGTTTGTTGAAGAAGAA
>NZ_DASSRP010000327.1:0-38922 GCF_035701725.1 Bradyrhizobium sp.
GATGCCATGGGCATTGAGCCCACGCGCCATGTGGCTGAACCATGAGCCGTCCAGCGCCTGCCAATAGCCGCCATGGATGAAGACGACGAGCGGGGCCGGGTTGTCGTGGTCAGCCCGATCGCTCGTAAAGAGATCGATCACATTGCGCGGACCGGGCCCATAAGCGATTTGGCACGGTGCGTGCTCCTCGCGATACGCTGCGGCATCCCTCGCCCAGCCCGCCATGATCTCCGGGTTTTCCGGGACGCGGGCCCGGTTGTTGTACTCGACCTCGTAATCGATGCCGGCGGCGGTACTCATGCCCGCTCTTGCGCGGATTTTTGCGCCGAGGCTTTCGTCTTGGCTAACAGGCGCATCAGCTCCCGCACGTCCTTGGGCGACAGGCCGGCAAAAATATCGGCGATCCAGTTCTCGTGCTCGGCCGCCATCTTGCGGAATTCGGCGCGGCCGGCCTTGGTCAGCCGTATCACCTGCACCCGGCGGTCATTCACCGAGGTGCGCCGGTCGAGATGGCCCGATTCGACCAAGCGCTCGACCAGCCCGGTGACATTGCCGTTACTGACCATCATCCGCTTGGAAACGTCCGACAACGTCATGCCGTCCGGCGCCTTGTCGAGCTGAGCCATCAGGTCAAAACGCGGCAGCGTGACGTCGAACCGCTCCCGCAGGCGGCTTCTGACCTCGCCCTCGATCAGGGTCGTGCAGGTCAACAGCCGCAGCCACAGCCGGAGCTCGTCGCCGTGATCGCCGGGAAGCTCGACGGCCTTGGTCTCGGAATCGAGGATCATGTCCTAACCGCGTTCGTTCCTTGAGCTTCACGTAATCGAAGCGACGCTTCAAGTCAAAACGCCGCCGACTCCGGCTTGTTCGCCAATTTTCTGGATTTCTTTAGGTTTCAAACAATTGGCGCGGCCCTTGCATGTCGCCGTGATGCGCGACAGCAGTCGCTTGCCGGTCGCACCGTCATCGGCATAAGCTATTGTTTAAAGGAACGCGCGCCGCCCTGCGGCGCCCCGGGGGAGAAGAGTGATGCGTCAGCAGATGAAATGGGCCGCAGCGGCGGCCGCTTGCGCGGTTTTGGCGGCGCCTGCGGCCGCGCAGGAAAAATTGAAGATCGGTCTTGTTCTGACGCTCTCGGGTCCCGCCGCCTCGCTCGGCCAGCAGGTCCGCGACGGCTTCAGCCTCGCGGTCAAGGATCTCGGCGGCAAGATGGGCGGCCGCGAGGTCGAGATCGTCGTCGCAGATGATGAACTCAAGCCCGACGCCGCTGTCACCAAGGTCAAGGGCCTGCTCGAGCGCGACAAGGTCGACTTTGTCGTCGGCCCGGTGTTCTCCAATATCCTTCAGGCGATCCACAAGCCGGTCACCGACACCAAGACGTTCCTGATCTCGCCGAACGCCGGTCCATCGAGCTACGCGGGCAGGAATTGCAGTCCATTCTTCTATGTCACGTCCTATCAGAACGATCAGGTGCACGAGATCCTCGGCAAGGTGGCGCAGGACCGCGGCTACAAGCGCGTCTATGTGATGGTGCCGAACTATCAGGCCGGCAAGGATTCCGCTGCCGGCTTCAAGCTCGATTACAAGGGCGAGATCGTGGAGGAGAGCTATGTGCCGCTCGGCACGCTCGATTTCCAGGTCGAGCTGTCCAAGATTTCCTCGCTCAAGCCTGACGCCGTCTTCACCTTTATGCCGGGCGGCATGGGCGTGAGCCTGGTGAAGCAATACAGTCAGGCCGGACTTGCCGATAAAATCCCGGTGCTGTCGGCCTTCACGGTCGATGAATCGACACTGCCGGCGCAGCAGGATGCCGCGGTCGGCATGTTCGGCGGTGCCGACTGGGCGCCGGACCTCGACAATCCCCAAAGCAAGAAGTTCGTCGCCGGCTACGAAGCCGCCTACAACAGCGTGCCCGGCACCTATGCGATGCAGGGCTATGACGCGGCATCGCTGATCGACAGCGCCGTGAAAGCGGTCAAGGGCGATCTTTCCAACAAGGATGCGGTCGCGGCGGCGCTGAAGAAAGCCGATTTCACCTCGCTGCGCGGCAACTTCAAGATCAACGTCAACGGCTATCCGATCCAGGACTTCTACCTGACTAAGGTCGCCAAGCGGCCGGATGGCAAGTTCCAGACCGAGATCGTGCAGAAGGTGTTCGAGAATTACGGCGACCGCTATGCCAAGGAGTGCACGCCGGGTCACTGAGTGAGAGTACAACAGGGAGTGAAGCGAGCATGACGAGCGAGATCACCGGCATCACCCGCGCCAATGAAGGCATCCAGGGCATCTCCTGGAACATCCTCGGCCAGACCTATGTGCCGAAGAACCATACCGACCACTGCTTCTCCTGGCACGCGACGTTCCCGCCCGGCACCTTTGTGCCGCCGCACATCCATCCCGACCAGGACGAATATCTCTATCTGCTCGAAGGCAAGCTCGATTTCATGCTGGGTGGCGCGGACGCGCAGGCCACGCCGGGCGATCTGGTGCGGCTCGGCATGGGTATTCCCCATGGCATCTTCAACAAGTCTGACCAGGTGGTGAAGGTGTTGTTCTGGGTCTCGCCGACGCAGAAGCTCTATGATCTGTTCTGGGGCATTCACAACATGAAGGAACAGACGCCGGACGCGGTGGTCGCACTCGCCGCCGAGCACAACATCCACTTCCTACCCCCGCCTCCGGGGGCGTGACGGCTTGCCGCTCCCCATCCTGAAGAGCGAGCGCGATTGAGCTTCGATTGAGACTGTCATGGCCGGGCTTCGTCCCGGCCATCCACGTCTTAGTTTCCGTGCCGATTAAGACGTGGATGCCCGGGTCGAGCCCGGGCATGACGAAAACAGGCATTCCGAAGGATCGTGCGGAAAGTCAGCCCCTCACCGCCGCCAGGCCCGGCACGGCGGCAAAGCCGGCCTTGCTGGCATAGCCGCGCACGATGGCTTCGCGCTGGGCGTAGCTCAGCACCTTGTCGATATCGGTGAAGCCATCCGGCGCGAGCTGCTCGACCGCATCGATCACGCCCTCCGGCCCACCGCGACGGTTGGAGCGCACGATCTCCGCGGTCATCGGCAGCCGCTTGTTTTCATATTCGACCAGAGCCTGACGCGGATGCTCGGATCGCACCAGCAGATCGGCAAGGCAGCGCGCATCGAGAATCGCCTGCGAGGCGCCGTTCGACCCCACCGGATACATCGGATGCGCGGCGTCGCCGAGCAGCGTGACACGGCCACTCGACCAGTATGGCAGCGGATCGCGGTCGCAGGTCGGATATTCGTAGAATTCCGGCGTCGCCGAGATCAGGCTCGCGACATCGACATGCGGCACCGAGAAGCGTGCGACATGCGGCATCAGTTCTTCGCGGCGTCCGGGCCGCGACCAGTCCTCGCGGCGCGGCGGCGCGGAATTGCCGTCGCCGACCTTCACCAGCACCGCCCAGTTGGTCAGCCGGTTCGAGGGGCTGGAGCCTTCCGCAATGGGATAGACCACGACCTTGGCATTGAGTCCGCCGGCGACGATCATCGAGCGACCGGTCAGGAACATCGGCCAATCCCGCGCGCCGCGCCAGAGCATCAGGCCATTCCAGCAGGGCGGACCTTCGTTCGGAAACAGCGTCTCGCGCACCCGTGAGTGAATGCCGTCGGCGCCGATCAGAATGTCGCCGCGCGCGGTCTTGATGTGACTGCCGGTGCGATCGAAGAAATGCGCGGTCACCCCGCCTTCGTCCTGGGTGAAGGCGCCAAGCCGATGCCCGGTGTGAATGACGTCCTTGCCGAGACGCTCCTCCACCGCCGCAAGGATGACGCCTTGCAGGCGCCCGCGATGGATCGAGAATTGCGGAACATCATGGCCGGCATCGATGCCGCGAACGTCGCGCCAGACCTCCTGCCCATGGCGGTTAAGATAATAGAGCACGTCGGTGCGGATCGCCGCGGCGTCGAGCTTTTGCAAGAGGCCAAGCTGGGCGAGTTCACGGATCGCGTGCGGCAGCGTGTTGATGCCGACGCCGAGCTCACGAATGGTGTCGGCCTGTTCGAACAGTTCGCAGGCGATGCCGCGCGAGCGCAACATCAAGGCCGTGGTCAGGCCGCCAATTCCGCCACCGACGATAATCGCCTTCATCGCCTCAACTCCACGCGAGCAACTACCCCTCTCCCGTCAAGCGCGGGCCGAGAGAACCAAGCCAGCGTGCCACCCGGCCTACTCGGCCGCAAGCGGCTTTGTGGCCTCGGCTTTGAGCTCGGCGCGGGTCTTGGGCTTAGCCTTAATTTTAAGCTCCTCGAAATCCTGCCGGTCGCGCACGCTGTTGCGGAAAACCTGGTCCTTGCCAGGCAGATATTGCGGCGGACAGAACGTTTCGTTGGCGCCGTACCAGGCGGCGGCTTTCAGCGTGAACGACGGATCGACCAGATGCGGACGGCCAAGCGCGACGAGATCGGCGCGGCCGGCGGCGAGAATGGTGTTCACCTGATCGGCCGTCGTGATATTGCCGACGCACATGGTCGCAACCCGCGCCTCGTTCCGGACTTGATCGGAGAATGGTGTCTGGAACATCCGGCCATAGACCGGTTGCGCGTCGCGCACGGTTTGTCCCGTGGAAACGTCGACGAGGTCGACGCCTTTTTCCGCAAAGGCGCGCGCGATCTGAACGGCATCGTCGCCGGTGATGCCACCCTCGGCCCAATCGGTTGCGGATATCCGCACCGACATCGGCTTGTGCGGCGGCCAGACCGACCGCAATGCCTCGAAGATTTCGAGCGGATAACGCAGACGATTTTCCAGCGAGCCGCCGTAATCGTCCGTGCGATGGTTGGTCAGCGGCGAAATGAAGCTGGCGAGCAGATAGCCGTGAGCACAGTGCAGCTCCAGCATGTCGAAGCCACAGGCTTCTCCGCGCTGGGCGGCGGCGACAAATTCGCTTTTCACCTTGTCCATTGCGGCGCGATCCATCTCGCGCGGCACCTGGCTATCCGGAAAGTAAGGCAGCGGCGACGCCGAGATCACGTCCCATCCGCCCGCTTGCAGCGGACGATCAATACCGTCCCACATCAATTTGGTCGCGCCCTTGCGGCCGGCGTGACCAAGCTGAAGACAGATCTTGGCCGCTGAATTGGCGTGAACGAAATCGACAATGCGGCGCCACGCATCCTCCTGCTCGTCATTCCAAAGCCCGGCGCAACCCGGCGTGATGCGGGCGTCGCGGCCGACACAGGTCATTTCGGTGAAGATCAATCCCGCGCCGCCGAGTGCGCGCGAGCCGTAATGCACCAAGTGGAAATCCTGCAGCACACCCTCCTTCGCCGAATACATGCACATCGGCGAGACCACCGCCCGATTCGCCAGCGTCATCTCACGCAGGCGAAAGGGCTGAAACATCGGCGCCAGCGGCTTCTCGACGTCGACATCGAACCCTTGCCGTCGGACATGGCGCGCAAAGGCCTTATCGACCTCGCCGACGAAGTCCGGGGCTCGAAGCGTGAGATTGTCGTAGGTAATCGCCTTGGCGCGCGTCATCACGCCGAAGGCAAACTGAACCGGATCGAAGTCCCAGAAGCGATCGACGTGCTCGAACCAGACCAGCGAGACGTCCGCCGCGTGCTGGGTCTTCTCGACTTCCTCGCGGCGACCCTGCTCGTAGAGCGCAAGCGCGGCCTGAACAGTCGGCGCGGCCTGCATGGCATCGGAAAGCGCAATGGCGTCTTCCATCGCAAGCTTGGTGCCGGAGCCGATCGAGAAATGCGCGGTCGCCTTGGCGTCCCCGAGCAGCACCATGTTGTCCTTGACCCAGCGCTGGCTGCGGATCATCGGGAAGTTCCGCCACATCGAGCGATTGGTGAGCAGCGGATGGCCTTCGAGGAACCAGCCGAAAATGCCCGCCATGCGGTCGGCCGACTGCTGTTCGTCGAGGCCGGTCAGGCCTGCACGCTTGAAGGTTTCAGGATCGGTTTCGAAAATCCAGGTCGATCGCCCCGCCTCATATTGATAGGCGTGCGCGATGAACGGCCCCCACTCCGTCTCCTGAAAGATGAAGGTGAAAGCGTCAAGCGGGCGGGTCGATCCCATCCAGGCGAACAGGTTGGAGCGCAGATCGACCTTGGGTTCGAAATGCGCAGCGTATTTTTCGCGGAACCGGCTGTTGATGCCATCGGCGAGCACCACGAGATCGGCATTGGCAAACCGCGTCTCGTCCTCGATTTCGGTTTCGAAGTTGAGCCTGACGCCGAGTTCGCGGGCACGCTCCTGAAGAATGAGAAGCAATTGGCGCCGCGAGCAGCCGCAAAAGCCGTTGCCGCCGACCCGGTGCACGGTGCCGCGGAAATGCACGGCGATATCGTCCCAATAAGCGAACTCTTGCGTGATGCGGCGATAGCTCGGCGGGTCGTATTTCTCGAAATTGTCGAGCGTCGCGTCGGAAAAAACGACGCCGAAGCCGAAGGTGTCGTCGGCGCGGTTGCGTTCATAGACCGTGATCTCGGCGCCGGGACGCTGCTTCTTGAGCAGGATCGCCGCATAAAGACCCGCCGGTCCACCGCCGATGATCGCGACCTTCATGGGAACCTCATCCTGCGCTTTATCGACCCTCACAATTATTTTAAACCTAAAATATCTGGGCGGCAAGCGCCGGCAAATGCTAGCTGCTTCAATTCCCTTTGAATACTGGCCGGGTCTTGTTGGCGAAGGCCTCGAATGCCCGGGTGAAGTCTTCGGTGGTCATGCAGAGCGCCTGCGCGATCGCCTCGGCTTCAATCGCTTCTTCCACCGACATCGCCCATTCCATTGCCAGCATCCGCTTGGTCATGGTGTTGGCGAAGGTAGGCCCGGCGGCGATTTCCTTCGCCACCGCGTGCGCCTGCGCAAGCACATCGGCCGGCGCAACAATACGGCTGAAGAAGCCCCAGCGTTCGCCCTCCTCCGCGCTCATGAAGCGGCCGGTGAACAACAGTTCCGAGGCGCGCGCCTGGCCGATGATGCGTGGCAGGATCGCGCAGGCGCCCATGTCGCAGCCGGCAAGGCCAACCTTGTTGAAGAGGAACGCGACCCTGGCGCCTGACGCCGCGAGCCGCATGTCGGAGGCCATCGCGATGATCGCGCCGGCGCCGGCGCAGATGCCTTCCACCGCCGAGACGACCGGCTGCGGGCAGGCCCGCATCGCCTTGACGAGATCCCCGGTCATGCGGGTGAAGGCGGTCAGCCCCTTGGTGTCCATCTTCACCAGCGGTCCGATGATTTCGAACACGTCACCGCCAGAGGAAAAATTTCCGCCAGCGCCCGTGACCACGATCACCTTTACCTCGTCGTCGAAGGCGCAGGCACGGAAGAGATCCGTCAGTTCGCGGTAGCTCTCGAACGTCAGCGGATTTTTGCGCTCGGGGCGGTTGAGTGTCACGGTCGCGACATTGTCCTCGACCTTCAGAAGGAAATGCCGGGGTTGATACTGCGCGAGCGGCACGGTGACGGGATTGGCAGGCTGGGTCATCATCTCTCCTTACGAATCCTAAAGCGTCATCGCGAGGAGTGAAACGACGAAGCGATCCAGCCTATGCTCTTGGCCCTGGATTGCTTCGCTTCGCTCGCAATGACAATCAAATCTCTCCGCCGGCTACCGCGATCGCCTGGCCCGTCACCGCGCCCGCGCCCTCGCCGCACAGCCAAAGCACGGCGTTGGCGACTTCCGCCGGCGCGATCAGCCGCGCTTGCGGATTGTGTTTGGTCAGTTCAGCGACGACCTCCGCACGATCGCGGCCGGTCTTCTTCATGATGGTGTCGACGGAGGCAGCGACGAGATCGGTGTCGGTGAAACCGGGGCAAACCGCATTCACGGTGATGCGCGTGCTTGCCAATTCAAGCGCCAGCGAACGCACCAGCCCGATCACGGCGTGCTTGGCCGCGGCATAAGCGCTGACATAGGCATACCCTTTCAGGCCGGCGGTCGAGGCGATCACGACGATGCGGCCAAAGGGCCGCTCGCGCATCGAGGGCAGCGCCGCCTGAATAGAGTGCACCACGCCCATGAAATTGACGTCGATCATCCGCGCAAACAGCGCGGGATCGGATTTGGCGAAGCTTGCGGATTCGGCCGCCCCGGCATTGGCAATCAGGATGTCGATCGGCTGGCGGGCTGCAGCTTCCTGGATTGCGGCATTGACCGCGACATGGTCGGTCACGTCAGCGGTGACAAACGATCGCGCGACGCCTTGCGCGACCAGTTCTTCAAGCGCGGCGCGTCGGCGGCCGAGGGCGGTGACAACGGCGCCCGCTTTGGTCAGGTGAAGAGCGATTTCGCGGCCGATGCCGCGCGCCGCACCGGTCACCACCGCATGCGGGGAATTCGGCAATCCCACCATGCGACATTCTCCCCGCATGTTTCCAAGCATTCGGGTTCGGATATATTTTATACTTCAAACTTTGGCAAACAAATCCGGCCGGACGCGGCCGCAATGAAGAACGGCAGAGCAAGGATCAGTTGGCAGGACGGGCACCGATGGCGACCGGCACCACGACGGGGCCGCCTTGCATCGCAGCTGGCCGTTCGGTCGCCACGAGATTGGGCGCCGAAGAAGGCCAATGCTCCGAGCCGAGTTTGCCGGCCACCACGATCAGGATGCCGGCGAGCAGGAGCCGCAGCGCGGTTTCGGGAACCCGCACCGCGCAATAGCTGCCGACCGCGATGCCCGGCAGCGAGCCGATGAGGAGCACACCCAAGAGCTGCCAATCGGTCGAGCCCATGAACCAGTGCCCGACCCCGGCGACGAGGGTAAGCGGCACCGCATGCGCAATGTCGGAGCCGACAATGCGCGCCATCGGCAGCTGCGGATAAAGCAGCAGCAGCGCGGTGACGCCGACTGCGCCCGCGCCGACCGAGGAGATCGAGACCAGGACGCCGAGCACGGCGCCGACCAGCACGGTCGCGCGCGCGATCGTCGCATCATCCACGTGCTCCATGCGGGCGCGCAGTTTATCGATGACGAGCTTGCGGAAGATCAGCGAGGTTGCAGTCAGGATCAGCGCAAAACACAACACCGAGTTGACCAGGCTACGTGCCGCCTCCGCGGAGAGATCAAGCTGCCAGAGCACCAGCAATGTCACGATGCTCGCGGGGATGCTACCCGCGGCCAGGCGCAACACCGCGCGCCAGTGGATCGTGCCGGCAAAGCCATGAACGAGGCCACCGCCGGTCTTGGTCGCCGCCGCGTATAACAGGTCAGTGCCGACGGCCGTGGACGGGTGAACGCCGAATAGCATGATCAGGATCGGCGTCATGAGCGAACCACCGCCAACGCCGGTCATGCCGACGAGCAGTCCAACGCTGAACCCCGATGCCACGAAGACAGGATCGATCACTAGAGCTCCGAATTCCAAAGTCCGCCAGTCCGGCAGCCATTGCGAAGTCCCCTCCGCTGCCATGGCAAGAGAATGCCCGAAAAAGGTGTCGGGATCCCGGCTACAGGTAGGAATATATTTTCCCAACCAGCAATAGCGTCCACGAAAAAAGCATAATCCTTCTATCACCGGGCCATCGCCGGTGATTCCAGCCTATGAAGCTGATGCCGCCGACCATCCCGTTACCACCCGACTGGCATGCCAGAGCCCGGCGCGGGGGGATGAATCGGATAGTGCCCTCGTGGTCCGGCCGTTCGCATCCGTTCCCGATGGCCCAAGTACGCAGCGAATATCAAATGCACGCCGCTAGGCAGCGTCCTTGTGCGGGCGGAAGATCGCCGGTTGCTTCTCGAGTTCGGAACTCGGAACCGGCCGGCCGAGCAGATAGCCTTGCGCGAAATTGACGCCGAGCCGTTTCAGACCCTCGAGCTGTTCGACCGTTTCAACGCCTTCGGCCGTCACCGACATGCCGAGGCCACGCGCCAGCGTCACGATCGAGGAGATGATGGCCGCGCTTTTGTATTGCGCCGACAGATTGCCCATGAAGGACTTGTCGATCTTGATCTTGTCGAACGGGAACGTGGTCAGGCAGCTCAGCGACGAGTAACCGGTGCCGAAGTCGTCGAGCGCGAGCGAGACGCCGAGATCGCTCAGCCGCTCCATGAAAACGAGGTTTTCGCAGGCGCGCTCGAGCAGCACGGACTCGGTGAGTTCGATCTCGAGCCGCTCCGGCGACAATCCGGACTTATGCAGCGCGGTTTCGATCACGTCGAACAATTCGGACTGCTTGAACTGGACCGGCGATAGATTGATCGACACCATGGTGTCGGCGGGCCACAAGGTCGCGTCATCACAGGCCTGGCGGATGATCCATTCCCCGAGCGGCACGATCAGCCCGGTTTCCTCCGCCAGCGGAATGAACTGGTCCGGCGGGATCACGCCACGGACGGGATGACGCCAGCGGATCAGCGCCTCCGCTCCTCGTCGGCGACCGGTCTCGACGTCGAAATACGGCTGATAATGGATTTCAAACAGACAGCGCGCGATGGCATCGCGAAGATCGCCTTCGAGCGTATTGCGCGCCTCGAGTTCGGCCGACATTGCCTCATCGTAGACCGTGAAACAGTTGCGGCCGGCGGATTTGGAGCGGTAAAGCGCAAGGTCGGCCTTCTTCAGCAACTGCTCGCGATCGTCGCCATGTTCAGGCGCGATCGCAATGCCGATGCTGGTGCCGATCTCGACCTGATTGCCTGGCAACTGAAACGGTTCGGCGATGAGTTTTGCGATCCGGGCTGCCAGGTCGACCGAATTGCGGCGCTGGTCGTAACCTCCCGCCTGGATGATGGCAAACTCGTCGCCGCCGAGCCGCGCCAGCACGTCCTCGCCTCGCAGCGCCGAGCGAAGACGAACGGCAACGTGACGCAGCAAGGTATCGCCCGCGGCATGTCCCAGCGAGTCGTTGACGTTCTTGAAGCGATCGAGATCGACCATCAGGACCGAGAACACGCCGCGGGCCTGCGGATCGGATCCCGCTTCCTTCAACTGTTCGAGAAAGAAAGCGCGATTGGGAAGTCCGGTCAGGATGTCGGTCTGCGCCAGTTCGAGCACGCGGCGGTTGGCAAGCGCCAGCTCACGCGAGTTGCGGCTGGCCATGATGAGATAGACGGTGAGAAAAATGGTGATGGCCGCACCGGCCGTAAACACCGTCAACGCGCGATCGAAATGCGGCGCCAGCTGACCGCCAGGCGCGGGAATGGCCTTGATCAGCCAGTTGGCATCGCCGACCCTGAGCGTGCCGGACCAGTATTGCCCGTCAGTAAACGCCTGCATGACGGCAGGTTGCGCGGGCGCAGACGTGTAGTCGGGCTGAGGCTGCGCTGTTCCGTCAATCTCGGGCGGATAGGCGTGCAACACCACCGCTGACGTTTCTGGCGTGCTGGTCCGGATCGATTGCAGGAGCTGGCCGAGATCGAACATGCCGACCACGAACCCGCTCAGATTGCGCCGGCGATCGGCGATTGTCGCCCGCGAGGTGCCCTTCACGTAAACCGGGACAGCAACGAGAACGCCGTGAGCGCCGCCATTGTCGTTCTTGAACAGGCGCGTCGGCGCGACAGCGACCGTGTCGGTGTCGCGGGCCCGCTCGAGGGTCGCCCAGCGGATCGGGTCGCTGGAGTAATCCATCCCGTAGACCGGTGAGGTCTTGCGCTCGGTCGAAAAATAGATCGGGAAGTAGAACTCGCGCTCGGGCGCAATGACGACGAAGCCGTCGGCCAGCGATTTGAAATGATAGGCTGGAATGCCGTCGTTAATGGCCTCCGTCTCGAATTCCGCGCGCTCCTTGCGGTACACCTTCGGCAACCAGTTGACGCGAAGAACACCGGGATGGTGCTCGAACAGGCGGCTGCCGAAAACCTCAAACTCGCTGCGCGTGACCTCTTCGTTGGCGGATTCGAACAGCGCGCGCAACGTGACCAGGCGGCCCATATATTCGTTGATGCCATTCTGCATCTCGATGAGCTGGGTCGCGGCGGCGCCCTCGAACTCGGTCCAGGTAACACGTCGCTCCCAACGGGCCACCGCATAAGCGGCCATGACGGTCAGCAAGACGCCGATTCCCGCAGCCACCCAGGCAGGCCGGTATGGCCTCGACCGGGCTGCCGGCATCGTTCTCCGCTCGACCATGTCTTCCGGACGATCCCCGCCCGGATTCGGACCGCTCATTTTTTCGCCTTCGCCCCCGCCGGAACGGCTTTGATCAGCGGGCAGTTATGGGACGCGCGCTGGTTAAAAAACCTGAATGTTCAGCAAACCGGCTCCCGCATTCAGATACCTTAGTTAACGATCTCTCAGGTTCCATTGAGGAAGCCAGGCCCTGCTGAAAATCGATCTCGGCAGCAAAGGATTCCGCGAGGATTCGCCCGCCCCGAAGCGATCTTGGGCAGCGATCTTGGCGACGGAATTAGCGAGCTTTTCACCCAGCTCCCCTAGCATCTCCCCCATACGAATGATTAATCACGCAAAAGTGCTTCGATGAGAGATTTGCAACTCAAGGCTTTGTGCTGGGTGCTGCTGCTTACGATCCCGGCACAGGCCGAGGAGGTCGGCGTTACGGCGAACCGCATCCTGTTCGGCCAAGCGGCCGCAATGTCCGGGCCGTCATCGGCGCTCGGCTTGAAGATGCGCCAGGGCCTTCTGGCCGCCTTTGCCGAGGTCAATGCCAAGGGCGGCATTCACGGCCGCAAGCTCGACCTGATCAGCCGCGATGACGGCTACGATCCCGATCGCTCGGTGTTGCAGACGTTCAAGCTGATCGATGAGGACAAGGTGTTCGCCTTGATCGGCGCGGTCGGCACGCCGACCTCGCTGGTGACCGTGCCCATTGCAAAAGCGCAGAACGTTCCCTTCATCGGTCCTTTCACCGGCGCCGGCTTCCTGCGCGCGAGCGATCTCGACAACGTCGTCAATATTCGCGCGAGCTATGCGGCGGAAGCAGAAAACTGGATCAAGCATCTGACCGAAGACCGCCACATCAAACGCGTCGCGATCTTCTACCAGGACGACCCCTACGGCCGCGATGGTCTGGCCGGCCTCAAGCAGGCCCTGGAGAAGCGCGGCATGGAGCTTGCCGCCGAAGCCACCTATGAGCGCAACACCACGGCGGTCGCCGCCGCCATGCGCACCTTGAAGCGCGCGGAACCGGAAGCGGTGGTCATGGTCGGAACTTATGCGCCTTGCGCCGAATTCATCAAGCTGGCGCGACGAAGCGACTTCAATCCGGTTTTCGTCAACATCTCCTTCGTCGGCGCAGTCGCGCTCGCCCAGGAACTAGGCCGCGAAGGCAAAGGCGTGATCGTGTCGCAGGTCGTGCCGTTTCCCTGGGACGCATCCATCAAGGTGGTCGCCGATTATCAAGCTGCCGAACGGCTGCTCGATGCCGAACTGGAGCCGGATTTCGTTTCGCTGGAGGGCTACCTTTCCGGACGCCTCGCCGCCGCGGCACTGGAGATGGCCGGCCCCGATCCGACGCGCGCTGGCCTGCTGCGCGTCATCAACGAGGTCGGCAGCTTCGACATCAGCGGCCATCGCCTTGCCGTCGCGCACAGGACGCAAGACACCGCCGCCGAGGTTTTCCTGACCGTCATTCAGGGCGACGGCACTTTCAAGCCGGTCGACCACCTGTAGGCCGGTTTCGAGGCCGCTCGTCCGGTCGCCACGCGCCTGGAACGCGGGACAGCTTCAGATTCGCTTTAATGCTCTGAGAATGAGGTCCGGCGTCAGCGGGATTTCCGTCACCACGGTGCCGAACGGTCTGAGCGCATCATTGACGGCGTTTGCGACCGCGGCCGCAGCGCCCGCCGTACCGGCCTCGCCTGCGCCCTTGGCGCCGAGTTCGCTTTCCAAGGTCGGAGAGACCACATGGCCGATATCGATATCCGGCATCTCACCCGACATCGGCACCAGATAATCCGCCATATTGGCGTTGGTCAGTTGGCCGCGCTCGTCATAGGCGCATTTCTCGAACAGCGCCGCACCGAGCCCCTGCACCACGCCGCCGCGGATCTGCTCATCCACCAATTGCGGATTGATGATGGTGCCGCAGTCCTCCACCACCCAGTGCCGGAGCAGCTTGACGAAGCCGGTATCGGTGTCGACCTCGAGCCACGAAGCCTGAACGCCGTTCGTAAAGGCAAAGGGATATTCGCGCGGCACGTAGTGACGCGTCGCCATCAATTCCGGCTGAATACCCGGCGGCAAGGTGTCGGGCCGGAAATAGACGATGCGCGCGAGTTCGCGCAATTCGATCCGTGGTGCGCCGTCGTCCGCGTTGACCACCGCATTGTTGACAATGTCGAGTTCGGCGGGGGTCGACTGCAGGATCGCCGCCGCGACATCGAGGATGTTCTTGCGCAGGACTTTTGCAGCCTGGAGCGCCGCCTCGCCGCCGATGCCGGCGCCACGCGAGGCCCAGGTGCCGCCGCCATAGGGCGTCTGATCGGTATCGCCGAGGACGACGCGCACCTTTTCCATGGACACGCCGAGCACGCTGCCGACGATTTGCGCGGTGAGCGATTCCGATCCCTGGCCCTGTTCGGTGATGCTGGTCTGGCAGACCACCGCGCCCTGGGCATCGAGCCGCACGGCGACGCCATCCTGCGAGGAAATCTTCGCGCCGCCAACGCCATAGAACGCCGCGCTCGGGTTGGTGACCTCGATGAAGCTCGCAATACCGATGCCGCGATGGATGTTCTGCGTGCGCAAGCTCGCCTGCTCGGCGCGTA
Organism: Bradyrhizobium sp.; assembly: GCF_035701725.1. Classification (GTDB taxonomy): domain Bacteria; phylum Pseudomonadota; class Alphaproteobacteria; order Rhizobiales; family Xanthobacteraceae; genus Bradyrhizobium. Next base: position 14,658 of record NZ_DASSRP010000327.1, read on the forward strand.
ACGCGTCGTAATTCATCATCTTGAGCAGCTTGTTCAGGGCCTGATGATGCGACAGCAGTTCGAAGCGAAGGCCCGATGCCGAGGCGCAGGGATAGGCATCATCGGCGATCAGATTGCGCCGTCGGATTTCCACCGGGTCCATGCCGATCTTCGCTGCAGCGAGATCGACGAGACCTTCGGTGACCGAACACGCAATGGGATGGCCGACTGCGCGGTATTGGCACATCACGTTCTTGTTCTGGAACACGACGCGCGCGCGGGCGCGGTAGTTCATGGTCGTGTAGGGACCGCCGACGAGATTGACGACCTGATTGGCCTCGATGGCGCTGGTTCGCGGATACATCGAATACGGCCCGATACCGGTGAGATCGTCGATCTCGAACGCCGTGATAGTGCCGTCGCGCTTGACGCCAATGCGCCCCTTGCAGCGATGGTCGCGGGCATGGATGTCGGTATTGAAGCTCTCCATGCGGTCGGCGACGTACTTCACCGGGCGCTTCAGCAGTTTCGAGAGTGCGTAGGTCGCCATCTCGTCGGCATAAACATGAACCTTAATGCCGAAGGAGCCGCCGACGTCCTTGCAGACGACGCGCACCTGCGCCTCCTCCAGGCCGAGATGCAGCGCCGCGATATTCTGCACCATGTGCGGTGCCTGCGTGCCCTGATAGATCGTCAGCCGCGCTTCGGCTGCGTTCCAGTCCGCCACGACCGACCGCGGCTCCAGCGTTACGCCGGTGTGGCGACCGAATACGAATTCGGCTTCCGCGATTTCATCCGCGTCGGTGAAGGCGGCATCGACGCTACCGGCGTCGAGCACCCGTTCGAAGGCGAGGTTATCGCCGAGCGCGGCATGGATGACCGGCGTTGCCGCATCGAGCGCGGTGCGCATGTCGGTCACGGCCGCCAGCTCTTCGTAATCTATGGCCACATGGTCGGCGGCGTCTTCGGCCGCCGCGCGGCTGGTCGCCACGATCGCCACCACCGCCTCACCCTGCCAGCACACCCGTTCGACCGCGATCGCGCGCTGCGGCGCGGACTTCAATCCCTTCAGATGCGAAAGCACACCGACCCAGGGCGTGATGACGGCGGCGAGCTCTGCGCCGGTAACGACGGCGAGGATGCCAGGCATCTTCTTCGCCGCCTGCGCATCGATCGCCAAAATCCGCGCATGTGCATATGGCGAACGCACGAACACGACGTGCGCCATGCGCGGCAGCTCGAGGTCGCTGACATAGAGCCCGCGCCCCTGGAGCAGCCGATCGAGATTGGGCCGCGGCACCGTCTTTCCAATATAGGAATTCGGCCGGTCGAGTTCCGATAGCGTCTTGCCCTCGGACTTGTTCATGCGCCGCCTCGGCGGGCTTTGGCGGTCGCTTCGACCGCGTCGACGATCGCCTGATAGCCGGTACAGCGGCAGTAGTTGCCGGAGAGATGTTCGCGGATGCGCGCGCGATCAGGATCGACTTCGGCTTTCAGGAGGTCTTGCACCGAGAACAGCATTCCCGGCGTGCAGAAGCCGCATTGCAGCGCGTTGCGTTCGCGAAACGCGGCCTGAAGATCAGATATTTCGCCGGAGTCCGACAGGCCCTCGATCGTTTCGACGGATGCGTCATTTGCCTGCACGGCCAGCATTAGACAGGCCCGCACAATCTCGCCGTTGACGCGAATGGTGCACGCGCCGCACACGCCGTGCTCGCAACCGACATGCGTGCCGGTGAGCTTCAAATGCTCGCGCAAAAAATCGGCAAGGCTCGTCCGCGGCGAAACCAACGCTTCGACGCGCTCGCCGTTGACTTCCAGCGAAATGGAATGCGCTGCCGCCGTCATGCCGGCTCGGTGACCTCCCTACAATTTTTCCGGAAGATTAGACGGGGCCGACCGCAAAACGTCAAGCAACCTTGTTTATCGAACGATTATTTCTGATGACTCGGGTTCAGGATATCGGTCATAATGCTGACCAAACAGACCAAGCCTGCCTCCGGGAGAGAGCGAAACATGAAACTTGGCTTCTTCACCATGCCGATCCACCCGCTGGAGAAGGATTGGCGGGTTTCGCTTCAAGAGGATCGCGAGGCGTTCCTGCTGGCCGACGAGCTCGGCTTCACCGAGGCCTATGTCGGCGAGCACGTCACCGACCGCGCCGAAAACATCACCTCCTGCGTGTCGTTTCTGGCCTGGATTGCGGCGGCGACGAAAAACATCAAGCTCGGCACCGGCACCGTCAATATGCCGAATACCCACCCGGCCGCGACCGCCGCCCAGCTTGCGATGCTCGATCACATGCTGGACGGGCGGTTGATCTTCGGGATCAGCCCCGGCGGCCTGCTGTCGGATGCGGAACTGTTCGGCAACCTCGACGCCAACCGTAACGAGATGTTTCTGGAAGCGATCAATCAGGTTCTCGAGATCTGGGCCAGCGACCCGCCCTATAACATCAAGGGCAAGTACTGGAACATTTCGGTCGAGCGCACGCTGATGGCCGATATCGGGCAAGGCTTTATCGCCAAGCCGTTGCAGCGGCCACATCCGCCGATCGTGGTCACGGCGGTGGCGCCGTTCTCGAAGGGCGTGACCGAAGCCGCGATTCGCGGCTGGGAACCGATCTCGGCGAACTTTCTGATGCCGGCCTGGGTGAAAAGCCATTGGCCGAAATATGTCGAGGGCTGCGAACGCGGCGGCCGGGTAGCCGATCCCGCCAACTGGCGTGTCGCCAAGAGCGTGTTCGTCGCGAAAGACGCCGCAACCGCCAAGGCCTATGCCACCGACCCGAACGGGCCTTACGCCTTCTACTATCGCTCGCTCTACACCAAGCTGAAGAAGAACGGCCGCATCGAGCTGTTCAAGACGCGGCGCGATCAGCCCGACGATGAGGTGACGCTGGAATCGATCTGCGACAAGCTGATCATCTACGGCACGCCGGACAGCGTCGCCGATCAGTTACTCAAATTCCAGGAAGAAGTCGGAACCTTCGGCACGCTGCTCTATGCCGGCAAGGATTGGAAAGACCGTGAACTCGGCCGCCAGTCCATGATCCTGATGGCGGAGCAGGTGCTGCCGCGCGTCAATGCGGGGATGAAGAAGTAGAGCAGCAGGCCTTGCGATGCCCGACATTCCCTGAGGTGTCGTCATCGCGAGGAGCCCGCGACAAAAATTGCAGAGCAATCTTGCGCTGGAGCGACGAAGTGATTCAGGACTGGCCTGTAAAAAGCTGGATCGCTTCGCTATCGCTCGCGATCATAGGAATAAACGGGATCTACACCGTTTCCTTTACCACCGCCTTGCGCGCTTCTTCCTTCGCGCCAAAGACGCTGGCAAAGCCGGCGAGAAATGCATCGACCGCGTCGCTGATCATCTGTTCCTTGCTCTCGAGCACCGGAGCTTCATAGATGAACTTGCGCACGCCGTAATAGAAGATGCCGGAATGAAACACCCAGACCATCTCGAGTTCGGCCGCGCTCGGCTTGCTTTGCGCCGGCAGGCCCGCCGCATGCCGGCATTCCCGGATGATGCGGCTCAAGATCTTGTCGCGGACGATGCCGACATAGGAACGATTGATTTCGAGCCCTTTGAGGCCCGAATAGAAGTAGATGCGCAGCCATTTGCGGCTGAAGATCACGCCGGTATAGGCGTCATAGAACTCCTTCAAGCGCTCCGGTAGCGGCCGCGTGCGATCGCCGAGCAATTTTTCCCAACCGTCCCCGAACGGCTCGAGATAGACCGTGCGATACACTTCCTTGATCAGGTCGTCCTTGCTGGGGAAATACCGATAAAGCAGCGGCTGGGTTACACCGAGTCTTCGCGCCAGCGCGCGCGTGCCGCCGCCGAACCCTTCTTCGGCGAAAAACTCGGTGGCCTTGGCGACGAACTCCTTGCGCCGATCATCGGGCGACAGCCGCCGCTGTTTGGTTCGCGCCCGCCTGGTGCTGATCTTCTTGCTCATGAGTTGGTGGGTACCGTGACGACGTTCTTGGCAAATCGGCCGAAGCCGCCACTCAGAAACAGCAGCGGCTCCTGCTTGTTGTAGGTGTAGGCTTCGACGGCTCCGAGAAAGATCACGTGGTCGCCGCCGTAATAGCGATTGGCGGCGCGGCATTGGAAATGGGCGACACTGCCCTCGATCAACGGCGCATTGCCGAGCCCGGCCTTCCAATCGACGCCGGTAAACCGGTCGACGCCTGACTTGGCGAATTTGCTGGCAAGCGCCTCCTGAGAAATGCCGAGGACGTTGACGGCAAAATGGCTCGCGTTCTGGAAAATCGGCAAGCCCTGCGAATAGAGGCCAAGACTCCATAGCACGAGCGGCGGATTGATCGAGACCGACGCAAAGGAGTTGCAGGTCAGCCCGTAAGGCTTGCCGTCATCGACCATCGCTGTCACGATGGTGACGCCGGTGGCAAAGGTGCCGAGCGCGTTGCGGAAATCGCGCGGATCGAGCGCCGAGCTTCCGCTCGCGAGCTCATTGGCAGTCTCCGGCTCCGGCACGTGCGTTGGTTTGTCGTTCATCCCGTGGGCCGTCTCTAGAGCGTCAGATTTTCGGAAGGCAGGCCCAGCGCGACCCTGCCATAGTTGGTGCCCGCCGCATCGAAGTTGAAGGCGATGTGGGAGTTGATCGCGTGCGCGTCGCGGAACTGACGCTGCAAGGCGCCGGACATATAAAGACCGCGCGCGCCGCTTGCGGCAAACAGCAGCGACACCGCTTCCGTGCAGAGATTGACGGAAAAGGCGCCATCGCGCCGCAGCTTGGTCTTTTCGAGCATGTCCGGAAAGTGCCCGCCTCGTGCCTGCACAAGCGCCTCGATGCAGGCCGAGCGCATGATCCGCCGCGCCGCATCGATCTTCGAAGACGCTTCGGCGATCTTGATCTGGGTGGTCTGGAGGTCGCCGAGCTTGGCGCGGTTATAGGTGGAGGCGCGGTGCCGCGCCAGATCGACATAATCGTCAAGGCAAGCCTGCGCGTTGCCGAGCGCAACACCGGAGAGCACATAAGGAAACAGCGAGAACACCGGCAACTTGTACAGCGCGTTCGGATTGACGGCGCTGCCGGGCGTCGGCCCGCCCGCGACCTCGTGCACACCGACGGTCATTTCGTGAGCCACGAAAGCGTCTTCGACCTCGACGTCATTGGAGCCGGTGCCGCGCAGGCCGGTCGCATCCCAGGTATCGTTGATGCGATAGTCGCTCTTGGGAAGCAGGAAGATGCGATATTCGATACCGTCGGCGTCATCGTCTGAGGACACCACGCTCGCCAGCATATTCCATTCGCTGCAATTCACGCCCGAGGAGAACGGCCAGCGGCCCCGCAGGACATAGCCACCATCGACCTTCCGGGCGCGTCCGGCCGGAAAGATGAAGGATGAGGCGATCAGCGCATCCGGGTTTTTGCCCCAAACCGCGTCCTGTGCGCGGCGATCGAACATCGCCAGCATCCAGTGATGGCTGGCGAGATTGGCGAAGGTCCAGGCGACCGAAGCATCGCCCTGCCCCATCGCATCGCCGCAATCGATCAATGCAACGTAGTCAAGCTCGGAGCCGCCGACGCGCTTGGGTTGGACGATGCGGAACAGGCCACTTTCATGCAGTTCACGCTCGGTATCTTTGGCAAGGCAGCGCAATTGTTCCGAACTGGAGGCGCGCTCGCGCAAGCGCGGGGCCAGCGCCGCGGCACGCGTCACCATCTCCGCGTAAACGCGGCCATCCGCCTCCGCCCCGGAGGACATCGCATTCGTCTTCAGACCGGTAGCTGTCATGTCGCGATCCTCCCGATCGCCCCGCCAAGCCCGCGTAATCTTATACGCTCGATTCTTCTTTCGTGCGCGCCAGGATGGATCGCGAATGCTGCTTGACCAGCCGGGCGTTTGACGGTTGTTTATCGTCCGATCACTAATTAAGGCGCGGCCTGCGTTGCCCGTCAATCGAATTCGGCAGGGAAGGATCAGCGGCATGGACAAGACGGTCGGAATCGTCGGGCTCGGCATCATGGGCGGCGCGATTGCGCGCAATCTGATCGAGCGCGGATGGCATGTTGTCGGCTTCGACACCGACGCTGGGAAGTGCGCCGAGCTGGCGGAGGCCGGCGTCGCCATTGTCGAAAGCGTGGCCCATGTCGCGCGCAACGTGCCGATCATCATGACGAGCCTGCCGACTCCAGCCGCCGTCGAAAGCGTTGCGAAACAAATCGTCGAATCCGGTGCGCCGCCGCGCATCGTTGTCGAACTCTCCACATTGACGCTTGCCGACAAGCTTCGCTTCGAGGCGACTTTGAAAGCTGCTGGCCATATTGCGCTCGATTGCCCGCTGTCCGGCACCGGTGCGCAGGCCAAGATGCGCGATCTGATCGTCTATGCCAGCGGCGACAGTGCGGCAATCGCCAAATGCGCGCCGCTGTTTGCGGATTTCGGCAAGCAAAGCGCCGACCTCGGCACTTTCGGCAATGGCAGCCGAATGAAGTTCGTCGCCAATCACCTGGTCGCGATCCACAATGTGGCGACCGCCGAAGCCATGATCCTGGCCGAACGCGCCGGCCTCGATCCGAAGCTGGTGGTCGAGATGGTCGGCCCCGGCGCCGGCGGCTCGCGCATGTTCCAGATGCGCGCGCCAATGATGGTCGAGGGCAAGTATGAACCGGCCACTATGAAGGTTTCGACCTGGAAGAAGGACATGGCGATCATCGCCGAATTCGCCGGCGATGTCGGCGTTGAGACGCCGATGTTCACGCTGACACAGCCAGTCTACACCCAGGCCATGGCCATGGGGCTGGGCGATCAGGACACGGCCTCGGTGTTCGAGGTCTTGAAAAAGAACATCGTCAAGGGCGCAAAAAGCGGCAATTAAGCTCAATCGTCGCGGATCGCTACCGCAGCGCGTCAAAACGCGCCAGATCCGGCCGGTTTCGACTTTAGTGCGTGGCCGATTACTCCAGGCGGGGCGTGGTTATCACTTGATCATTTAGGACATCCGTCCGATAAATCGTTCAACAAAACAAGAAGCACGGATATTTCCGCTCATTGCCTTGGGAGGGATCATGACGGTTACACGACGACAGTTCGTCTCCGGCGTTGCCGGCGCAGGCCTGGCGACCCTGGCACGCCCCAATCTCGCATTCGCGCAAGGAAGCGGCCCGGTTCGGGTCGGTCTGCTCGCAGCCAAAACCGGCCCGCTCGCCTCCGGCGGCATCGACATGGAACTGGCGTTGACCATGTTCCTGAAGGAGCACGACAACACGCTGGCCGGCCGCAAGGTCGAACTGATCGTGGCCGATACCGCCGGCGTTCCCGCCACTGCCCGCACCAAGGCGCAGGAACTGGTCGAGAAGAACGACGTCCACTGCATCATTGGCCCGCTTGCCGCCTTCGAGGCGCTGGCAATCATCGACTATCTCACCGAGAAGCAGGTGCCGACGCTCGGCGTCTCCGCCGCCGAAGATATGACACAGCGGCACCCCTCCCCCTGGTATGTCCGGCTGACGTCGACCTCGGCCCAATGCGCCTACCCGCTCGCCGATTATTCGGCGAAGGAACTGAAGTACAAGCGGATGGTCACGATCGCTGACGACTTCGCCTACGGTCACGAGATGTGCGCCGGCTTCCAGCGCGCCTTCGAGGACAATGGCGGCAAGATCATCCAGAAGATCTTTACGCCGCTCGCAACGCCGGACTACGGCAGCTATGTCGCGCAGGTGAAGAACGCGGATGCGATCTTCCTCGGCTATGCCGGCTCCAACGGTTTCCGGTTCTTGCGCCAGTTCGTCGAATACGGCTTGAAGGACAAGATGGCGGTGATCGGCGGCATGACAGCGCTCGACGAATCCGTGCTGCGCAACATGGGCGACGAGGCGCTCGGGATCGTCACGACGAGCTTCTACTCGGCCGAAATCGACAATCCGCTCAACAAGACATTTGCGCCTGCCTTCCGCAAGCAATTCAAGTACGACCCCGGCTATTATGCCGCGAGCACCTACATTGCCGGCGAAGTGCTGGAAGGCGCGCTGAAGGCGATCAAGGCCAACGCGGAGGACAAGAAGGCGCTGATGTCCGCGATCCGCAGCACCAACGTCGATACGATCCGCGGCGTCGTCAAATTCGACGAGTTCGGCAACGTGATCGGCAATGTCTACATCCGCAAGGTGACGCGCAGTGACGGCCGCCTGGTCAACGCCGTGATCAAGACCTATCCGGACGTCAGCCAGTTCTGGACCTACGACAAGACCGAATTCCTGAAGAACCCGGTCTCTTCGCGCGATTATCCGCCGGCCAAGAACCTGGAGCTGTAACTCTCTGAACTAGACCCAACTCCTTATCCACGCAGGAACTGCGCTCCCTCTCCGTCTGGGAGAGGGTCGGGGTGAGGGTTACGGTCTATCGTGAAGCATTGCCCCTCACCGGATGGCTTTGCCATCCGACCTCTCCCCAGCGGGGAGAGGTGAATCGCAAGACGAGTATCGAGACGCTAGATGCAGTTTTGGATCATCCAGGGTCTCAACAGCCTGTCGCTCGGAGGCCTGCTGTTTCTGCTGTCGGCCGGCTTCTCGCTAATCTTCGGCCTGATGCGGCTCGCCAACCTCACGCATGGCGCCTTCTTCATGCTCGGCACCTATCTCGGGGCCGTGGCGATGCGCGACTATACCGGGCTCAACATCTGGGTCACCGCTGTTGGAGCCGGCTTCATCGTTGCTGCGTTCGGCGGACTGTTCGAACGTCTGGTGCTGACGCGGTTGAAAACCAATCCGCTCGGCCAGGTGCTCGTCACGCTCGGCATGGCCTTCATCATCTCCGACGCTTGCCTCGTGTTCTGGGGCGGCGATTCGATCCCGGTGCCGACGCCTCGCAATCTGCAGGCGCCGACGCGGCTGTTCGGCTTCGTCTTCCCGACCTATCGGCTGGTGCTGGTCGGCGTCGCCATCGTCGCGGCGATCGCGCTCTATATCCTGATGGACCGCACGCGGCTCGGCGCCATGATCCGCGCCGGCGTCGACGACCGCCAGATGGCACGCGCGGTCGGTATCCCGGTCTCGCGCCTCTTCACCATCGTGTTTTGCCTCGGCACCGGAATTGCGGGGGCGGCCGGCGTGCTTGGCGGCCCCATTTTGTCCGCTTATCCCGGGCTCGACGCCGACATGCTGCCGCTGGCGCTGATCGTCGTCATCCTCGGCGGCATCGGCAGCCTGTTCGGCGCCTTTGTCGGCAGCTTCATCATCGGATTCATCTACACGTTCGGCACCGCGCTATTCCCGGAGCTTGCCTACATCATCCTGTTTCTACCGATGATCTTTGTGATCGCGTTTCGCCCGCAGGGCCTGTTTGGGCGGCTTGGCACATGAGACTCGGCAAATGAAGTGGATCGCGATCGCCATCTTCGCCGTGCTGGCGCTGTCGCTGCCGTTTATCGCCGGCGATTTCTACGTCAACCTCGCAAGCCAGATCTATATCGCGGCGATCTTCGCGCTCAGCCTCAATCTTCTGGTCGGCTTCGGCGGCATGACCTCGCTCGGTCACGCGTCCTATCTCGGGATTGCGGCCTATCTCTGCGCGCTTCTGACCACCCGTTATGGCTTCGACCATGGTTCCGCCGCGCTGGTCTCGATTCTCGGCACGGTCGCGATGGCGGCTTTCTTCGGCGTGATCGCGCTCCGCGCAACCGGTCTTGGCTTTCTGATGATCACGCTGGCGCTGTCGCAAGTGCTGTGGGGGCTCGCTTATCGCATGTCGAACGTCACCAACGGCGACAACGGCATCACCGGCGTGACCCGCCCTGCCCCGTTCGGCGTTTCGCTCGAAAGCGCAACGGCTTTCTACTGGTTCTCGCTCACCGTCCTCGTGATCGCCTTCATCATGATGGCGGTCTTCGTTTCCTCGTCGTTCGGCTCTTCGCTGAAGGGCGTGCGCGACCAGCCCCGCCGCATGGCAGCGCTCGGCTTCAACCCCTGGATGATCCGCTGGATCACCTTCATTTATGCCGGGTTCTGGGGCGCAATCGCGGGCCTGCTCTACGTCTACTACAATAAATACATCCATCCGACCTCGCTTTCGACTACGAGCTCGGCCGAGGCGCTGCTTGGCGTCATTGCCGGCGGCTCCGGCACGCTGGCAGGCCCTGCGGTCGGCGCAGCGCTGGTGTTGCTGCTCAAGAACTACGCCTCTGCCTATATCGAACGCTGGAACATGCTGCTCGGTCTCGTGTTCCTGTTCATCGTGCTGGTGATGCCGACAGGCATCGTGCCGGGCTTGCAGAAGCTCACGAAACGCTTTCGGGGACGATCGTCATGACCGTACCCTCGCCCGATTTTGCGATCGAGATTGTCGGCCTGAGTAAAGCCTTCGGCGGCCTGAAGGTCACGCAAGGCGTATCGCTCTCGATCCGGCCCGGCGAACGGCGGCTCATTATCGGCCCGAATGGCGCTGGCAAAACCACGCTGTTCAACCAGATCAGCGGCGACATGCGGCCCAACGCCGGCATGATCAAGCTGTTCGGCGAGGATGTAACAACGCTTGCTCCCTATCAGCGCGCCCATCGCGGGCTGTCACGCACCTACCAGATCATCACGCTATTTGCCGGCGACACGCTCGAGCACAATGTCACGCTCGGACTGCTCGGACTGTTGCCGTCGCGCTGGCAGATGTGGCGGCCGCTATCGTCCTATCGGCATCTGGCGGAAGAGGCCCGCCGGACGCTCGACAGCGTCGGGTTGCTGCATCTGGCGGGTCATCCCGTTTCCGAGCTTGCCTATGGCGAAAAGCGCCGGGTCGAACTTGCGATGGCGCTGTCGCAAAAGCCGCGCGTATTGCTGCTGGATGAACCGCTCGCCGGCTTGTCAAACAGCGAGCGCACCACCGTGAAGGCGCTGATTGCCTCGATCTCAAAGCAAACCACCGTCGTCATGATCGAGCACGACATGGATACCGCGCTCGACCTTGCCGAGACCGTGACGCTGCTCAACTACGGCAAGGTCATCGTCGACGGCAAACGCGATCAGGTGATTGCAGATGAGCGAACGCGCGAGGTGTACCTTGGCGCGTGAAGCCCTCACCCTTTCCAACGTCAATGCTTTCTATGGCGACAGCCATATTCTGCATGGCGTCGGTTTTTCGCTCGAGGAAGGCCATGTGCTGGCACTGCTTGGCCGCAACGGCGCCGGCAAGACCACGTGCATCTCTACCATCGTCGGTTTCCTGGCGCCGAAAGAAGGCGACATCCGCCTGTTTGGCGAGGAGATCGGAGGTCTGAGCCCGGAGCGGATTTCGCGCCTCGGTATCGGCCTCGTCCCGCAGGGGCGACGCATCTTTCCGTCGCTGACCGTGCGCGAGAACCTGACCGTCGCGCGTCAGCGCGAACGTGAGACGACCAGGCCCTGGAACGTCGAACGTATCTTCGAGCTGTTCCCGCGCCTGCAGGAACGCCATGCGCAGTTTGCCGGTACGCTCTCCGGCGGCGAGCAGCAGATGCTTGCAATCGGCCGCGCGCTGATGGGAAATCCCCGCGTATTGCTGCTCGATGAGCCGTCCGAGGGCTTGGCGCCCTTGATCGTCGCCGAAGTCGGCCGCACCATCAAACGACTGAAAGAAGATGGCCAGTCGATCGTGCTGGTCGAGCAAAATCGTCAGCTTGCGCTCGATGTCGCCGACCAGGCGGTAATTCTCAACACCGGACGCTGCGTTTTTTCAGGAAATGCGAGCGAGGTTTTGAACAACGAGGAGCTGATCGCGCAACATCTTGGCGTGTATCATGCCCACTGAACCAGGCACGGAACCGAGGGAAATAAGATGAAAGTCGGCGTTTGCGGAACGGGACGGATGGGCGGTTCGATCGCGGAGCGGCTGATCGCGGTCGGCCACGAGGTCGCGGTGTGGAATCGTGACGCCGCCAAGACCAAGCCGCTGGTCGAAGCGGGGGCGAAAGCCTTTGGCTCGCCGGCCGCTCTCGTCGAGGGCTGCGATGTCACCATCGTGATGCTGCTCAACGACGCCGCCACCGAGGCTGTCTATCGTGGCGAAAACGGCCTGCTCAAGGCCAAGCTCGGCGGCAAGCTCATCATCGACATGAGCACGATCCAGCCGGACACCATGAAATCGGTCGGTAATGCCGTAACAAAAGCGGGCGCAGCATTCGTCGAGTGCCCGGTCGGCGGCAGCAAAGTGCCCGCCAAGGAGGGAAAGCTGTTCGGCCTCGTCGGCGGGTCGGATGCCGATGTCGCGCGCGCCAGGCCGCTGCTGGACCAACTTTGCCGGCGGATCGAACATGTCGGGCCGCTCGGCGCTGGCGCGACCTTGAAACTCGCGGTCAATCTGCCGCTCCTCGTCTATTGGCAGGCACTCGGCGAGTCCCTGACGATCTGCAAGCCGCTCAACCTGCCTCCGGAGCGCCTGATCGATATCCTCACCGACACCAACGGCGCACCGGCGGCGATGAAGGCGCGCGGGCCAACCATTGCCAAGGTGCTCGGTGGCGCTCCGCTCGGCGAAACCGCCTTCGGTATCACGGCGGCCAAAAAAGACCTCGCGACCGCCGTGCAATTCGCCGCCTCCCTCCATGCCGAACTGCCGGTTGCGAAAAGCGCGCTGGCCTGCTTTGAGGAGGCGGAAAAAGACGGACTTGGCGAAGCGGACGCGACGACCGTTTCCGTACACTGGACTCGCCGCAAGCCAAACGCCTGATTGAACTACAACCAATAACCAACAGCAGAGCCCCTTCCAATGATCGATGCCAAGAATCGTTATGGCCGCACTGCCGCCCGCAACCACGACGCAGATGGCCTTGCGCGGCGGCCCTCTTCCACCACGATCGATATCCATGCTCATATCGTGGTGCCGCAGGCGGCAAAGCTCGCCGGCCCCCATGTCGATCTGTCGCGCGTGCCGCTGGCACATTTCGCAGATAGCCTGACCAAGGAGATCAACGCGCAGCAGGAAAAGGACGTCGCCGAGGTCATGACGACCATCGACCGCCGCCTGTTCGATCTCGACAAGATGGGCATCGATATCCAGGTCGTCGCGCCGGCGCCGCCGCAATGCTACTACGCGGTCAAGCCGGAGATCGCCGAGCAGGCCCACAAGCTCGCCAATGACGGCGTTGCGGAATATTGCGCGCGCAAACCCGACCGCTTCGTCGGACTGGGCGTCGTGACTTTGCAGGAGCCGGAGCTTGCCGTGCGGGAGCTCGAATACGTGATGAAGGATCTCAAGCTGAAGGGCGTCGAGATCCTCACCAATGTTGACGGCCAGGAATTATCCGATCCGAAATTCCGGCCGTTCTTCGCCCGTGCCGAACAGCTCGGCGCATTCATCATGATGCATCCGAACGGTTTCACTCATGGCGAGCGCCTGACGCACTTCTATTTCAACAACGTGCTCGGCAATCCGCTGGAAACGACGCTCGCGCTTCACAACCTGATCTTCTCCGGCACGCTGGCGCGCTTCCCTGATCTGAAGCTGATGGCGGTCCATGGCGGCGGCTATCTGCCGGGCTATTCGGGCCGCATCGACCACGCCTGGGGCGCACGCAAGGATTCGCAAGGCGAGCTACCGCTGCCGCCAACGACCTATTTGCGGCAGGTCTATCTCGACACCGTCGTCTTCAGCTATCACCAGCTCGCGTATTTGATCGACGTGTTCGGGCCCGACCGTATCGTCATGGGCACGGACTACCCCTTCGACATGGCAGAATACAATCCGATCGGGCATGTCGCGGGTGTCCATGGTATGGACGAGGCGACGCTGGCGCAGATCGCCGGCGGTAACGCCGCACGCGTGCTCGGGCTGGATGTCTGAGGTCGATATCGTCTCATCCTTCCCCGCGCAGCGTGGGGAGGGATGAAACTTTCTCAGCGCGCTGCGCCCGACGTCTTGTAGTCGGGCTGTTCGAACGGGTGCGAGCTTAAGAACTCGGGCATCGCAAAGCAGCGATCGGTAAGCTCCTTCACCTGGGGGTATGCGTCGAGACCGATCTTGAGATATTGCGCGCCGACCACCTGGCCGGCGATGCAGATATCGGCCAGGCCGACGTCCTTGCCGAGCGCAAACGGCGCCGGCTTCCGCCGCGCCAGGAAGCGCTCATAGGTCGCCAGCCCTTCGGTGGTCCAATGCCCACCCCATTCCTCGATCGCCTTGGCGTCGGCGCCAAAAGCTTTTGCGAGATGCTTGCGTACGCGCGGCACGGTTAGCGGATGGGCATCCGCGATCGTCATCAACGCCAGCGATCGTGCATAAGCTCTCTCCTTGGCGTCAACCGGCAGCAACCGCGGGCTGGGCTGGATATCGTCGAGATATTCCATGATCGCCAGCGACTGATAGAGCGAATGGCCGTCATGGATGAAGGTCGGCACCACATGCTCGGGGTTAACGGCATCATAACCCGGCTCGAATTGCTTGCCCTGCAGGATGTCGATCGAGACTTCCTCGAACGGCAGCGCCTTCAATTTCAGCGCAACGCGGATGCGAAACGATGCGATCGACCGCCAAAAGCCGTAAACCTTGATACCCATCGACAAACCTTTATGGCTGGAGGTGTGGATAGCTGTATCATCCGCGAGTGATTAGGCAAGCACGTCAATCCGCACGATTATGTTGTTGCCAGCGCAATAAATAGGCCTGCAACCGCCGAATTCCGGCAGCGAGCACGACACCGACCAGCATCAGGATTGTGACGGCCACCATCATGCCCGAAGCCTCGCCGCGCGCCTCGGATTCGATAATCAGCCGGCCGATCCCCTTTTCGGCGCCGATGAATTCGCCGACGATGACGCCGATCAGTGCAAAGGAAATCGCCGGCGTCAACGACGCAAATACCCAGGCCATGGTCGACGGGATCACCACCGTCCGGGTGATCTGCCACTCGCTCGCCCCAAGCAGCCGCGCGGCATTGATGAAGCCCTCGTCGATCGAGCGCGCGCCTTCGAACGTGTTGTAGAACACGAGAAACACCACCACGATCCACGAAGTCACGATTTTGGAAGTATCGCCGATGCCGAACGCCAGCACGATGATCGGCGCCAGCGCAATGCGCGGGATGGAATTCACCGCGGTGATGAAGGGTTGAAAGATCGCGCTCAGGCGGTCGGAGCGCCCAAGAATGAGCCCGGCGGCAAAGCCCGATGTGACGCCGGTGACGAAACCGAAGAACGTGTTCTTCAGCGTGACGGCGGTGGCGACCCAGAGATTGTTCTCGGTGCGGGCCATGCACTTGGCGAAATCGCCATTGAACCAGCCGCTAAAGACGCCGAGCTTGGATTTCAGGCAGCTCAAAATCAGAAACTGCTCGACGATCTCCGACGGCTTCGAGATGAAATAAGGGTCCAGCAGATCTGGTACGAGCCAGGGAAATTGCGCGTGCAACTGATAGCCCCACTGCCACAGCGATAGCACGATCACGCAGATTAAAACCTGCCATGCCAGGGTGCTGAGCGAATGCCGGCGCGGCTTCATCGCTCGCGTCCCTTGACAAACTCCTCGCCGAGGGAGTGCCAGATGTGCTGGAACAATTCGGCGTAACGCGGCGTCTCCCGCACCTTCACGGCGTCGCGCGGGCGCGCAAAATCGACATCGAACATGTCCTTGATCCGGCCCGGCCGGGCCGAAAACAGAATGATGCGGTCGGCGAGCGTCAGCGCCTCACCGAGATCGTGGGTCACAAACAGTACCGTCTGCTGCTCGCGCTCCCAAATGCGCAGCAACACTTCATGCATGTCGATCTTGGTATGGGTGTCAAGCGCGCCGAAGGGCTCGTCCATTAGAAGGATCTGCGGCTCGACCACCAGCGTGCGCATCAGCGCCGCGCGCTGGCGCATGCCACCGGACAATGCCGAGGGATAGGCATTCTCGAATCCTCTCAGGCCCGCCTGCGCGATGCAGGCCATGACGCGCTCCCTTCGCTCGGCCTCGCTTTTGCCGGCGAGTTGCAGGCCGTAACCGATATTGTCGGCGACCGTGCGCCAGGGAAACAAGGTGTCGCGCTGAAAGACATATCCGACATTGGGCGTCGCCTTACCCGGCGTGATCGCCGTGCCATCGATCAGGATTTGCCCGCTTGAAGGTCTGATCAAGGTCGCAATCATGTTCAGCACAGTGCTCTTGCCCGAGCCGGATGGGCCGAGCAGAGCCACAAACTCGCCGCGCTTCACGCTGAAGGACACCCCGCGCACCGCCTCGATCGCGGCGCCTGCGAGCTGAAAGGTCTTGTTCAAATCCCGGATATCGATGCGGCTCACATCCTGCGACCGATCAAGCGGCATGGCGTCCCCTGGCTCCCTGGCGCTCAAGCTTTCCGGCTTTCGGTCAACCCGGATATGCCTTCTTGGCGGCCTGCACAAAATCGGGAACGACGACTTCGGAAATGGTCAGCGGCTTGATGCCGGTCATTTCCCGGAACCAAACTTTCTCTCCGCGCGAAAAACTCGCCGCGTCGATGACCCCGTCGTAATCCGCAACCCTCTTCAATGCCGTAATTTCCAGGATATTGGCCTTGCGCGAGGTGCTGCCGACATAGGGCTCAATCGCGTCATAGACCTCATCCGGGGAATGCGTCTTGATCCACTGCGACGCGCGCCACAAGGCAGTCACGAAGGCCTGCATCTTCGGCCGGTCCTTGTCGATGGTCGATTGCACCGTGAAATGACAGGTTACCGGCACCTTGCCGCCGATATACTTGTTCCAGATCGCCTCGTCGGTGCCGTCGAAGAGCAGCGTGCCCCAGCCTTGCTCCTGAGATTCGTCGAGCAGCGAAAGCGAGCTGACAAGTATGTCGACCTGCTTACTCTTGAGCGAGCCCAGCATGGTGTCCACGTTTCCGGTACCAATCCAGGTGACTTTCTCTGCAAGACCCATCGTCTCCATATAATAGGATGACCAGACGTGGTTGGTCCCACCGAGCGAGGACACCGAGACGATCGGCTTGCGGCCATCGGGCCGCTTCCATTCCGTGAGCTTTTCCAGCGTCGTGATGCCCTGATCCCAGAGATCCTTGCGAATGATGAACATCACCGCGCTGCTTCGGGTGTCGGTCGGCATCAGGATGCGGCCGGCGCGGCCGTGATTGGCAAGTTGCATCGGATGAGTGACGTCGCCGATGCCGACGTCGCCCTGCGAGGAGGCAATGATTTCGCGGGTCTTCACGCCGCTACCGCCTTGAATGAGCTTGCAGTCGAGGCCGGCCTCCTTGAAGTAACCGATACGATCAGCCACGAACTGCGACTGGTAGATCGGGATCGCGACCGGATAGATGGGACGCCCACTCATGTTTTCGGCACGGACCGAACCAGCGGCGAGGCTGGCGCCACCGGCAATCACAGTCAGCGCCGAACGGCGGGAAAGAACCGTGGCCATCACACCTTCTCCCTTGCATCGCTCGCAACCTTGTCGAGCGCCGCCAGCACCGCATCGCCCATTTCCTTGGTCGAGAGATTTCGCGCGCCGGCTTCGGCAATATCGGCCGTGCGCGCGCCGTTGGCGAGCGCAAGATCGACAGCCTTTTCCAGGAGATCTGCATCCTCTGGCCGGTTGAGCGTCATGCGCAGCATCATAATCACGCTCTGAATGGAGCCGAGCGGATTGGCGATACCCTTGCCGGCAATATCGGGCGCGCTGCCGTGCACCGGCTCGTAAAGCGCCTTGCGGCGACCGTAGCGGTCGACCGGCCCGAGCGAGGCGGACGGCAGCATACCGAGCGATCCCGAAGCCATTGCCGCGCAGTCGGACAGGATATCGCCGAAGATGTTTCCGGTAACCATCACGTCGAACTGCGCAGGTTCACGCACGATCTGCATTGCGGCGTTATCGACATACATATGGCTAAGTTCGACGTCCCGGAACTCTTCCGCATGTAGCGCCGTGACCTCCTCGCGCCACAGCACGCTGGTCTCCAGCACATTGGCCTTGTCGACCGAGCATACTTTGCCGCGCCGCGTGCGCGCGAGTTCGAAGGCCGCGCGCGCCACCCGCCGTACCTGGCTGGTCGTATATTGCTCAGTGTTGAAACCGCGGCGCTGACCATCCGGCAGCGTTTCGATGCCGCGCGGCTCGCCGAAATAGATGCCGCTGGTCAATTCGCGGATGATGACGAAATCAACATCCTTAAGTATCCGCGCTTTCAGCGGCGAAGATTCGGACAAAGCCGGATTCGCGCGGATCGGCCGCAAATTCGCGTAGAGATCGTATTTGTGACGCAGCGACAACAAGCCGCCAGCCTTGCGCGCTTCCGCCGGCACTTCCTTGGTCTCAGGCCCACCGGTCGCACCCCACAGGATCGCATCGGCTTCGTCCATCGCCTCGGCGGTTTCATCCGGCAATACCTTGCCGGTCGAAAGATACGGAATGAGGCCGTATTGCGCCTCGCGCAACGTCATCGCTACGCCGCGTCGCGACGCAAACCAGTCGAGAACGCGTCGAGACTGCGCGGTCACCTCGGGCCCAATGCCTTCGCCGCCAACCACCGCGAGCTTGATCATGTTGGACGAAGCGCTCATGCGTGATTCCTCGCAGAATCCGTTGCGAAATGAATCCAGGGCCGCTCGGCCCGGTCTCTGGCTTGAAAGGATCGAATTTCGTCGTCGCGTTGCAAGGTCAGTTCGACTTCATCTAATCCCCTCAGCAAGCCAGCGCGGCGGCGCGGATCGATCTCGAAGCCGTGCACTTTTCCCGATGGCGAGGTGATGGTCTGCTCTTCCAGATCGATGGAGACGCGCCCGGCTCCCTGGCTGTGCTCGACTTCCATCGCCAGGGCATCGACGATCTGCTTGTCGACGACGATGGGCAGAATGCCGTTTTGGAAACAATTGGCGAAAAAGATGTCCCCGAAACCGGAGCCGATGATGGCGCGGATTCCCATTTCCTGCAATGACCACACCGCGCCTTCGCGCGAGGAACCGCAACCGAAATTCGGACCGGTGATGAGCACTTCAGCATTGCGGTACGGCTCGCGGTTCAGGATGAAATCCGGATTTTCCGATCCGTCCGGCAGGTAGCGCAACGAGCCGAACGCCCATTTGCCGAGCGTGCCGCGAATCGAATTGCCGACCAGGCGCTCGATGCGGATGATGACATCGGTGTCGATATTGGCGCGCATGATCGGAGCGGCGATCGCGCTGAGCTTTGTAAACGGATTGGGCATCTATCGCTCCATGGTCCGAACGTCGGCAATCGCGCCCGAAATGGCGGCGGCGGCGGCCATTGCCGGACTGGCGAGGTGCGTACGCGCACGCGGTCCTTGCCGGCCGATGAAATTGCGGTTGGATGTCGAGACCGAGCGCTGGCCCGGCGCCACGACTTCACCGTTGGCGGCAAGGCACATCGAGCAGCCGGGCTCGCGCCATTCGAAGCCGGCTTCGGTGAACAGCTTGTCGAGTCCTTCGGCGATCGCCTCGCGCTTCACCGTCTCCGAGCCCGGCACGACCCAGGCCCTAACGTTGGGGGCAACCTTGCGGCCGCGCGCGATCGCGGCCGCCGCGCGCAAATCGCTCATGCGGCTGTTGGTGCAGGAACCGATGAAAACCCAATCGACCGGTGTGCCAGCGATCGGCGCGCCGGGCTTGAGCCCCATATAGTCGATCGCGGTTTCGATAGCGGAGCGACGCGCGGGATCGGCTATGTCGGCCGGGTCCGGCACGTGGCCATCGACACCGACGACATGCTCGGGGCTGATGCCCCAGGTGATCTGCGGGATGATCTTGTTCACGTCGATGGTGACTTCGCGGTCGAACACCGCATCCGCATCGCTTGGCAGTTGGCGCCACGCGGCGACGGCGCGTTCCCACATCGCGCCCTTTGGCGCATAGCGCCGGCCGCGGATGAATTCGTAGGTCTTCTCATCCGGCCCGATCATGCCCATCTTCGCGCCAAGCTCGATCGAGAGGTTGCAGATGGTAAGCCGCCCTTCAATTGGCATTTCGCGGATCGCACTGCCGGCATATTCGACGGCGTAGCCGGTGCCGCCGGCCGCGCCGACATGGCCGATCAGCGCAAGGATGAGGTCCTTGGGCGTTACGCCAGCGGACATTTTGCCTTCGAACTTCACACGCATGGTCTTGGGGCGCCGCTGGATCAGCGCCTGCGTCGCCAGCACGTGCGTCAGCTCGCTCGAGCCGATGCCGAACGCGAGCGCGCCCAATCCGCCATGGGTACAGGTGTGACTGTCGCCGCAAACGATCAGGCACCCGGGCAGGCTCAGTCCGAGTTCGGGACCGATGACGTGAACGATACCCTGGCCCGGCTGATCCACGTCGAACATCGTAATGCCGCTGGCGGATGTCTCCGCGCGCAAGCCTTCCAGGAGTTCCAGCCCGGTCTTGCTGGTGCCGGCCCGGCCCTGAGCCGATGAGATCGCGTGATCCGGCGTCGCAAACGTCAGTTCCGGATTGTGAACCGCCAGATTTCGGCCTTTGAGGTCGAGCAATCCGCGCGAGCCGCCGAGATCGTGCAGCAGGTGGCGGTCGATGTGAAGCAGGTCGGTATCGTCGCTAATTCGGGCGATGACATGCTGGTCCCAGATCTTGGCCAGCATGGTACGGCCGCGTGTGGCCTGAGCACGTGTTTCCAAGTGCGCCTCCCTTGATGGCCACGGAATTTCACCGTCGTCAGCCGTTTTCGGCTTAGTTTATGAGGGCCTCATTGGGCCCTGGCCTTGAGCACATCAAAGCACAACAACTCCCGCTTCGGCTAGCCTTGAGTTCGCCCGGCCCGCGCGGCGAGCGATGAGGCGCATGCAACGGTCGCGCTGCCTGCGATTGCAGCAGGCAGGCGACGACCGTCGCGGCATGGTTCGCCTGCGCCTATACCACGAAGACCGTCGAGCCGGTGGTCTTGCGCGCCGCAAGATCGGCATGCGCCTTGGCGGCGTCCTTGAGCGCGTAGGTCTGGTTGACGTTGATCTTCACCGCCCCAGAGGCGACGACTTCGAACAGCTCCTTTGCCATGGCGCGAAGATTTTCCGACTTGGCCGCGTAGGTGTTGAGCGTCGGTCGCGTTACGAACAGCGAGCCCTTCTGCGCCAAAAGGCCGAGATTGAGCGGTTCGACACCGCCCGAGGATTGACCGAACAGCGCGGCAATACCGAGCGGCGCCAAACAATCGAGCGACTTCAGGAAGGTATCCTTGCCGACGGAATCATAGACCACTGGCACCTTTTTGCCGCCGGTGATTTCGTCGACCCGTTTCACGAAATCCTCGCGGGAATAGACAATGGTATGCGCACAGCCATGGGCCTTGGCAAGTGCGGCCTTCTCGTCGCTGCCGACGGTGCCGATCACGGTGGCGCCGAGGTGCTTGGCCCATTGCGACAGAATAAGACCGACACCGCCCGCCGCGGCATGAAGCAGGATCGTATCACCCGCCTTGACCCGATAGGTCTGGCGGATGAGGTACTGCACCGTAAGCCCCTTGAGCATCATCGCAGCTGCGGTCTTGTCGTCGATACTATCAGGCAACTTGAGCAGGCGATCGGCCGGGATGAGCCGCGCTTCGGCATAGGCCCCAAGCGGCGCCGCGCCATAGGCGACACGATCGCCCGGCTTCAAATCGGTGACGGCGGAACCGACCTCCTCGACAACACCGGCGCCCTCACCGCCCAGCCCGCTTGGCAGCGGCAGCGGATAGACACCGGAGCGATTATAGATGTCGACGAAATTGAGGCCCACCGCAGTGTGGCGAATACGCGCCTCCCCAGGCCCGGGCTTGCCGACATTGACCTCCTCCCAGATCAGAACTTCGGGACCGCCGGTTTTATGAAAGCGGATGGCATGCGTCATGGGAACAACTCCTGAGGGAACGGACACGACAAAATCGGGACTTCAACGGCATCGATGCCTGCAGACACTATTATAACGTCGCCGCGGGAGCGAAAATACACGCCCCTGCGATTGGCGCAGCCAAAAACGAATTTTGTCTGCTCCAGAAACGACAAAAAGCCCGGCGGCCGAAACGGCCACCGGGCTCTCTCGTGCACAACGATGTACGGCCGTGATCATCCGGCCGTCATCAAGATCTTGCCGAACACGCCGGCTTCGGCCAAGGCGGCGATCCGCGCGTCATCATAGCCGAGTGTATCGCGCAACACCTCTCTGGTGTGCTGCCCCAGCAAGGGCGCGGCCACTGGATCGATCGCCGGCGTCAGCGACAGGTTAAGTGGGGTTTCGATATTCGGAACGGTGCCCGCCGTCGGATGCGGGATTTCGCTGACGCGATGGCGTTCGCGCGCTTCCGGCGAGTTGAAGGCTTCCTCGACGGTGCGCAGATAACCCACCGGAATATTGGCCGCCTTCATCTTGGCGACCCAGCTTTCGCGGGTGTCCTTGGCAAAAACTTCGGTGAGGATGGCGCGCAGCTTGTCCTTGTTGGCGGTCCGCGAGCGACGGTCGCCGAATTCGCCACTGACGAGATCGGGACGGCCCAGCACCTCAACGACCAGACGACGGTACAGACGGTCATTGGCGCACGCGATATAGAATGGCGCGTCAGAGCCTTGATAGATGCCGACCGACGGCGAACCGTTCGGCGAATTTCCCTGACGGCTCGGATTCACGCCGCTCATCAGATAGGCCATGCCGTAGAACTGCGTCATGGCGAGCGCCATGTCGAACAGCGCCACCTCGACGTGCTGGCCGCGGCCGAGTTTGTCGCGGGCCAACAGCGCCAGAAGGATCGCGTTGCAGGCTGACATGCCCGTCAGCATGTCGACTGCCGGCGGCCCGGTCCGCACCGGCGGACCATCCGGAAAGCCGTTGAGTGACATGAAACCGCTTTCGGCCTGGGTAATCGGATCGAAGCCCGGGCGCGAGGCGAACGGACCTGTGCGGCCATAGGCCGAGATCGAACAATAAACAAGACGCGGATGCCGAGGGGCGACCGACGCATAGTCGAGGCCGTACTTCTTCATCACACCAGAGGAAAAATTCTCGACCACGACGTCGGCTTTCGCGATCAATTCGTGCGCGACAGCGCAGGCCTCAGACTTGGTCAGATCAAGCGCGATGCCGCGCTTGTTGCGATTGAGGCTGATGAAGGCCGCGCTCTCACCGGCGAGATCGGCGTGCTCATAGTGCCGCGAGTCGTCGCCGCCTTCGGGGTTTTCGATCTTGATGACGCTGGCGCCGAAATCGGCCAGCGTCTGGGTACAGGCGGGACCAGCGACGACGCGGGTAAAATCGACGACCAGAAGACCATCCAGGGCGGTCGGAGCCCCCTTCTCTCTCGGCATCCGGCTCGGCAGTTGCGGTCTCGCAGTCATGATCGGCGCGTTCCTTCCCGTCTCTCGATCCTGTCTGGATCGTTGGGGGCAATTGTATACGGGCCGTTGTGGTTCTTCCAAGAGCGAGCGCTTCGTCTGCCGCTCCGTTATCGCCTTTTCGAATGGGTGCTATGAGAAGAAGCGCCGGCAAGAAGGCTCTTGCGCCAATAAAGCGTTTCCGGAAAAGCCCATGGATAGCGGGGCCAGAACATCCGGTAACCGGCCCGAATGAAGTTATTGGCGGAGACAATGTTGGCGGTCGTATCGGACACCAGACAATTCCAGCCATTGCGTCGCGCCCGCGCTTCCATGGCTCTCATCAAGCGGAGCTGAAGGCGTTGACCCCAGTGGCGCTGCAAGACCCCGACCCGACAAAAATATCCGGCATTGCGGACGTGCGTCGACGGCACGACACCGGCAAACGCGACCGGCGTCGCCTCACGAAAAGCGAGCCACCAATGTCCCGTTTCGAACGACGGAATTGCGGCTCCATCGAAGAACGTTAGGCGATGCAATTCACCGAGAACATCGACGATCTCATCGTCGCGCGCGTCCACTTCGCGGATCCAGTAGGTTGATCTCAGGACCTCAGGCATCGCTTCGCATGCTCGATATCTTTGGCCGTAAAGCCTTTGGCGCGCGCCCAGGACTCCGCCACCGCCTCGCCATAGCGCGCCACCGCGCGCTTGATAACCCAGCAGGGAACAGCGTCCGCCGGCGAAGAGCTCAGCAGCGCGACCACCAGTGTGAGATGGATCATTTGCCGAGCATCGCCTTGAGGCCGAGCCAGAGGGCGCCGAGAAAACCCGCAACGATGATGCTGATCGCCGCCTTGAACGTGAAACCCTGGGCTTGCTCAACGCTCTTGCGCCAGCGCCGCAAGTGCTGGAAATCAGCGCGCAACTCCTGTCCCACCCACTGAACGATCCAGATCGTGTAGCTATCGGCCTGCGCGCCGGCGCCGCCGATATCGTGAAAGGCGCGCAGCGGCAGCAGCGGATCGGCCGCTACCTTGCAAATGCGTCCCTGCGCGCGGGCCTGCGCCAATAACGGCGCGAAGTAC
>NZ_DASSRP010000328.1:0-13597 GCF_035701725.1 Bradyrhizobium sp.
GGCGACGGGATGAAATCTGCGCCCAAATGCGGGGCCAGGCGAGTCTTTTGTTTGCTTTATTCGCCTTCGGCACCGGAACGTCCACCAAAAGCGCCGGCTTACTCAAAATACCAAGATGACCAATGTAGGCCGAAACCGGCCTGCTGCGGCGCGATGGCCTACCTCATTGCGGTCACGACCGGCTTGTGTGCGGCACGGGCGACCGCCTCAAGCCTGTCCATCGCCCGCGACCAGCTTGCGGTACTGGCCTTCGTAATCTCTCGCCATCCGGCTTGCAGAGAAGCGCTCCTCGAAGCGAGCGCGTATTTTTCGACGGTCCAGCTCATCGAGCCGGTTCACCGCGCAAGTCGCCTGCTCTTCGTTCTCGACGATGAAGCCGGTGACGCCGTTCTCCACCACCTCGGGCACGGACCCGGAGGGATAGGCGATCACGGGCGTCCCGCACGCCATCGCCTCGATCATGACCAGACCAAACGGCTCGGGCCATTTGATCGGAAACAGCAAGGCGGCGGCTTCCGCCAGGAACGGCTGCTTTTTCGCGTCATCGACCTCACCGACGAGTTGCACATGGGCGCCGTCGACGTGAGGCTCGAGATGCTTCTTGAAGTACGAGGTCTCGGAGCGCGGGATCTTGGCCGCGATGCGCAATCGCTTGCCGGCCGCGCGGCTGATGCGGATCGCTGCTTCCGGGCCTTTCTCCGCGGTCAGGCGGCCGAGAAAGGCCAGATAAGATCCTTTCTCATACGACGGACAAAACAAATCCCGCGGCAACCCGTGCTGAATGGTGGCGATCCAGTTTGCTTGCTGAAGCGGCCGGCGCTGGTCGCTGGAAATCGACACGAAATTCGCTTTTGGAAACGCGCCAATCGTATTTGCAAGACCCGGCAGATCGAGCCGCCCATGCATGGTGGTGAGAAACGGCACGCCGAGGCGGCTCAGCAAGGGAAGGTGCAGCCAATCGATATGGGCGTGGATCACGTCGAATTCGCGGGCGCGCCTGGCAACGCTCTCCAGCAGCACCGCGCAGGCCGCGCTCGGATCGACGCCCCTTTGCCCGAGCCGCAGCGCCCGAGGCCATACGGCCTGCAACTCGCCCCTTGTTCTGGAATCGCCGCTCGCAAACAGCGTGACCTGATGGCCAAGCTCGACCAGCTCATCCACCAGCCAGGCCACCACCCGCTCCGTCCCGCCATAGAGTTTTGGAGGAACGCTTTCGGCCAAGGGAGCAAGTTGAGCGATTCGCATCGAACGCGCCTTACCTCGCCCCAAGAACCCAACAGGTCCGCACGCCCATCGTTCGACGATGCGCACTCCCGCTCTTCGCCGGATGCAAACTCGCCTGCCCCAGGGAAGTTTCCGCATCGCGCCGGCGCATCCTGCACGGTTAACAACGTCAGAAGCTTTTTCGCAGTGCGAAGGCGCTGCACCGCCGCCGTTTTTCAGAATTTTCCCGACAGCCGGCGGAACGGAAGCCTTCGCGTGCGGTTTCGCACGAGGGCGTTTGTCTCTTGATTGAGGAGGTTGAGACATGAGCATCTTGAAAAAAGCGGCGACCGCCGCATGTGCAGGCGCAGCCTTGCTGGCGATCTCGGCGCCGGCATCTGCCGCGATCGTGTGCTCCGGCGACGTCTGCTGGCACACCCACGAGACCTACACCTATCCGCCGGAAGCCAAGGTGATCGTCCACGAAGATGGCTGGAAGTGGGGTCCGAGCGAGCACTTCACTTTCCGTGAGCATGAAGGTCGCGGCTACTGGCGCGGTGACAACTGGGTCACCTGGTAAGCCGAAGTGTTGCCAGGCACCCGCGTCCGCCCATGAGCTGCCCAACATGACGCGAGGCGCTTCGGCTGGAACGAACCGGCGCGTGAAGAACGGCCGGTTCGTTCTTGCGTTTGCCGAGCCTTCCTACGACTTCACCTCGGTCATGACGGGCTTGTCCTTGTCCTTGATCCGGATGACCAGCGTTCTTGAAATTGCCCCGGTCGCATTCCGTCCAAAGTGCGGCGTGTCCGGCGGGGTATAAATGATCTCGCCCGCCTTCACGAGCCTGGTGCCGACGCCCTCGATCTCGAAGGTCTGCTCGCCCTCGATCACGTAGGTGAGTTCGTGCCCGCCTTCATGCTTGTGCAAGGGAAGCCGAAAACCGGGCGGCCATTCCGATGCATAGACCAGGACCTCCTGCCCCGGCAGGTTGGCAAGGTCGGTCTTGAAGATCTGCCGGGTCACGAGCCCTGTCACCTGCGCGTGGATCATTTCGGATGCGCCGAGGCCGAGCAGAATTCCGCCGCCGAACATCACGGCCGCCAGTACACGCCGGTGCATCGCTCCCCTCCCTCTGGCCGCGTCTACCTCGGAATCGGAACTCTAGCCAGCCTATCCGCCGATCGCCTGCACCTGCGCTTCGCTGGCGCGTACCGACCAGGCGGTCATGCGGCGTTCGAAGAAATCGAAGATCGCGTACATGCCGACACCCAGCAGGCCCACGACCACGAGCGCCGCGAAAACCAGCGGCACGTTGAAGTTGGAGCTCGCCACCAGCATGACGTTGCCGATGCCGCTATTGCCGGCCACGATCTCGGCGATCACCGAACCGACAAAGGCGAGCGTCACCGCGATCTTCAGCGAGGCAAAAAAGAACGGCAGCGAGCGCGGAATTCCGATCTTTCGCGTGATGTCCCAGCGCGTGGCGCCGAGCGAACGCATCACCTCGAACAGCTCGGGCTCGATGGTGGCAAAGGCGGTCGCGACGTTGGCGACGACCGGAAAGAACGACAGCATGAAGGCCGTGCACACCGCCGGAATCGTGCCGGCGCCGAACCAGATCACGAATACCGGCACCAGCGCCGCCTTCGGCACGCTGTTGAAGCCGATCAGGAGCGGATAGACCCCGCTATAGGCCAGGCGCGACGAGCCGACGAGAATGCCGAGCGCCAACCCGAACACGACGGCGCCGACAAAGCCGATGAGGGTCGTGGCCAGCGTCGCCATGCCGTGAATGAACAGCGGGTAGCGGAATTTGTAGATCGCCTGTAGCGTCTCCCACGGCGTCGGCAGGATGAAGCTCTTGATGTCGAACAGATAGATCACAAGCCACCACGCCGCGATCAGCACCAGCGTCATGGCCCAGGGTGCAAGCCGCTCCTGAAGTCTCGGCGTCAATGCTGCTTCCCCAGGCTGATATGGTGGCGCAGATCGTGCACGAGATCGACGAAAGCGGGCTCGAAGGTGCATTCCAGCGTGCGTGGGCGCGGAATATCGATCGCCGAAGTCTTCAGGATGCGACCCGGCCGCGCGCTCATCACATGAATGGTTTGCGCCAGGTAGACCGCTTCGCGCAACTCATGCGTCACCAGGATGACGGTGCATTTGCGGAACGACCACAGGTCCTGCAGCACGGCCCAGAGCTCTTCGCGCGTGAAGGTGTCGAGCGCGGCGAACGGCTCGTCCAATAGCAGGATCGAAGGCTCGTGGATCAGCGCGCGGCAGAGCTGGGCGCGCTGCTGCATGCCGCCGGATAGCTGCCAGGGCATGCGGTCGCCGAATCCGGCAAGCCCGACTTTCTCCAGGAGCACGTCGGCGGCCTCGCGGTGCTTGTCGCGGTCGATCTTCTGACGGCTGCGATAGGGTTCGACGATTTCGAGCGGCAGCATCACGTTGTCGCGGATGTTGCGCCACGGCAGCAGCGTGGCGTTCTGGAACGCCATGCCGACGGTTTTCAACGGCTGTAATACTTGTTTGCCATCGACCGTCACGGTACCCCGGCTGGGCCGCACCAGTCCGGAGATCAGCTTGAGCAGCGTCGACTTGCCGCAACCGCTGGGGCCGACGATCGCCAGGAACTCGCCGTGCTCGATCGTCAGCGTGGCCTGCGAAACCGCAAGCGTCCGGCTCGCCGCATCCTGCGCCGCCGTACCATAGACGAGATCGACGTCAGCGAGTTCGATGAACGGCATCGCTTCAACTTACTCGGATTTCTTGAAGCGCTGCGCCGGCAACACCGTCTCGATCAGCCTTTCCTTCTCGTCAGGCAAGTAAGCGGCGTCGAAAATCTCCTCCAGCTTCGGCCGGCGCGGAAGGTTGTAGGCTTCCGCGATCTCCGTGATGTTGGTCTCGAGCCGCTCGCGATCGATGTCGCCAAAACCTTTCTTGCGTACCGTTTCGGTCAGGATGCAACAGTCGAGCGCGACCTTCAGCCGCTCGCGCTCGATGTCCGGGTTGAGCAGCGGCTCGAAGGCGACGGCCGCGCTGACGGCGGCTTCCGGATCGCGGGCCATGTCCTTCAGGCCCTTGAGCGTGGCGCGCAGGAAACCGCGCACCGCGTCCGGATGCTCTTTAAGGAAGCGCGGCGAGGCCGCGACCGAATTGGCGTAGAGCGGCAGGCCATAATCCTTGTACATGAAGTATCTGACGTCGGCCGGCGCGACGCCCTTGGCCTTCAGCTCGAGCAATGCGTTGAAGATCTGGCCGGGGATCGCGTCGACCTTTTTCTGCACCAGCAGCACCTCGCGCAGGGCAGGATCGATGGTCTGGAACTCGACGCTTGCCGCGTCGACGCCGGTCTTGCGCGCGAAGATCGGAAACAGCTTGAAGGTGGAATCATTGGGCGCCGAACCGAGTTTCCTGCCGTTCAACTGCTTCGGCTCGGCAATCCCGCTCGACTTCAGCGTCACGATCGCAGCCGGCGCTTCCTCATAGCCGATCATCACCACCGGAAACGCGCTTTCCGGATTTCGGGCATCGAAATCCATCACCGTGTTGATGTCGGGAAAGCCCATGTCGTAGACGCCGGCGGCGAGCTGGCGCACCACTTCGGCCGATCCCTTGCCGCGGTCGATGGTGACGTCGAGGCCTTCGGCCTTGTAGTAGCCTTTCTGTTGCGCGATCAGGAACGCGCCATGCGTGGCGCCCGGAATCCAGTCGAGTGTGAAGCGAACCCTGGTCTGGGCATGGGCTGTGCCGGATGCGGCAATCGCGCCCAGCAGGTGCAGAGCAACCGCGGCAAAACCAACTGACCTCATATTGCCTCTCAAATCACGATGGAACGATCTCAGACTTTCCCCGATGCGGCTTCAGATGACGCTGGCACCGGCAAGAATCTCGCGGGCGCGGGCACGCTGCTCCGGCGAAATGATCAGGCGCTGGGCGAAATCCTCCTTGAGCGGCATGGTCGCGTCGATCCCCATCTTGGTGACGGTGAAGGTCGACGGATCGGAGGTCGGATCGATGATGGCCGACTTGACACCGGGCACCATCAGGACGTCCTTTTCGGCCCGCACGCGGGTCGCCAGCGCCCACATCACATCCTCCATGTCGTAGATATCGACGTCCTCGTCCACGACGATCACCTGCTTGGTGTAAAGCTCGGTCCCGAGCGCCGTCAGCATCGCCATCCTCGGCTCGCCTTCCGCAATCTTCTTCATCGAGACGATTGCAAGGAACGCGCCACATGTCTTGTGCGGCACATGCACCGCCCTGACGTTGGGAAGATTCCGCTTCAAGGCGTTCAGGATTTCGCCTTCGCGGGTGATGCACGAGATCAGGATATGATCGCGCGACATGCCGGAGACGACGCTGTGGAACCAGGCGTCGCGCCGCATGCGCACGCGCTTGGCGACAAAGACGTTTTGCGTGCTGCGGTGAGAGGCGTAGCCGGTGAATTCGCCGAACGGGCCTTCGGGCTCGCGCACATTGGCCAGGATCTCGCCCTCGACGATGATCTCGGCGCCGGCGGGCACTTCAAGATCTTCGATGCCGCAACGGGCAAGACGATAGGGCTCGCCGAAAAGTCCGCCGATGATGTCGTACTTCCGCACGTTCGGCGGATAGGCGTAGACCATCGAGCCCATATAGTGCAGCGGATGGGTGCCGATCACGATCGCCGCCGGCAGCGAATGGCCCCTCGCCTCCGCGCGGCGGTGATACTCATACATGCGGCGGCGGGAGTGCAGCGAGACGCCGAGCCGGTTCTTGCCCTTGAGCATCAGCCGATGGAAGCCGGTGGTATCGACGCCGCTCTCCGGATCTCGCGCGGTGATCTGACCCGCGGTGATATAGGGCGCGGCATCGACGGTGAACTGGAACGGAATCGGCAGTTTCGTCAGGTCGACCTCGTCGCCCTCGAACACCACTTCGTTCCAGGCCGGCTTCGCAACGATTTCGGGCGAAATGTATTTCTGGCAACGCTCGCGAAAGGCGGTCGGCAGGTTTTCGACCGTGCTGCCGAGGCAGCGCGCCAGGAGCCCGCGATTGCCCGCGACGTTGGTCACGACCGGCATGTCGAACCCTGCGACGTTTTCAAAGATCACGACCGGGCTCTTGTTGAGACGATCGAGCTCGAACACGGTCGCGGTCATTTCCAGCTGCTGGCTGACCTGCTGCCTGATCCGCAGCACGTTGGCCGGATCGTTCTTCTCGGTCTGCTCGACAAAACCACGCAGGCTCTGATTGTCCGTTGCCATCCCGGCCTCCTTTTATGTTTTATCGCCCGCTTTTCTTCTTCTCATCTTATATGATAAGTTCAGCGGGAGGCTTGCCTAAAATTCCGGCAAGCAACGCAATTTGATGAGGCCGGTATCAAGCCGAGACCCATGACGATGACTTTTCGCCAATGACTTATCGACAAGTCCGCCGATCGACGGCATCGAACAATTTGACCGATCGCATTACTTCGATGCTGCGCGACGACATCGTTCGCGGCAAATACGAACCGGGCGAGCGGCTTCCGGCCGGCAGGGATCTCGGCGAGGCGTTTGGCGTCAGCATCACCGTGATTCGCGAAGCCTTGTCCCGCCTCAAGTCGGACGGCCTGATCGCCTCGCATCAGGGCAAGGGCGTCTTTGTCGAGGACGACGCCAGGGCACGGCCATTCCGCCTCGCGACGGCGGAAGATTCCGATCGTTCGCTGCGTCATATCTTCGAGTTGCGCATGGGCGTCGAACTTCAGGCGGCGACGCTGGCCGCGGAACGGCGAAAGCCTTCCGATCTCCGGGCCATGATGGATTGCCTGAAGCAGATGGCGCCCAACAAAAGCAGCTTCGAGCAGGCGCTCGCCGCCGACATCGCGTTTCATCTGTCGATCGCGCGCGCTACACAGAACCCGTTGATCGTCAGCTTCATGCAATTTCTGCAACCGCACCTCTACGAATCGATCTCGAAGGCGCGCGCCAGTTCGGCGCGGAAGGCTCAGACCACGCAGACGGTCTACAGGGATCACATGGCGATCTATCAGGCGATCGAAGCTTCAGATCCTGTTCAGGCAAGACGCGCCAGTCGCCGCGTCCTGGAGCGGAGCCTGCGCCGGCTGGAGAAGGAGCACGGCGAAGCGTAAGGGCCAACGTCACGCGACGATGCGCGGCGCGGCGGTTGCCTTGTCACCCGTATTCGGCGTGCCCG
Source organism: Bradyrhizobium sp. (assembly GCF_035701725.1). GTDB lineage: Bacteria > Pseudomonadota > Alphaproteobacteria > Rhizobiales > Xanthobacteraceae > Bradyrhizobium. The sequence continues at coordinate 7,394 of NZ_DASSRP010000328.1, forward strand.
TCGGCTCGATTAGCAGGATATGCACCTCCCCGTGCGCCACGGGCCGGTGCTCGACGCCCTTGGGCACCACGAAGACCTCGCCGGGCTTCAGCGTCACCGTGCGATCCCGCAACTCGATGTCGAGCACGCCATCGAGCACAAGAAAGAAGTCGTCGGTGTCGTCATGCTTGTGCCAATGGAACGGCCCCTCAAGCTTGGCGACCATGATGTCGTTGTTGTTGTAGGTCGCGATCGTGCGCGGCGAAAAACGATCGGTGAACGTCGCAAGCTTTTCGGCGAGATTGGCGGGTGTCTTCATGGCGGCTGCCTTGTTTGGCGCGCTAACGTGCATTCATCGCGAAGCGGCCGCGGCCAGCGCCGGTGAGACGGTTTTCTTGTCGGAGAGATCGATGATCTCGTCCGGCTTGACGCTGTCCCACTTGATCGCCGCCGAAGTTGCCCGCGTGAACCTCGTCATCACGGCCTGGACCTCGCGCTCGTTGCCGCGCTTGTCGCGGGTGGTAACCAATCCGGTCAACTGAACGCTCTTGAGCTTGGGAAATCTGTCGAACGCCGCCGGAATGAGCCTGCGGGCAATGGCGCCGAACTCGCCCCTGAGATCGCGCTGTTTCGCCACGAACGGATCGAGGCTGAACTCGACGACCAGGGTCTCGTCGGGCAGCGTGACGATGCTCCACGGGTGCAGGCCGGGCTCGGCGATCAGGCCCTTGGCGAACTGAGCTGCCGTTTCCGCCGCGGCCGCGGGGCCGACCAGCAACAGCGACAGCATCAAGACAACGGCAGACTTCATTTCGGCATCCTTTGCTTGGCGCCGGAGCGGGCGCGTCTAACGCTGCACCGGCCGCGCCAGAACGCGCGCCGGCGCGCCGTCGGAATTCTCGATGTTGAGCGCGAGAAAGGCGAATTCCACGCGCTGGTTCGAAAAGCCATCGAGGTTGGTCACGTTCTCCGCGATGAGAATGCCACGGCTCAGCAAGGTCAAGTGCGCGGGCCAATTATAGTCCGGCGGACGCCGCAAAATCGGCAGATCCGGCGTCGGCATATCGCAGGCGAGCAGCTTGATGCCGCGCCCGGCGAGCCACAGCGCCGCGGCAGGGCTGAGGTGCGGATGGTCGTGATAATCATGCGAGCCGGCGCGGTGATACCAGCCGGTATGAAGGGCAACGATGTCGCCCGGACGTATCTCCACGCCGGACGCTTCGAGATCGTCAATCTCGATCGCCTGCCCGGCGACTTTGTTCTTGACGCTGACCACGACGCCCTCGCCGGCCAGCCGGTCGAGCGGAATTTCGTGAAAGGCCGGCCCATCCATGAAAAAATGTCTGGGCGCATCGACATGCGTTCCGATGTGAACGACCATCTGCATCTCGGTGACGTTGATCGGCTCCTCGGGCAGGCTCTTGACGCGGCGAAAACTCGGCTCCGGAAAAATGCTGGCGCGCGGCACCGATGTGCTCAAGCGATAGGACAGATCGACCCAGGGTCCGTTCGGAACGGCGGGCGGGGTTTCCGGCATCGGCTGCCATCCGATCCAGCCGCGGCCGCGCGATTGCGCGCTGTCACACATATACTGTTGTCCCCGTCTTTCCTGTCCCGGAGTCTGATGTGTCTTTATATCCCGTCGGTCTTGTGCGCGGTATCTGCCCGCGCTTTGCGATTGCGGCAGCACTGCGGTGGCGAACGGCCACAGTATCATTTTATTTTTGTCCAACAACGACTGCGACACACAGGCTTGATGAATCAACCGCCATCGGTCCATAAGCAGCCACGACGGCGGCTCGATCCGCCAGGAAAGTCTTGAGGGAATCGAGAGCGTGGTCAATATCAATCAGAAGATCGCCGAAGAACTTGGCGTCCGCGAACAGCAGGTCGCGGCAACGGTGGAACTGCTCAATGGCGGCGCCACGGTGCCGTTCGTCGCGCGCTACCGCAAGGAAATCACCGGCGGCCTCGATGACGCGCAACTGCGCACGCTGGAAGAGCGGCTGACTTACTTGCGCGAACTCGAGGAACGCCGCACCGTGATTCTGGATTCGATCCGCGACCAAGGCAAGCTCGACGCCGCGCTCGAAGCCGCGATCATGGCGGCCGACAACAAAGGACGCCTCGAAGACATTTACCTGCCGTTCAAGCCGAAGCGGCGCACCAAGGCGGAGATTGCCAAGGAAGCCGGCCTTGAGCCGCTGTCGGAACTGTTGCTCACCGAACCGGAAAACGATCCAAAGGTGATCGCGGAGCGCTTCGTCAATGCCGATAAACAAGTCGCCGACGCCGCCGCCGCGCTCGACGGCGCGCGCGCGATCCTGGTCGAGCGCTTTGCGGAAGATGCCGATCTGATCGGCGCATTGCGCGAACAGATGTGGTCGAGCGGCCAGATGTCGTCCAAGGTGCGCAACGGCAAAAAGACCGAAGGCGAGAAGTTCAAGGACTATTTCGACTTCAGCGAGCCGCTGCACAAGCTGCCCTCGCATCGCATCCTGGCGCTGTTCCGCGGCGAAAAGGAAGAGATCCTCGATCTCAATATCCAGCCGGAAACAGTCCCCGCAACGCCTGCGCCTGCGTCGACGCCGAATTCCTATGAGCTGAAGATCATGCAGCGCTTCGGCGTTTCCGACCGCGGCCGTCCCGGCGACAAGTGGCTGACGGAAACGGCGCGCTGGGCCTGGCGCACCAAGATCCAGTTGCATCTGAACATCGACATGCGCACGCGGCTATGGATGGTGGCCGAGGAAGAAGGCGTGCGCGTGTTCGCCTCCAACCTGCGCGACCTGTTGCTGGCGGCGCCGGCCGGCGCGCGCGTCACCATGGGGCTCGATCCCGGCTACCGCTCCGGCGTGAAGACCGCTGTCATCGACGCCACCGGCAAGGTGGTTGCGACCACGACGATCTATCCGCACGAGCCGCAGCGCGCCTGGGACGCCTCGCTCGCCGAGCTCGGCAATCTCGCGGTCAAGCACAAGGTCGAGCTGATCGCGATCGGCAACGGCACGGCGTCACGTGAAACCGACAAGCTGGCCTCGGATCTGGTCAAGCTGCTGCCGGACCTGAAGATGTCCAAGATCGTGGTGTCGGAGGCCGGCGCATCGGTCTATTCGGCCTCCGCCTTCGCATCGGAAGAACTGCCTGAGTTGGACGTCACGCTACGCGGCGCGGTGTCGATCGCGCGGCGCCTGCAGGATCCGCTCGCTGAACTGGTGAAGATCGATCCGAAGGCGATCGGCGTCGGGCAATACCAGCACGACCTCGGCGAATCCAAGCTCGCCCGTTCGCTCGATGCCGTGGTGGAAGATTGCGTCAATAGCGTCGGCGTCGACGTCAACACCGCCTCCGCGCCGCTACTCGCCCGCGTCTCCGGCATCGGCACCGGCCTGGCGCAGAGCATCGTCCAGCACCGCGACGCCAACGGCCCGTTCAAATCGCGCAAGGCCCTGAAGGATGTGCCGCGGCTCGGCCCCAAGGCGTTCGAGCAATGCGCCGGCTTCCTGCGCATCAATGACGGCGAGGACCCGCTCGATAAATCCGGCGTGCATCCGGAAGCCTATCCGCTGGTGCGGAAGATCCTGCAAGCCACCAAGAGCGACATCAAGGCGCTGATCGGCAATGTCGAGGTCCTGCGCAAGGTGCAGCCGAAGACGTTCGTCGACGACACCTTTGGCCTGCCGACCGTCACCGACATCCTGCGCGAACTGGAAAAGCCCGGCCGCGATCCCCGCCCCGCCTTCAAGGCCGCGGTGTTCATGGAAGGCGTGGAAAAGGTCAGCGACCTGAAGCCGGGAATGGTGCTCGAAGGCGCCGTCACCAACGTCGCCGCCTTCGGCGCCTTCGTCGACATCGGCGTGCATCAGGATGGTCTGGTGCACATCTCGGCGATGTCGAAGACCTTCATCAAGGACCCGCGCGAAGTGGTGAAGCCCGGCGACATCGTCAAGGTGAAGGTGCTGGAGGTCGACGTTAATCGCAAGCGCATCGCATTGACGCTGCGGATGGATGATCCCGTGGGCGCCAAAGCCGATCGCCCGCAGACCGATCGCGGGCCGCGTTTTTCCGAAAAGCAGATGACCTCGCGCGGCCCGGCCAAGCAAGAGGCTGGCGGCGCCTTTGCCGAAGCGATGCGCCGCGCCGCCGAACGCAATGCGGGAAAGGCGAAGTAGCACTCGCCGCTGGATTGTCCCGCCGCCCTTCTTCGCACGCAAAGTCTCTCTGCGCTTGCGGCAATGGACAAGACGTTTTCCCGGCGTCAGAATTGTTCCGATGCGGGGTTTCTAAGAACATGAAAAAACAGGCGTTGGCGGCGCGATCATCCGTAGCCGCGTTGATCCTTTCGATTTGCCTGGCGCAAGGCGCGCTGTTTGGCTGTGCCCATGCGCAAGGCGCGAACACGGCGACGCCGGGTTCGGCGCCCGCAGGCAGCGGCGACATCTCCGGCACCGTCAAAAGCGTAAAAGGCCCCGAGGCCGGCGTCTGGGTGATTGCGGAGACCACCGATACCCCGACGCGCTACACCAAGATCGTGGTCACCGACGACCAGGGCCGCTTCCTTGTTCCGGATCTGCCGAAGGGCACCTACCAGGTCTGGGTTCGCGGTTATGGCCTGGTCGATTCCGTGAAGGTTCAGGCAACGCCCGGCGCCACGCTGGAGCTGACGGCCCTGCCCGCGCCGACACCGGCCGCGGCCGCGCAATATTATCCGCCGATCTACTGGTTTTCGCTGCTGCGCGTGCCGCCGGCAAACGCATTCCCGACGGAGCAGATGAAGAGCCAGGGCGAATGGCTGAACACCGTGAAAAGCGGCGCGTGCCAATCCTGTCACGCGCTCGGCACGCCGGGGACCCGCACCATCAGCAAGCGGCTTGGCAATTTCAAGACCTCCGCCGACGCCTGGACCGTGCGGCTGCAAGCCGGCAGCGCGCAGGCCTTCATGGCGCGCGACATCACCAAGCTCGGCGGCGAAGCGCTCAAGCTGTTCGGCCAATGGACCGACGGCATCGCCGCCGGCGAACTGCCGTTTGCGACGCCCGAACGTCCGAGCGGCATGTCGCGCAATGTCGTCGTCACCGAATGGGAGTGGAGCGATACCACCGCCTATCTGCATGACGAGATCTCGACCGATCGCTGGGACCCGACGGTGAACGCCAAAGGCAAGCTCTACGGCTCGGCGGAGGACTCCACCGATTACATGCCGATCCTCGATCCTGCCACGCACAGCGACAGCGAAGTGAAGATCCCCGTGCGCGACCCGGCGACGCCGAACGTCACCGCGCGTCCGCATGGCTTCTCGCCGTCCTGGGGCCCGAATGCGATCTGGAACAGCCAGACCATCACCCATAACCCGATGATGGACGAAAAGGGCCGGATCTGGATGACCTCGCAGATCCGCGCACCCGAAAACCCGGACTGGTGCAAGGCCGGCTCGAGCCATCCGTCGGCCAAGGCGTTCCCAATCAAGCAGTCGAACCGCAACATCGCGATGTATGATCCGGCCTCGGAGAAGTTCACGCTGGTCTCGACCTGCTTCCCGACCCATCACCTCGCTTTCTCGCGCGACCACGCGCAACTCTTCTTCAGCGCCGGCGTGGTCGGGCCGGCCGTGCTCGGCTGGCTCGATGTCAAGAAGTTCGAAGCGGGCAATGACGAGATCCAGTCGCAGCGCTGGACGCCGTTCGTGGTCGACACGTCCGGCGATGGCAAGCGCGGCGACTATGTCGAGCCGAACGAACCGGTCCAGCCGGGCAAGGACAAGCGCATCGCCGTCAACGAATATGCGATCGCGGTCAGCCCGACCGATGGCGCGATCTGGGGCACGGTGATCGGCTATCCCGGCTCGATCGTGCGCACGGTGCTCGGGCCAAACCCGGAAGAGACGGCGCTGTCGGAAATCTACGAGCCGCCGCTGCCCGGTTACGGCCCGCGCGGCGGCGACATCGACGCCGACGGCGTCTACTGGGTGGCGCTGTCGAGCGGGCATGTCGGCAGCTTCGATCGCCGCAAGTGCAAAGTGCTGAATGGGCCGACGGCGCTCGGCAAGCACTGCCCCGAGGGCTGGACGCTCTATCAATTGCCGGGGCCGCAGATCCGCGGCGTAGAGGACGGCGGCAGCGCCGAGGCGAGCTATTACGTCTGGGTCGACTGGTTCAACACCTACGGCCTCGGCAAGAACGTGCCGATCGTGATGGGCAACCTCAACAGCTCGATCCTTGCGATCGT
>NZ_DASSRP010000329.1:0-3431 GCF_035701725.1 Bradyrhizobium sp.
GACATTCTTATCGCAATTTCGTCAGGCCCGGCCGTCATGGGACATCGACCTCCAAGACCTATGGCGCGAGACCTTGCCCGAGTTCGACGGCGCGGCGCTTGAGGCCAAATATGCGCGCCTTGGCGGCCGGTCGTTCAGCAACCCGGAGCGTGACGCGTTCGCCGTCGTCGAGCGCCTGGCTTTGCGCTTCTCGCTCGCCGAGCGGGTGCTGATTTCCTCGCCGATGTGGAACTTTGGCGTGCCTTACAAGCTCAAGCAATGGTTTGATCTCATCGTGCAGCCGGGGCTGACCTTCAGCTTCAGTCCAGCCGAGGGCTATCGCGGCCTTGTGAAAGACCGTCCAACGGTCGTGATCCTCGCCAGCGGCAGCGACTTCGTCACCGGCATGAACCGGGGCCGCGTCGATATGGCGACGCCCTATCTGCGCGACATCCTCAGGTTCATCGGCGTCCACAGCGTGCGCTTCGTCGCCGTCGGACCAACTGTCGGGCCGCGCGACCAAGTCGAGGTGGCGCGGGCCGCGGCTGAGCGACAACTAAGCCAACTTGCCGCATCGTTTTGACGCGATCCGAATTAGCGGTCTCCGGCCCGCGCTTGCGGCTCCGCGGGTCGTAGTATGCCGGAGGTCGGAGCAACCCCTACCTCATCCTTCGCCTTTTTGAACGTATCCCTCCGGCGAGGGCTGTCTGGTGGAAGCGCGGTGAGCGGCGGTAGTGCCCTGATGTGGGCGCGGCGATCGTGTCCACTTAATCGATGATGGGCACTATCGCAGATGTCGGAGCAAGGGGCGGACGGCGAGGGACGCCGGCGGCGGACGTGGTCGGCTGATCGGAAGCAACGGATCATCGCGGAAAGCTTTGCGCCTGGCGCATCCGTTGCGGAGGTGGCGCGGCGGTATGGCCTGAACGCCAACATGCTGTTCACGTGGCGCCGGCGAGACCGGCAGGTGGGCGCCGGCAACGACGGCGCGCCAGTGAACATCGTGCCGGTGAGGGTCGTGGAGGCAACGCCGACTGCGATCGTCACAGCTCCGGGCTCGATGGGTCGGATGGAGATTGTGCTCATTGGCGGCGAGCGGATCATCGTCGGCGCGGATGTGGACGCATCGTCGCTCGCGCGTGTGGCCAAGGCGCTGTCGCGGCGATGATCCCGATCCCGGCGGGCGTACGGGTGTGGCTGGCGACGGGCCACACCGATATGCGCAAGGGGTTCGACGGCCTTGCGTTGATGGTGCAGGAGACGTTGAAGCGCGATCCGCATAGCGGCCATCTGTTCGTCTTTCGCGGTCGCCGCGGCGATCTCATCAAATGTCTTTGGCACGACGGCCAGGGGATGTGCCTGTTCGCCAAACGGCTCGAGCGAGGGCGGTTTCTGTGGCCGTCGACGGTCGACGGGACGGTGACGATCTCGACGGCGCAGCTTGGCTATTTGCTCGAGGGCATTGATTGGCGAATGCCGCAGAAAACCTGGCGTCCGACGACGGCCGGCTGACGATTTTGGCTTACAAATCTGCGCGGCTCGTGATTCCCTTCAGAGGTGACGAATACATTTGATTCGCTGCCTTCCGATCTCGCCGCCGCGCATGCGCTGATCCTCGCCGAGCGGGAGGCGCGAAAGGAAAGCGAAGCGCGCGCGGCGCGTGCTGAAGCGGACCTGACCCATGCTCAAGCAACCGCCTTCAGCGCCGAGGCGCTGATCGCGAGGTTGAGGCTGGAGATCGAGAAGCTGCGGCGCACGCTCTACGGCGCCCGCTCGGAACGCAAGGAGCGGCTCGTCGACCAACTGGAGATGCAGTTGGAGGACGCCGAGACCGACGCCACCGAAGACGAACTGGCGGCCGAGCGGTCGGCGTCCTCGACCGTGGTCGAGTCCTTCGAGCGCAAGCGGCCGGCGCGCAAACCGTTTCCCGAGCATCTGCCGCGCGAGCGGGTCGTGATCGCGGCGCCGCAGAGCTGCCCATGCTGTGGTTCGACGAAACTTTCGAAGCTTGGCGAGGACGTCACCGAGACACTCGAAGTCATCCCCCGCCAGTGGAAAGTGATCCAGACGATTCGCGAACGGTTTTCCTGCCGGCAATGCGAAGCGATCACGCAGCCGGCGGCCCCCTTCCATGTGACGCCGCGCGGCTTCGCTGGCCCCAATTTGCTGGCGATGATCCTGTTCGAGAAGTTTGGCCAACATCAGCCGCTCAATCGCCAGAGCGAGCGCTACGCCCGAGAAGGTGTGGATCTGAGCCTATCGACGCTCGCCGACCAGGTCGGGGCCTGCGCTTTGGCGTTGCGGCCGCTCTATGCGCTGATCGAAACGCACGTCCTAGCTGCCGTGCGCCTGCACGGCGACGACACCACGGTTCCGATCTTGGCGAAGGGCAGGACCGAAATTGGCCGCGTCTGGACTTACGTCCGCGACGACAGGCCGTTCGGCGGAAAGGACCCGCCAGCGGCGCTTTATTACGCCTCGCGCGATCGATCGGGCGAACATCCAGAGCGGCATCTCAAGGGCTTCGTCGGCGTCCTGCAGGCTGACGCTTACGGCGGCTATAATCGGCTCTACCGGTCGGATCGACGGCCCGGCCCGATTGTCGAGGCGCTGTGCTGGAGCCACGGCCGGCGCAAGTTCTTCGAGCTCGCCGACATCGCGGCCAATGCGCGGCGGGATAAGAACGCCGCGCCGATCTCGCCGATCGCGCTGGAGGCGGTCAAACGCATCGACCCCATCTTCGACATCGAGCGTGAGATCAATGGCGTCTCGGCCGAGGAGCGGCTCGCCGCGCGGCGCTTAAGGAGCGCGCCGCTCGTCGCCACACTCGAAGAATGGATGCGCGCCGAACGCGCCAAGCTCTCCCGGCACAGCGCCGTCGCCAAGGCCGTCGATTACATGCTCACGCGCTGGCCGGCATTCACGCGCTTCCTCGACGACGGCCGCATCTGCTTGACGAACAACGCGGCGGAGCGAGCGCTGCGCGGCCTGGCTTTGGGAAGAAAGTCATGGCTCTTCGCCGGCTCGGAACGCGGGGCTAAGCGCGCCGCGATTATGTATACGCTGATCCAGACCGCGAAGCTCAACGACGTCGATCCGCAAGCCTGGCTCGCCGACGTCCTCGCCCGCATCGGCGAGACACTCCAAACGAAACTCGCGGAGTTGCTACCCTGGAACTGGGACAGCGAGGCGCTCTCGCGCCAACAAGCCGCGTGAGCGCGGCCTACGCCGGAGGGTTACCATCAATCGTGACATGCCCGAGGTGCAGCGCATCGTGCGACTGCGTGAGAAGCTCGGCGTTGAGCCCAGGCCGTTTGCGCCGATTGGGCCGCGGCGGCGTTGGGCTCGCCGCGTCTCCTTTCCCAAGGCCGTGCAGAAGATCGCCGAGCAGGAGGACAGGCTAGCTGTGTGGTCCCGGACTGTGATGGCGCATCATTGTCCCTGATTCGTCA
>NZ_DASSRP010000330.1:0-5885 GCF_035701725.1 Bradyrhizobium sp.
CCATTTCAGCGCATTGCCGACGCAAGTGCCGTAGACCGCGCCGGCGCCGATGCCGCCGAGGATCGCCGCGAGATAAAGCAGCGTCAGCGAGTCAGCATATGAGTTGAGGACCCAGGCGACCGCCACCATGATGCCGCCGAACATCACGACGGCGCGCGGTCCGTATTTATCGACAAACCATGCTTCGACCGGGACGAGCCAGGTCTCCGTCACCACAAAGAGGGTGAAGGCTAGTTGGACTGCAGCGCGAGTCCAGCCATGCTTCTGCGAAATTGGATCGACGAAAAGCGTCCAGCCATATTGCAGGTTTGCGACCATCGCCATGCAGACGATGCCCATCGCAAGTTGCAACCAGCGGAAGTGTGTGCCCTGTGGGGCGATCGCTTCTGAAGTGGGCTCCATATATCCTCCCCTGGTACGCTTTTGTTTTGTGTCGAGGGCGTGACCGGTATGCGCATTTTGGTATGTGATATGCCAGAGCGCAAGGACATTTTGAGCCAGATGGTACTTTGGTGGCACCTCTTTGCCGAATTTTCCCGCGTGGTGGGATAGTTTTCCCGAGCGCAGCGGAGAACCTGCAAGCAAAAAGGCCCCGGACGACCGGGGCCTTTTTGGTGGGCAACTAAAATAACGTTTGAGTTTCAAAGCCCGAAATAGGGCACATCGCCGTTACGCCGCGCAATCTCTGCATTCGTCATCAGGACATGGTCGATCAGGGCGAGGAGACGGCCGAACAGTGACGGAGAAGACGAAACGGTGAGGGAAGCGATCTTGGACATCTGATTTCCTTGCAGTGGTAGCTAAGCCGTCCACAACATAGGTATGCCAGATGCCAGTCGCAATTCATTTGTTTGCATAGCAGCATGAATTTCTTCGCAATGCAGCATGAATGCTGGTATTTGTGATTCAAATCGTGCGGCTAACTTATTGAAGATAAAGAAAAAGGCCGCCGGGTCCGGCGGCCTTTCGGCATCATCAGATGCGCGGACTTTACTCCGCGGCTTCCTTGCGCGGCGGGTCGAGCGCGCCCGAATCGTGGATTTCCTTCACCTGGTGGTCGGAGAAGCCGAGCACCTGACGCAGGATTTCATCGGTGTGTTCGCCGAGCAGGGGCGAGCGCTTCACCTCGCTCGGGGAATCCGACAGCTTGATCGGGTTGCCGACCGAGAGGTACTTGCCGCGGGTCGGGTGGTCGACCTCGACCACGGTTCCGGTGGCGCGCAGCGACTGGTCCTCGGCAAGTTCCTTCATCGACAGGATCGGGCCGCAGGGGATGTCGAACTTGTTGAGGATGTCCATCGCCTCGAACTTGGTCTTGGTCATCGTCCACTGTTCGATGCGCGCGAAGATTTCGTTCAGGCGCGGCAGCCGGGCCGCCGGCTTGGCGTAGTTCGGATCCGTCTTCCAGCTCGGCTCGCCGATCACATCGCAGATCTTCTCCCAGACCGGCGCCTGGGTGATGAAATAGATGTAGGAGTCGGGATCGGTCTCCCAGCCCTTGCACTTGAGGATGCGGCCGGGCTGTCCGCCGCCGGAATCGTTGCCGGCGCGCGGGACCGCTTCGCCGAACGGAATGCCTTCACCGAACTGGCTGTATTCCTTGAGCGGACCGTGAGCGAGACGCTGCTGGTCGCGCAGCTTGACGCGGCAGAGGTTGAGCACGCCGTCCTGCATCGCCGCGGTCACGCGCTGGCCCTGGCCGCTGTGAGTGCGCTGATACAGCGCGGTGACGATACCGAGCGCCAGATGCAATCCGGTGCCGCTGTCGCCGATCTGCGCGCCGGTCACGAGCGGCAAGCCGTCGCGGAAGCCGGTGGTGGAAGCGGCGCCGCCGGTGCACTGCGCGACGTTCTCGTAAACCTTGCAGTCTTCGTAGGGGCCGGGGCCGAAGCCCTTGATCGACGCCACGATCATCTTCGGATTGATGCTGTGGATCTTCTCCCAGGGGAAGCCCATACGGTCGAGCACGCCGGGGCCGAAGTTTTCCACCAGCACGTCGCACGACTTGATCAGCGCAGTCAGGACTTCCTTGCCCTTCGGGTTCTTGGTGTCGAGCGTGATCGAGCGCTTGTTGTGGTTGAGCATGGTGAAATACAGGCTGTCCACGTTCGGGACGTCCTGCAACTGGCCACGGGTGATGTCACCGACGCCGGGACGCTCCACCTTGATCACGTCGGCGCCGAACCATGCCAGCAGCTGCGTGCAGGTCGGTCCCGACTGGACGTGGGTGAAATCGAGAATGCGAACGCCCTTGAGCGCCTTGGTCATGGTCTTACTCCCGTCGTATCTGTTTTCCCCGCTGGGGGGATTCGTGAATCGGTTCAGGCTTTCTTCTTGAGCGCACTCTGCGGATTGAGGTTGCCGATGCGTCCGCTCTCGGAGCCGGCGGCCGGGTCGATCACCGCGTTGATCAGCGTAGGCTTGCCGGAATCCATCGCCGCGTTCACGGCGCGCTTGAGTTCGTCCGGTGAGGTCGCATTGATGCCGACGCCGCCGAACGCCTCCATCATCTTGTCGTAGCGCGCGCCGGCGACGAACACCGTCGTTGCCGGATCGGCGCCGCCGCTCTTGTTGACGTCGGTGCCGCGATAGATGCCGTTATTGTTGAAGATGACGACGCAGACCGGCAGGTTGTAGCGGCAGATCGTCTCGATCTCCATGCCGGAGAAGCCGAAGGCGCTGTCGCCCTCGATCGCGAGCACGGGATGGCCGGTTTCGACGGTGGCGGCAATCGCCTGGCCCATGCCGATGCCCATGACGCCCCAGGTGCCGACGTCGAGCCGCTTACGCGGCTTGTAGATGTCGATCACGCCGCGGGCGAGGTCGAGCGTGTTGGCGCCTTCGTTGACGAGAATGGCGTCAGGCCGCTCCTTGACGATCGTGCGCAGCACGCCGAGCGCGCCGTGATAATCCATCGGCGAGTTGTTGTTCATCAGGCGCGGCGCCATCTTGGCGACGTTCTCTTCGCGCTTGGCGGAGACTTTCTGCACCCAATCGGACGGCGCCGCGGTCCAGCCGCTGCCCATCGCCGCAAGCAGTGCCGAGACGCAGGAGCCGATGTCGCCAACCACGGGCGCGGCGATCTCGACGTTGGAGTCCATTTCCCTGGGCTCGATATCGATCTGGATGAATTTCTTCGGTGCGTCGCCCCAGCTCTTGCCCTTGCCGTGCGACAACAGCCAGTTGAGGCGGGCGCCGATCAGCATGACGACGTCGGCTTCCTTGAGCACGGTCGAGCGCGCCGCACCCGCACACAAAGGATGAAGATCGGGCAACAGGCCCTTGGCCATGCTCATCGGCAGGAATGGCACGCCGCTCTTCTCGACGAAGCTGCGGATGTCGTCATCGGCCTGCGCATAGGCCGCGCCCTTGCCGAGAATGATCAGCGGGCGCTTGGCGCTCTTGAGCACGTCCAGCGCGCGCTTGACCGCGCTCGGTGCGGGAATCTGGGCCGGGGCCGCATCGATCACCTTGACCAGCGACTTGCGGCCGGCTTCGGCGTTCATGACCTGGCCGAACAGCTTTGCCGGCAGATCGAGATAGACGCCGCCGGGGCGGCCGGAGACCGCGGCGCGGATCGCGCGGGCAAGCCCGATGCCGATATCGGCGGCGTGCAGCACGCGGAACGCCGCCTTGCACAGCGGCTTGGCGATCGCGAGCTGATCCATCTCTTCATAGTCGCCCTGCTGGAGGTCGACGATTTCGCGCTCCGACGAGCCCGAGATCAGGATCATGGGGAAGCAGTTGGTGGTGGCATGGGCGAGCGCAGTGAGGCCGTTGAGGAAACCCGGCGCCGAAACGGTGAGGCAGATGCCGGGCTTCTTGGTCAGGTAGCCGGCGATCGCGGCGGCATAACCTGCATTCTGTTCGTGGCGGAACGAGAGCACGCGGATGCCTTCTTCCTGCGCCATGCGCCCGAAGTCGGTGATCGGAATGCCCGGAACGCCGTAGATCGTCTTGATGTCATTGAGCTTGAGCGCGTCGATGATGAGATGAAAGCCGTCCGTCAATTCCTGTTCGGTCTCGGCGGCTTTGGCATCGATGCTCTGTACTACTGCGGACATCCCGCTTCTCCTTGGTATCGTTGGTATCGTTTTTTGATGGGGGCAAGTGAATTCGCCCCTGGTTGGTCGTGCAGTTCGTGAAGCCGACTAGTGGAGTGGATTTGAAATTCGCTACACCCCTGGCCTCAATTTCGCAAAGCGAATGTCAAATCCTAACTCCACTACAAAGCTAAATTTGCTAGTGGTCCTTCGATTCCAACATTCACAAAAGTGCTCGCTGAGAAGGGATGCGAGTGTTGGAATCGGACCACTAGAACAGTTCCTTGCCATGCGCCTCGACAAAAGACGCAAGGCCGAGGGTGTGATCGCGCGCCAGCCTTTCGGCAAGCTCGGTATCGCGCTGTTCGAGCGCATCGATAATGGCCATGTGCTCGGGCAGGGACGCCGCGATGCGTTCGACACGGCCGATTGTCAGTTGGCGATAGCCGCGCACGTGCAGCAGGATATCGTTGGTCATGTCGACCAGCACCGGCGACTCGCTGAGCGCGATCAACGCCTGGTGAAACGCGATATTAGCCCTGGAATATTCCTCGACGTGATGTTCGGGCAGGCGGTCCTTGCCGAAGTCCGCAAAGAAGTCGCGCAGCGCCGAAATGTCTTTCTTGCGCGCGGTGGTCGTGATCAGGCGCGCCGCCATGCTTTCGAGCGCGGCCCAGGCGCGGATCATGTCGACGATTTCGCTCTTGGTCCGCCGCACCACCATGATGCCGCGGCGCGGCACGGTCTTGACGAAGCCGTCCTGCTCCAGCATCGCGATCGCTTCGCGGATCGGGGTGCGGCTGACGCCGAGACGCTCGGACAGCGCGCGCTCGTCGAGCATCACGGGTTCCGGCGTCGCGTAGATGTCCATCTTCAGGATGGCTTCTCTCAGCGCCTCATACGCCTTGTTCTTGAAGCTCGTCTCCGGCACGATCCGGACAACGGCAATATCAGCATCGGCCATGCTCAATGGTGCCTTGATTGATCAATCGGTCCGGTGTTGGTGTATCTTATAAATAAGAACCAGAACTCAGTAATTTTTGGCATACCACATGCCAGAATGTCAAGTTGCCCCTGTTTTCAGCATTTCCGCGACTTGACAAGTTCGTTTCTGGCATACCAAATGCCATACGAACCAATTTCCGCGGCGTTGGTCAAGCCGGAGCGGACGCTCCCAGCGTCCGCCATCAGACGATCGAACGAGTCTTTGCAAGGCAAGTCATGATGCTGATGCCAGCATGTGCTTCTTGCGCCCAAGAATAGAAGTCACGGAGGAAACCAATGTCGAATTCCAAAGATGCGGTCCGCAAAGTCCTCGATGCAGTCAAGGCGGACAAACGCACGAGCCTGACGGCGCCCGAAGGCAAGCTTGTCTGCGATGCCTACGGCATTCCGGTCCCGAAAGAGGGCCTCGCCAAGTCGGCGGCCGATGCGGCGAAGATCGCATCTTCCATGGGTTTCCCGGTGGTGATGAAGATTGTCTCGCCCGACATCCTCCACAAAACCGAAGCCGGCGGCGTCGTGGTCGGCGTCAAGACCGCCGAAGATGCCCAGAAGACCTACGACACCATTCTGGCCAACGCCAAGAAGTACAAGGCCGACGCCAAGATCGAGGGCATCCAGATCCAGCAGATGCTCGCCGGCGGCACCGAAGTCATCGTCGGCTCCATCACCGACGGCTCGTTCGGCAAGCTGGTCGCCTTCGGCCTCGGCGGCGTGCTGGTCGAGGTGCTGAAGGACGTCACCTTCCGTCTCGCGCCGGCCACCAAGGACGACGCGCTATCGATGCTCGACGGCATCCAGGCCCACGAAATGCTCAAAGGCGTGCGCGGCGGCGATCCG
>NZ_DASSRP010000331.1:0-4370 GCF_035701725.1 Bradyrhizobium sp.
GGGCCGCCGCAGGGGATCGTGATCGGGCGTGGCGAGCGGCCCGATGCGCTCAATGCTGCTTTCCTCAACGCAGTCAGCGCCAATGTCCTCGAATACGATGATACGCATCTCGAAACGGTGATCCACCCGGCGGCGCCGGTAGCGCCCGGTCTGTTCGCACTTGCCGGGCTGCGTCCGGTGACTGGCCGCGAACTGCTGCACGCGTTTATTATCGGGGTCGAGACTTCGTGCCGCGTCGGGCTCGGTGTGATGCCGACGCATTACCGGCGCGGCTGGCGCGGAACGGATGTTATGTAAAATGCACAGACCCGCCCGAAGACACCGCCGCCTACAAGACATAGGAGACGCGAGCAAGCGCGCTATCCGGGGCGGCAAGTATTCCGCCGCCCGCCGTGCACCCTCAAAACGATCCAGCGCACCCGCTCGCCCGGTTTCCACTTCATCGCCCGCGCGAGCATTTTGCAGCGACTTCGCCGTGCTTTCCGTTAAAACGTGTTATTGGACTTTTTGGGCGTGTCCCTCCGGGCCGGGCGCTAGACGCACAGCGCCCCGAACCGCTCAGCGTCTCCGGCCATTCGGTAACGCTCCGTCATGTGCGGAACAGTGAAGATCATGAAAACTTCGCAGCCTCCACAGGTCTCAATATCGGGCCGCATTCTCATCGAGGGCCAGATACCTGCATCGGGCGCAAGTCCAGAGAACACACCGCCCTCTCCTTCACCGCCATGGTGGGAAACCCTAACAGCAAGAGCAACCTTCATGCTGGCGCTCGGCACGGTTGCACTGGCAATAGTTAGTCTGGTCGCGTTGCTCGTGACACACGCGGACGCTAGGGGGTTGATCAAGCAAACGCGCATCGCGTCCAAGCAGCAGCATGACGACAACAAGGAGCTAGTGGTTTCTGCTAACCGTGCATGGACCGCGCCCTTCAAGGCTGAAATTATTCATGTGCTGTGGAATCAGGAAGCGCTCGCTTTTGATGTGTGGGTTGAAAACACGAGGAGAGAGCCGGCTCTCAATTTTGCCGGACAAGAAGATAAAAAAGCGCGTAAGATTGTACCTATGCCACAAAGTAACGACATATGGGATAAGATATTTGACGAATTTCCTTTGAATGTAACGTTTGCCCGAGTACTGCTCTCAACAGAGATTTAGCTATGTACCGCTCGGTTGTTAAGCACTATATGATGCCAATAGATAAAAGTCTCCTGAACCCAACTTCCGCAGTTTTGAATACATCGGGCATTGAGAGCCGCAGAAACGCTGAGGATTTGACTGGTCACGCCCAATTGTGGTGCTAGATCGCTCAAAATATTTCAATAGGAAGTTAGGATACTGCTTGCGGGCACGCACAGAATCGTGGTGCTGGTGCCGGGAGCAGGGTGCCGCGCCATGTTTGTCCGCGTCAAGAAGATTGGAGCCTACGAATATCTTTACCTGGTGGAGAACGCCCGCGAGGGCGGCCGCCATGTGCAGCGCGTCATCAAGGCGCCCGGCCGGGGCGACGAGGTCGAGGCCGCGGGTTTGATCGACGGGCTGATCGCCTCGGCGGCGCGCCATTCCCGCCGCTCGATCGTGTTGTCGAGCTTCTATCGCGGCGAATTGCCGGAGCTGCATCGCCTCAGCATGGGACCCGATCTGGTGTTCGGTCGGCTGTGGGCGGAAACGGGATGCCGCGACGTGCTGAAGAGTATGCTCGCCGACCGGCACTTTGCTTTTGATGTCGAGCGCGCGGTCTATCTCACGGTGCTTCACCGGCTGATGATCTCGGGCTCTGACCGGCATGCCAGCGACTGGCTGCGCCGAGTGCGCGTGCCCGGCGCCGAGGGGCTCGATCTCGATCACGCCTACAAGGCGATGGCCTGGCTTGGCGAAGCCGACGCGGCGGGCCGCTGCACCGCGGAGGCGGTCGAGGAGGCGCTCTATCGCCACCGCCAGCCGCTGTTCGGTGCCGTTTCGATGGCATTTATCGATACGACCTCATTGTGGTTCGAAGGCGCCGGCGGCGAAAGCCTCGGCCAATACGGCCACTCGAAGGACGACCGCGGGCACTTGAAGCAGGTCGTGCTCGGCATCGTGCTCGATGATACCGACCGGCCGATCGCCTCGTTTCTGATGCCCGGCAATACTGCCGAGGTGACATGGCTGTTACCGGTGGTCAGGCGGCTGCGCGCGGGCTTCGGGATCCGCGAGGCGTGCATCGTCGCCGATCGCGGCCTGATCAGCGCCGACACTATTGCCGCCCTTGAAGCCGAGAAGATCGACGACATCCTCGGCGTGCGCGAGCGCACCAGCCGCGAGGTGCGCGCCGAGGTCATCGAGGATGACGGGCTCGCCGTGCCGCTCGTCATTCCCCGCCAGAAGGGTGAGACCGAACTGACGATCAAAGAGACGACGATCGCCGGGCGGCGCTATGTCATCTGCCGCAACCACGAAGCAGCCAAAAAGGACGCTGCGGCGCGCGCCGAACTGGTCGCCGGGCTCGAGCGCAAGCTTGCCCAAGGCGACAAGGCGCTGGTCGCCAACAACGGCTTTCGCCGTTTTGTGAAGACGCCCACCGGCGGCGGCTTTGTCATCGATCGCGCCAAGATCGAGGCCGATGCTCGCTTTGATGGTCTCTTCGTGCTGCGCACCAACACCAAAATCACCGCTCTGCAGGTCGTGCTGCGCTACCGCAATCTGCTGGCCGTGGAGGATGCCTTCAAAACCGCCAAGGCGCTGCTCGCGACCCGCCCGACCCCCGGATCAAGTCCGGGGGCCGATGCCGGTATTCGCGGCCACGTCTTCTGCACCTTTCTGGCCCTCGTCCTGCGCAAGGAGCTGTTCGACCGGCTTGCGGCCCGCCGCAGCCGGCTCGAATGGCACCGCGTCATCGACGATCTCGCCGATCTCAGCGAGATCGAGGTCGAACAGGATGGCCGTCGCGCCCGGCTGCGCACCGCTCCTGGGCCGGCCATCGACCCGATCTGCCGTGCCATCGGAACCACTCTGCCATCCGTCTTCCAGCAGGTGCCGCCCACCCCCTGAACCTCAAAACTGTGGTGCCTAAAACTCAAAGTCGCCCACAAGCCATTGATAATCCGATCTGTCCAAAATCAAGCTGCGGAACTTGGGCCAGTGTGCTGAGCGTTGTTTTGATTACTGCTGGTTTTCGATCTTTTGCGGGGAGTACAGCTTGCTCACTTAGAAAGGCAATGTGTTCAACGAGGTCGCTTTTCTGCGTATTGTCTGCGGAAGGGTCACGTAGGATAGTCTCCGTGAGAGCTTTGAGTGCATCTGTAGCTTTGTGGTTTCCGCTGTTTTGGAGATGCGTTAAATTCACTTCCATCTCTCTGACGACACCGGTGTTTAGCGCGCCGACAACGCTGTTGTTCAAGGTAATGGGCGCGGACGGCGCAGGTGGAATCTTGATGCGCGGGAACAAACCCGGTCGTACCCCCGCAATGTTTTCCAATTCAGCCGCCGCTTGATTCTGCATCGCCATGACGTGCCGAAGCTGCTCCGTCAATGCCGCTTGCGCTTGGGTATTCGCTGTCTGCAATTTCGAGTAGTGATTGACGCATAGCGGTACATCGTTGACTTTCGCGATAGCTGGTTTTCCGCATTGGCCGCATGTGACAGTGCGGGGTTTTTTTGTCTGGCGTCATTGCCGTCATTGTGTCACCCCTCGCGTTTGTACTTATAGATTGAATAAGCCTTTGAGGATCGGCTCAGCGATTTGCCATGCTCCGGCGATCGCTGTGATTGTGCCTGCCGCTTGGGTCAGTGCGCCAAAGGTTGCTTTTATCAAACCGGGCTTTCGATCCTTTGCGTTAGCGACAGCTTGTTCGCTTAAAAAGGCGACTTGCTCGACCAGTTGTTTTTCTGAGCGTCGCCTGTGGTGGCATCGCTTAGGATAACCTCAGTCAAGGCTCTGACGGCATTTCTCGCTTCGTCGTTTTCCTGTGTTGTGCAGATTAGCCAGAGTGACAGCAATCCTTTGAACATTGCCAGTATTGATAGCGCCAACAACACTATTATCGACAGTAATGTTGTTTAACGTGATTGGGATGCTGGTATGGTTATCACATTACGTCCTCCTATAAGTCCCATCTCGATATTTTTCAGCGCTCCGGCAACGCGCTGTTGAGAAACGTGTGTGTACTGATAACGGAAGCGTTGCGCCTCTTGTGTAAACCTAGACTAGTGCGCATCCATAAACCGTAAGCTTCTAGAAGCGCTCAGGAAATCGCGTGTTTTTATGAGCAGGACCGGGCGGTTTTGGGTAAGCTTTGGATCAAGCCACTGAAACCAAAGCCGCCCCTCACCGCCGGAGCCGACAATGCGACCGGAGCGCACCGTCCAGGCCACCCTATTCGTGGCCGTAGGCC
>NZ_DASSRP010000332.1:0-13345 GCF_035701725.1 Bradyrhizobium sp.
TCGAGATGCCGTTGACGGTCAGGTAGAGCTGGCCGGCCAGGAAGGCCTTGTTGTTGGAACTGTCGTTCCAGGACGCGGTGCCCGGAATGAAGTTGTCATAGAGGCCCTTGACGTATTCGAGCGCTTTCGCGGTCTCCGGCGAATTGATGACGACCTTGTTGTTGGCGTCGATCAGGTTGCCGCCATGCGCCCACAACGCCCAGTGCAGCCAGGTATTGGCGTCGCCCGAGGCGTGGCCGACCGCCATGCCGGCCGGCGTTCCGTTCTTGTTGAGACCTTTGACGAGATCCGCGAAGCCGGCGAGATCCTTCGGAAACTCCTTGTGACCTGCCTTTTCCATCGCCGAGATGCGGTAGTTCATCAGCGCGCCGGTGGCCGCGACGGGAACGCCGATCCATTTGCCTTCGTAGATGCCGTAGGCCTCGCCCGACTTGGTCCAGCCGCCGCCCTTCTGGCCGAGGTAGGTGGCGACGTCGGTCATATCGAGGCACTTGCTCGGGAACAGGAATGGCAGCGAGTAAAGCCCCCACACCAGGTCGAGGCCCTGCCCGGTATTGGCCGCCACCGACGCCTTAGGCTGCAGATCGTCGTAGGACTCATTGGAGACGTTGATGGTGACGCCCGTCGCTTTCTGAAAGGCGTCGACGATCTTCATGAACGCCACGTCTTCGGACTCGACGAAACGCTTCCAGCGCAACAGGTTGATCTTGGCGCCGGCCTCCGGCTTCCACTGCGACGTCTGCGCCCACGCCTTGGCATAGCCGAGCAGTTGCTCGGCCGACATGGTGGCCGCCGTTGCCAGAAGGCCGCCGCCCGCTTTGAGCAGCGAGCGCCGATCCGGTGTGAAACTATTCATGCCCTCTTCTCCCTTCTTGATTGGTGATTGGCTCGTTCATCGGCCAAGTATGCCGGCCTTAAAGTCGCTTGCCGGTAGCCTCGTCGAACAAATGCACCAGCGACGGATTCGGCTTCAGCCGAACTTTGTCGCCGGGGTTGAACTGGTGACGCTCGCGGAACACCGCGACCACCTGTTCGCCGCCGAGATTGGCGAACAGCTGCGTCTCCGATCCGGTCGGCTCGACCACCACGATTTCGGCCTCCGCGCCATCATCGGCGATCGTGAAATGCTCCGGCCGCACGCCATAAACCGCGGGCCTGCCGTCGGAATTGGCCGGCGCGTTCGCGAGCGGGAGCTTGACGCCGTTAGGCCCCTCGAAGATGGCGCTGCCATTGGCCTTGACCTTGCCTTTGATGAAATTCATCGCCGGCGAGCCGATGAAGCTCGCGACGAACTGGTTGTCCGGCTTGTCGTAGAGTTCGAGCGGCGAGCCGATCTGTTCGACGATGCCGTCATGCATCACCACGATCTTGTCGGCCATGGTCATGGCCTCGATCTGGTCGTGGGTGACGTAGACCGTCGTGGTCTTTAGCCGCTGATGCAGTTCCTTGATCTCGGTGCGCATCGCGACGCGCAATTTCGCGTCGAGGTTCGACAACGGCTCGTCGAACAGGAACACCTGCGGATCGCGCACGATGGCGCGGCCCATCGCCACGCGCTGACGCTGGCCGCCGGAGAGTTGCCGCGGGTAACGGTCGAGCAGCGGGGTCAGCGCCAGGATCTCGGCTGCGCGCGCCACACCCTTCTTGATCTCGTCCGGATTGGCGCCGCGCAGCTTCAGCGAGAATCCCATGTTGTCGGCGACGGTCATATGCGGATAAAGCGCATAGTTCTGGAACACCATCGCGATATCGCGCTCTTTGGGCTGGACATTGTTGACGACGCGGTCGCCGATCGAGATCGTGCCGGAGGTGATGTTCTCCAACCCCGCGAGCATCCGCAGCAAGGTCGATTTGCCACAGCCGGAGGGACCGACCAGCACGACAAAGGCGCCGTCCTCGATCGGGATCGTGACGCCGTGCAAAACCTCAAAGCCGCCAAACGATTTCCGCACGTCGCGGATCTGCACAGACGACATCAATTTCCTCCCAAACAGCCTTTCCGACCCGCGCTACCTATCCGACGGGCCCGATTTAAGGGCGTCATATCAGACTTTTGCTGACGTGTCCTTGGATCAAAGTCGTAGACAGCGGCCTTAACGCCGTGACATTGCGAAGCTGATCTCGACATGCGAAATAGAGTGCCCATCAAGAGATAACGCACAAAATTAAGGCGTGTGCGCTGCGGGAGAAACCATGAACAAGCCGCTAACCGGCGTCACCAGGCGCAAGCTCCGTTCGAGCGAGTGGTTCAACAACCCCCATAACCCCGGGATGACCGCGCTCTACCTGGAGCGCTACCTCAATTATGGCCTGACCCGGGAAGAATTGCAGTCCGGCAAGCCGATTATCGGCATCGCCCAGACCGGAAACGATCTGTCGCCCTGCAACCGGCATCATATCGAGTTGGCGCATCGGGTGCGCGAAGGCATCCGGGCCGCCGGCGGCATCGCGATGGAATTCCCGATGCACCCGATCCAGGAGACCGGAAAGCGTCCGACGGCGGCCTTGGACCGCAACCTCGCTTACCTCGGCCTCGTCGAAGTTCTATTCGGCTATCCGCTGGACGGCGTGGTGCTGACCACCGGCTGCGACAAAACCACACCGGCCTGCCTGATGGCCGCCGCCACGGTCAACCTGCCCGCCATCGTATTGTCCGGCGGTCCGATGCTGAACGGCTGGCATCAGGGCCAGCGCACGGGCTCCGGCACCGTGGTGTGGAAGGCCCGCGAGCAGCTCGCGGCCGGCGAGATCGATTATGAGCAGTTCATGACCATCGTGGCGTCCTCGGCGCCGTCGGTCGGCCACTGCAACACCATGGGGACGGCCTCGACCATGAACGCGCTGGCCGAAGCGCTCGGGATGTCCCTGCCCGGCTGCGCCGCGATCCCGGCGCCTTATCGCGAGCGAGGCCAGATCGCCTACGAGACAGGAAAACGCATCGTCGGCATGGTCTGGGAGGATCTGAAGCCCTCCGATATCCTGACCCGAAAGGCGTTCGAGAACTGCATCGTCGTCAATTCGGCGATCGGCGGTTCGACCAATGCGCCGATCCATATCAACGCGCTTGCGCGCCATATCGGCGTGGAACTTTCGATCGACGATTGGCAGAAATTCGGCCACGACGTTCCGCTGCTCGTCAACATGCAGCCGGCCGGCTTCTATCTTGGCGAGGAGTTTCACCGCGCCGGCGGCGTGCCGGCGGTGGTGCGCGAATTGATGAAGGCCAAGCGCATCCACGAAGATGCGGTCACGGTGAACGGTCACGCCATGGGCGACAATTGCCGCGAGGCCGCCAAGCCCGACGGCGACGTGATCTTCAGCTACGATAAGCCGCTGGTGAAGGATGCCGGCTTCATTGTCCTGCGCGGCAATCTCTTCGATTCCGCGATCATGAAGACCAGCGTCATCTCAAAGGAATTCCGCGAGCGCTACCTGGTCAACCCGAAGGACCCGAATGCCTTCGAAGGCCGCGCCATCGTGTTCGAAGGGCCGGAGGACTATCACGCGCGGATCGACGATCCCAAACTCGATATCGACGAGCACTGTATCCTGTTCGTGCGCGGCACCGGCCCAATCGGTTATCCCGGCGGCGCCGAGGTTGTGAACATGCAGCCTCCGGCCGCCCTGATCAAACGCGGCATCCTGTCCCTGCCCTGCATCGGCGACGGCCGGCAATCCGGCACCTCCGGCTCGCCCTCGATCCTCAACGCTTCGCCGGAAGCCGCCGCCGATGGCGGCCTTGCGATCCTCAAGACCGGCGACAAGGTTCGCATCGACCTCAACAAGGGCAGCGCCAATATCCTGATTTCCGACGGAGAGCTGCAAAAGCGGCGCGCGGAATTGAAGGCCAAAGGGGGTTTCCCCTATCCGCCGAGCCAGACGCCATGGCAGGAAATCTATCGCTCAACGGTCGGCCAGCAATCGACCGGCGCCTGCATGGAGCTCGCCACGCGCTACCACAACGTTGCCGGCACCTTCGGTGTCGCGCGAGATAATCACTAAACAAGTCGTCATTCCGGGGTGGTCCGAGCGACAAAATTGATATTCAATTTTGCGCCGAGGACCAGACCCGGAATCTCGAGATTCCGGGTTCGATGCTGCGCATCGCCCCGGAATGACGAACAGATCGAAGGGAGAAAACCATGTCTGACCGCCTGAAAGGCAAGCGCGCTTTCGTCACCGCGGCGGCCGCCGGGATCGGCCGCGCCTCGGCAATTGCCTTTGCGCGCGAAGGCGCATCCGTTTTTGCCACCGACATCGACGAAAAGGGATTGGCGACATTGGCCGCCGAGGGCATCAAGGAGGTTGCGCGCCTCGATGCCAGAAGCAGCGCAGATGTCGCCGCCATGGCCAAGCGCGTCGGGCCTGTCGACATCCTGCTGAACGCCGCCGGCTTCGTGCACCACGGCACCGTGCTCGAATGCTCCGATGAGGATTGGGATTTTTCCTTCGACCTCAACGTCAAGTCGATGCACCGGACGATCCGAAACTTCCTGCCGCTGATGCTGGAGCGTGGCGGCGGCTCGATTGTCAACATCTCGTCGGCTGCCGGCGTCTTCAAAGCCGCGCCGAACCGCTATGTCTATGGCGCCACCAAAGCCGCCGTCGCCGCGTTGACGCGGGCCGTTGCCGCCGATTTCATCACCAAGGGCATCCGCTGTAATTGCATTTGTCCCGGCACGATCGAGACGCCCTCGATGCTCGGCCGCGCGGTGGCCGCAGGCCCCGGCGGGCGGGAGGCGTTCATCGCGCGACAGCCGATGGGCCGGCTCGGCACCGCGGAAGAGATCGCGATGCTCGCGGTCTATCTCGCCAGCGATGAAAGCGCGTTCACGACTGGCGTTGCCCACATCATCGACGGCGGCTGGACGCTGTAATCGTCGACTAAATCAATCAACGTGATTGCGAGGAGCGAGGCGACGAAGCAGTCCAGACTTCTTCCTTTGGCGCTGGATTGCTTTGCTTTGCTTCGCTTCGCTCGCAACGACAGGCAGAATCGAGAAGGAAACGCCATCATGAACAAGATCGATCTGAACAGCCGTTGCGCCGTCGTCACCGGCGGGGCGCAGGGCTTTGGCCGCGCCATTACCGAACGCTTCGTTGCCTCCGGCGCCAAGGTCGCGATCTGGGACCACGATCAGCCTTTGGCCGAAAAGACCGCCAAGGAAATCGGCAGCAGCGTCATTGCCGTCAAGGTCGACGTCTCCGATCTCGCGGCGGTCGAGAAAGCGCGAGAGGAAACGCTGAAGGCCTTCGGCAAGATCGACATTTTCGTCAACAATGCCGGCATTGCCGGTATCAACAAGACGGTCTGGGAAACCGACTTCGAGGAATGGCGCAAGGTACTGCGCATCAATCTCGACGGCCCCTTCGTCTGCTGCAAGGCCATCGTACCCACGATGATCAAGCAGAACTACGGGCGCATCGTGAACATCGCTTCCATCGCCGGCAAGGAAGGCAATCCGAACGCGGCGCACTACTCGGCCTCGAAAGCGGGATTGATTGCGCTGACCAAGTCGCTCGGCAAGGAGCTTGCGAAATACGACATCATGGTCAATGCGGTGACGCCGGCCGCGGCCAAAACCGCGATCTTCGACCAGATGACGCAGCAGCACATCGATTTCATGCTGTCGAAGATTCCGAAAAACCGCTTCGTGCTGGTCGAAGAACTCGCCGCGCTTGCCGCCTGGCTTGCTTCCGAGGACTGCTCGTTCTCGACCGGCGCGGTGTTCGATATCTCTGGCGGCCGCGCGACGTATTAGGAACACGCGATGACCCGGGAGGGCGGCTGTCTCTGCGGCGCGGTTCGCTTCAGCTGCGAGGGCGAACCGATCAACGTGCGCGTCTGCCACTGCCGCAACTGCCAGAAGGCGATGGGTTCGCCCTTCTTTGCGCGCGCGCTCTATGACCAGGGCGCCATCACGGTCAAAGGCGAGACCGGCCGCTACCTGTCCTCAGATCACCTTGAGCGGGTTTTCTGCCAGACGTGCGGCACACGCCTGTTCTCCTGGCGCCGCAACGGCACGGCGGCCGGCGTGGCGCTTGCCACCTTTGACGACCGCAACGCCTTTGCGCCGACGGAGCATATCTGGGTATCGGAAAAAATCAGCTGGGTCAGGCTGGATGACGGTCTGCCGCAACATCCGGAGGGTCCGGTTTAGACCCTGTTTACTTCCGAACGTGGTAGCGTGAGGCAGAAGATGAGTCTGCCGTCCGGAACCGCGCCAGTGAACGCCTCCCTCTATGACTTCTCCGTCTGGGTCTTGCCGCTGGTGATCGCCATCACCTTCCATGAGGCGGCGCACGGCTTTGTCGCTCACCGGCTCGGCGATGATACCGCCTACAAGCTTGGCCGCGTCAGCTTCAACCCGATCCGGCATATCGATCCCTTCGGCACGCTAATGATGCCGGCGATCCTCTTGATGGCGCATTCGCCGTTCCTGTTCGGCTACGCCAAACCGGTGCCGGTGAATTTTCGCCTGCTTCGCAATCCGCGGATCGGCATGATCCTGGTGGCGCTGGCCGGTCCCGCCACCAACATTGCGCTGGCGCTGCTCGCCGCCGTCGCGTTCCACCTGCTGGACTTGGCCCCGGCCAGTTCGGCGCAGTGGGTTGCGGACAACCTGAAAAACGCGCTTCTGATCAACGTGATCCTCGCGGTTTTCAACATGATGCCTATTCCGCCGCTGGACGGCGGACGGGTGGCGGTCGGGCTTTTGCCGAGAGCGCTGGCTCTGCCGCTCTCGCGGTTGGAACCGTTCGGGATGCTGATCCTGATCAGCTTGTTGATCGTGCTTCCGCTGGCCGGTTCGCAGTTCGGTCTAAATCTTGATGTTATTTCGAAGATATTGCGAACGCTGACCGGTTATGTGCTCGCGGTGATTCTCATCGTCACCGGAAACGCCTAACCTCCAACCTTCGCCGCGCCGCCAAGAGCAGCCGCTAAAAGCCGAGGCCATTTTGATCAAAGCAGCCGACATGATGATCGCGCGACGCGCCGATACCAGGGCAAGGGCGGATTTCGCCACCTGGACCATGATGGCCAAGCTGAACGGAACCTCCGCCCTGCCGCCGGCCGCGCAAAGCTTCCTCGAGCGCTACAAGACGCTATTGAAAGAAAAGAATGAAGCCGAGGCATCCGAGGCCATCATCCTGCTCATCTATCAGAGCTACTATGAGGAGATGGGCGGCGCAGGCCAGGCACCCGAGGTCAAGCCGAGGCCATCCACGGCGAGCACAAGCGACAACGTGACCGCTTTCAAGCGCCCGCCGGCACAGCGGCCGAAGACGGCGGGCGGACCGCAGCAAAAATCAAAGCTGCCGGTTGCCCTGATCTTCGCCTGCCTGGTCGTGGTCTATACGGCGTTCCGGTATCTCTGGCGCTGAGGCTCTCACGGCCGCGCTGTCCGGGCCGGATACGGGCAAGCGCTCGCACCCAGGTTATTTCCGGCCGTTGAAATTGACATCCAGATTATAGGCGAAACTGTCGTCGGTCAGCGACGCCGGCGGACGCGGCACCGGATCGGAGCGGCGGATCATGTCGAGGGCGGCTTCGTCGAACAGCGGATCGCCCGAGGTTTCGGCCACCGCAAGCGACACCACATGGCCGAGCCGGTTGAGCACGAGACTGACCTTGACCTTGGCGGCCTTGATCTTTTCGGTCTTCGGATAGCGCTTGTGCAACTCGAAATAGGCGCTGATCTGCCTTGCCCATTTGGCGGTAAGCATCTGCTTGTCCTTGCCGATGCCGAGATTTGGCGCCGCCGCCGCGTTGGCCTCGCGCGCGCCTTCGATGTGCTGGCGGGCGCTGGCTTCCTGCGCCACCGATTGCTGTGAGGCCGCGGTCTGCACGGCCTCGGTTTTCGGATCGTCGTCGGTCGGCTTCTTCTGCTCGTTTGTCGTCACGACGCGGTCGGGATCGTCGCTCTCCTTCGGCATCTCCTTTGGCAAATCGGTCGGCTTGACCTCGGCCTTCTGTTCGGCGAGCGCGGGCGACGCCACCGAGGCATCGGCGTCGGGTCCCGGAGGCAACTCGGTCTCTTCGGCTGTCGGCGACTCCAGATCGACGCCGATCGCGCTCGCGTTGAAACCGAGCCCGTCATCGGCATCGTCGCTCGGGTGCAGGTGCGCCAAGGCGAGCGCGGCACCGGCAACGTGCAGCGACAGCGCGGCGAATGCCGCGATCGTCCAGAGCCGCCACGTCGGCCGTTGTTCCTGCGCGAACTCGCTCATTCCATCAGGGCCTTGCCGCTCCAGATGCGGGGGCTTGCGTGGGCGCATCCGGAACGCCTTCCAGCGTCACCAGCTTCATCCGGTAATTGCCGCGGCGCAATAGCTCCAGCACGTCCATCAGATCGCCGTAAGCGACGCCACGATCGGCGCGCACGAACACCAGCCGTTCCGGATTGGACTCGGCGGTGGCATCGAGCGCCGCAACCAGATCGGCGCGCTTGACTTGCTTTTCGCCGATCGCGAGCGTCAGGTCCGGCTTGATGCTGACGTAAGTCGGCTTGTCCGGCTTCTTCTGCGGCGTTGCGGTCGATGACGGCAGATCGATCGGCAGATCGACCGTCGATAGCGGCGCGGCCACCATGAAAATGATCAGCAATACGAGCATGACATCGATGAACGGGGTGACGTTGATCTCGTGCGTCTCGGCGAAATCGGCATCGTCATCGAGATCGTTGTCGGCGATCGAAACGGCCATGGATGTTAACTCCGTCCTACTCCGCAGCGCGCGAGCCGACGCGGCCGTTGGAACTGACGTGGGTGCGGTCGAGGTCGCGCGACAGCAACCGCCCCGCCGCGCCCGAGGAGCGGCTGACCAGCTCAAGATACCCCTTCGTCATACGCGCGAAGTGGTTGTAGATGATGACGGCCGGAATGGCCGCGACAAGACCGATGGCAGTGGCGAGCAACGCCTCGGCGATACCGGGGGCAACGACCGCAAGGTTGGTGGTCTGCGACTTCGAAATTCCGATGAAGCTGTTCATGATGCCCCATACCGTACCGAACAGCCCGACAAAGGGTGAGGTCGCGCCAATGGTGGCCAGCACGCCCATACCGAGCCGGATGCGGCGCGATTCCGCCCGAGCAATTTCGGAAAAGCTCGATGCGGCGCGTTCCTTCACCCCGGCATCGCTGGAAATGCCCGCCGACAGCCGCGCCTCTCGCATCGCCGCCGACAGAAACGACGACAGGATGGTGCCGCTCGATCCGAGCGCGAACTGCGCCTCAGCCAGCGACCTTGAATCAGCGATTTTGCGCAGGGCTCCACGCAGCCGGCTTTGAACGATCGTGAGCTCCACCATCTTTGCGATGAACACGGTCCACGTCGCCAGCGAGGCAAAGGCGAGGCCGATCATCACCGCCTTGACGATGATGTCGGCCGAAAGAAACATCGACCAGGGCGACAGCTCGCGCAGAACAGGCCGGGAGGCCTTCGCCTCGGCGGCGTTGTCAGTCGGCACCAGATTGGTTGAAGCGCCGGCTGGCTGGGCGGTGGTCGCGGTTGAGACCTTCGGATCTGACGCGGCGGAATTCTGCTGAGCGAACGCTGCCGGCCCGAGCGACAGCAACGTCAGAACCGCTGCAATTTTAAGGATGACTCTAAACATTCGCGACTTCCCGGGCCTCATGCTGACCCGTTGCTTGAAGAGCATTTCACGGGCGTCGTCGAGTAGCTTACGCGTGAGTTAGATGAATTCCATCTGCGGGTTACAGCCTGGCGCGAAGGCACAACTTAATCCCGAAAAAATCGGGAAAAATCCCGGGTCGGGCGCGGTGTCACCGATCGGCGGAGGCTCGCATCGCGATTGCCCGGCGGCGGCTACTTGGCGGCGATACCGCCCGCAGGTTCGCCCAGGCTCTTGATCCTATCCTTGACCTCGCGCAAAGCCTTGAGGCTCGTTTCGATGCTAGCGGCCGGCATCCCCTGCAACACGTCGGTCGCGATCGCATCGCGCAGGCTGTCGAGATCGTCGGCAAGCCGTCGTCCCGAGGGCGTCAGGAACAGGCGGTTGGCTCGCCGGTCCCGGGGGTCGCTGCGGCGCTCCACCAGGCCATGCTCGACCAGGCGGTCGAGCAGGCGCACCAGCGAAATCGGCTGCAGCTCGAGCACCTCCGCCAGATCCACCTGCGACAGCCCCTCCTGCTCGCGCAGGCGAAACAGCACAATCCATTGCGCGCGCGTGGTGCCGCGAGACTTGGCGCGATGATCGACGTAGTTGCGCAAGATCCGCGAACTCTCGATCAATTGGGTAATGAACTGCTTCTTCAGATCGAGTGACATTAGGGTGCAAAACGCCCCGGGGATTGCCAATTGTTTAGGATTCTCAAGCCATAGTGTGTTTACACATTAAGTGCACGCGTATTATATATGAAGTCTCTATGAACCATAGGGAAGACTCGCTACTTATATTTTTTTGAATCTGCAGGCCGACATGAAAAAATCGCGGACAACGCGTTGGATTTTGCTGGCCTTGGTCGTCGCTGGCGCAGGCTATTTCGGCTGGCAGCGCTTCCATGGCGAAAATCATGAAACAGCGGCAAACAATGCGCAGAAGAACACGCCGCGACCGGTGCGCGTGAGCATTGCCACAGTCGAAAAGGCGGATTTTCCGGTCTACCTGACCAGCCTTGGAACCGTTCAAGCCTTCAACACCGTTCAAGTTCGGTCGCGCGTCGATGGCGAGATCGTCAAGATCGCCTTTACCGAAGGCCAGTTCGTCAAGCAGGGCGATCTTTTGACCAAGATCGACCCCCGACCCTATCAGGCCGCGCTCGATCAGGCGAAAGCCAAGAAGGAGCAGGACGAGGCCAACCTCGCCAATGTCAATCTGGACTTGCAGCGCTACGTCAAGCTCGGCGAGTTCGCCACGCGCCAACAGCTCGATACCCAGCGATCCAGTGTCTCGCAGTTGACAGCGCAGATCGCCGCCGATGCCGCCGCGATCGACAACGCACAGACCCAGCTCGACTACACCGACATCAAGGCGCCGATTTCGGGCGTTGTCGGCCTCCGGCAGGTCGACGTCGGTAATATCGTCAACGCCGCGGCCCAGACCGGGATCGTCACCATCACGCAAGTCGAACCAATCGCCGTGATCTTCACCGCGCCGGAAGACCAGTTGCCCGACATCAAGGGTGCGCAGGGTGCAACCCCGCTCAAGACCATTGCGATCACCACCGACGGCAAGCGGCCGCTGGCGGAAGGCACGCTGGCGGTGGTGAACAACCAGGTCGATTCGACCAGCGGTACGATCCGCCTCAAGGCCGTCTTCGAGAACAAGGATCACGCGCTGTGGCCCGGCCAATCCGTCTCAACGCGTCTTCTGATCCGCACCATGAAGGATGCGACCGTGGTTCCGGACGACGCGGTCCAGCATGGCAATGACGGCCTCTATGTCTATACGGTCGATCGGAACAACAAGGCCGAGTTGCGAAAGGTGAAAGTAAGCCAGTCGATCGATGGACGCTCCGTGATCGAAAGCGGCTTGGCGCCGGGTCAGCGGGTTATCGTCAGCGGCCAGTTCAAGGTTCAGCCGGGCACGCTCGTCAGCACTGCCGTGGCCAGTTCCGATCCGGCACAGCCGAAGGCGCAGTCGGAATGAGCGAGGGTACTCAACGGGGAATTTCCGCTCCCTTCATCAGGTACCCCATCGGCACCTCGCTGATGATGGCTGGCATTCTGTTTGTGGGTCTCGTCGCCTATCCGCTGCTCCCGGTAGCTCCGCTGCCGCAAGTCGACTTTCCGACGATCCAGATTACCGCGCAATTGCCCGGCGCGAGCCCCGAAACGATGGCCTCCTCGGTCGCGCAGCCGCTGGAACGGCAGTTTGCGCAAATTCCCGGCATCGCCCAGATGACCTCGACGAGTTATCTCGGCACCACGTCCATCACCATCCAGTTTGACCTCAACCGCAATATCGATGGAGCCGCCAACGACGTGCTCGCCGGCATCAATGGCGCAGGCGGCCAGTTGCCCAAGAATCTCCCGACGCCGCCGACGTACCGCAAGGTCAATCCGGCGGACTCGCCGATCCTGTTGCTGTCGGCGACCTCCGACACCCTGCCGCTCACCACGGTCAGCGACTCCGTCGACGCCCAGCTCGCCCAGCAGATCAGCCAGATCTCGGGCGTGGCCCAGGTCACGATTGGCGGTCAGCAAAAGCCCTCGATCCGCATTCAGGTCGATCCGGCAAAATTGGTGGCCAAGGGCCTGTCGCTCGAGGATGTGCGCAGCCAGATCGCCATCACCACGGTGGACAGCCCCAAAGGCAATATCGACGGCGAGAAGCGCGCGTTCACCATCTACGCCAACGACCAGATGCTGGATTCCAAAGATTGGAACGACGTCATCATCGCCTATCGCAACGGCGGTCCGCTGCGAATTCGCGACATCGGCCAAGCCGTGACGGGGCCGGAAGATGCGAAGCAAGCGGCTTGGGCCAATGGCCAGCGCGGCGTTTTTCTGGTTGTTTTCAAGCAGCCCGGCGCCAACGTCATCGACACCGTCGACAAGATCAAGGCACAGTTGCCGCGCCTGATCGCCGCGATCCCGCCCGCCATCAACATCAAGATCATCAGCGATCGCACGCTCACCATCCGCGCGGCGGTCGAGGACGTGCAGATCACGCTGCTGATCACGATTTTCCTCGTCATCATGGTGATCTTCGTCTTCCTGCGCAGCTTCTGGGCGACGGTCATTCCGGCGATCACGGTGCCGCTCGCATTGCTCGGCGCCTGCGCCCTGATGTGGGTCGCCGGCTACACGCTCGACAACCTGTCGCTGATGGCGCTGACCATCGCGGTCGGCTTCGTGGTCGACGACGCCATCGTGATGCTGGAGAACATCACGCGCTATGTCGAGCACGGCGAACGGCCGATGGCCGCCGCCTTCAAGGGCGCCAGTGAGATCGGCTTCACCATCGTCTCGATCAGCGTTTCTCTGGTGGCGGTTCTGATTCCGCTGCTGTTGATGGGCGGGGTGATCGGCCGTCTGTTCCGCGAGTTCGCCGTCGTGCTGGCGATGACCATCTTCGTGTCGATGATGGTCTCGCTGACCTTGACCCCGATGATGGCTTCCCGCTTCCTGCGCTCGCATCAAGAGGCCAGACACGGACGGTTCTACCAGTGGAGCGAACGGCTGTTCGACCGGATGCTGCACGCCTACGAGCGCGGGCTAGATCACGCGCTGGACTGGAAACGAACCACCCTTTTCATCTTCTTCTGCACGGTCGCACTCTCGGTCTATCTCTTCACCATCATCCCGAAGGGCTTCTTCCCGCAGCAGGACAACGGCTTTCTGACCGGCGTGTCGGAGGCCTCGCAGGACATCTCCTTC
>NZ_DASSRP010000333.1:0-3982 GCF_035701725.1 Bradyrhizobium sp.
CTGCCACGTAAGTGACGACCGAACCCGGATCGAGCGTGATGCGGAAGATGTCGGCGGTCGCGCTCTCCTGCCGCTCCGGCCGGTCACCGGTCGACGGCGTGATGGTCGCGATGCGCGACAGGCCGAGATCGGGCCACAGCAACCCGGACGAGACGATACGATAATGCGGCGCGACGATCAGACGATCGAGCTGGTCATCGGTGTTGTTGGCGAGCGCAAACACCACCCAGTTCTGGCCGCCTTCGCGGGCCCGCACTTCGATGCGGCGAACGATGCCGTCGGTGCCGGGCGCAGTCGAGACCTGGATGCGATCGGTATCACTATGCTGATGCTCGAGCACCGCGGTCAGGTCGATCGCGGACACGTCACCGCGAACGCTCACTGCGTCGATCGCCCACGCCGGCGCGGCCGCAACAATCATGAGGCCCAGCAGGAACGCTGCCAGGCACCTGATCAGACGCAATGTCGGTTCTCCGCGGTCAACACCATCGGTGGGCGAACAGCATCGCCCGGCGCGCCCGGAT
The DNA here is from genome assembly GCF_035701725.1 of Bradyrhizobium sp. Taxonomy (GTDB): domain Bacteria; phylum Pseudomonadota; class Alphaproteobacteria; order Rhizobiales; family Xanthobacteraceae; genus Bradyrhizobium. The sequence goes on from NZ_DASSRP010000333.1 coordinate 525, forward strand.
AGATGACACGAATGCGAAGGGAATCAAAGGGTTTCAACCCCGCGATCGGCTGCGAGCGTTAAAGCTCCAACACAATTTTGCCAATATGTGCGCTGGTCTCCATGCGCCGGTGCGCATCGGCCGCCTTTTCCAGCGGGAAAGTGCTGTCCATTAGGGGCTTGATCCGGCCTTCCCGCAATAGCGGCATCACTTTGGCCTCGATCGCGGCGACCATCGCCGCCTTGTCCGCATTACTACGGGGCCGCAGTGTCGAACCCGTGTGGTGCAACCGCTTCACCATGAGCTTGGCGACATTGGTGGTGACCTTGGCGCCACCGAGCGTTGCGATCTGCACGATACGACCGTCGGTTGCAGCGGCATCATAGTTACGCTCGACGTAGTCGCCACCGACCATGTCGAGAATGACGTCGGGGCCTTTGCCCTCGGTCATCGATTTGGCGGCGGCAACGAAGTCATCGGTCTTGTAGTTGATGGCGTGGTCGGCACCGAGCTTGATGCAGGCCTCCGCCTTGTCTTTCGATCCGACGGTGACGATCACCTTGGCGCCGAAGGCTTTCGCGAGCTGGATCGCCATGGTGCCGATGCCGGACGAGCCGCCGTGAACGAGAATGCTTTCGCCGGCCTTGAGCCCGCCGCGCTCGAACACGTTGTGCCAGACCGTCATCAAGGTTTCCGGCGTCGCGCCGGCCTCGAGGATCGAGAGCGAGGCGGGGATCGTCATCGCCTGCGCATCTTGCGCGATGCAATATTGCGCGTAGCCGCCACCCGCCACCAGCGACATCACCTTGTCGCCGATCTTGTGCCGGCGCGCTGCGCTGCCGAGCGCGGCCACTTCGCCCGCGATTTCGAGACCCGGCAAATCGCTGGCGCCGGGCGGCGGCGGGTAAGCGCCGGAGCGTTGCGCCACGTCGGGCCGGTTGACGCCGGCCGCCATCACCTTGACCAGGATCTCGTCTGCGCCCGGCGTAGGAACCGGCCGGGTCTCGGGGATAAGCACCTCCGGACCGCCGGGCTTGCTGATGGCGACGACGGTCATCTGCGCGGGGATTTTTTCCATGATTTGTCCTTAGGCAAGGGCTAGATAGCTGTACGAGACGCCTGATTAGCCAGCGGTGTGCGAGCTGGCAACCGGTCACCGCAACACCCTCAATGAGGAGCAACGCGCATGGCAACCGAAGACGATGACCGGCCGCGAAAGAAAATCACCCACGAGATGGGGCAGGATCTCTCGTTGCTGTCTGTCGAAGAACTCAACGAACGGATTGCGCTGCTGACCGCCGAAGTCGAACGGTTGCAGGGAGCGGTGACGAAGAAGCGCGCCTCCAAGGAAGCGGCCAACAGCTTTTTCAAGTCGTGAGGTGACGTGTCCCGGACGCGGTGCAGCGCCTCGGCGATGCGCCGCAGCGCCGGGACCCGAGATTTACCGAGGCGAAACGAAAGTGGGCCCCCGGATCAGCACGGCGGCACTGCGTACCGCGGTGCGTCCGGGGAACAGAGCGTCACTCGGCCAATGGCCGATATGGCAAACAAAGCCTAAAAAAATTCGCTCGTTTACGGTCGATTAAGCTTTCCCAGCTATGACTACGCTGTCCTCTTTGGACACCGAGTGGCTCCTGTCCACTCTGTTTGACGCCTCCCTGTTATCAACTTAAAAGCCGCCGGCAACGGCGGCTCTTTTTTTGCGCGTTTTCCATCACATAGCCGCGCTTTGCGAGAAATTCGTGCAACGTCCGCGGCAAGCCGCGGAGGGCGCTGGAAACCATAATTCGGGTTGCGGCTGGACTAACGTGCCCGCCTGCGCAATGATTTGTTCATCATAATTTTCCGGCCCTTCCAGTGGCACCAGAGGCCGGCGGTGAACTGTTGCGTGAGGCGTTTTAGATGTCGGATCGGTCGCAAGGCGAAACCCCGCTTGTCCAGTTCAGCGAGCGGCTGACCAATTCGGCAGCGTTCGGCACCTTGTTTCGCGAAGGCATGGATCTGGTCGAGGAGACCGCCGCCTATCTCGATGGCGCCGGCCGTACCGAGGCCAAGGCGCTGGAGCGTTCCGTCAGCCTGACCTACGCCACCGAAAGCATGCGGCTGACGACGCGCCTGATGCAGCTGGCCTCCTGGCTGTTGCTGCACCGTGCGGTCAAGGAAGGCGAGATGACCTTGACCCAGGCCAACCGCGAAAAGACCAAGGTCAAGCTCTCCGCCACCGATCCGGGTCCGAACGAGATGATCGAAAAGCTGCCGGAGCATTTGCAGGACTTGATCGCCCGCTCGATGGCGCTGCAAGGCAAGGTCCGCCGGCTCGACGCGACCATCCATGCCGCTCCGGTCGAGCGCGCGCCAATTGGCAATCCCCTGGTGCCGCAGCTCAATCGCCTCAAGGCTGCGTTCGAACAATAAGCGTTGCTTTCTCCTCTCTCGATCCTGCTGGTGCTGTCTGCGGCGCTGCTGCATGCCGGCTGGAACGCGCTGTTGCGCGGCGGCGCGGATCGCCTCCAGTCGATGCTGGTGATGAGCATTACGCTTGGCTTCGCCGGTTTTCTGATGATGGCGATGGCAGGCGTGCCGTGGGCCGCCACAGGCTACGTTGTCGCCTCGGGCGCTATTCACCTTTGTTATAACGCGCTGTTGGTGCGGATGTATCGCAGCGGCGATCTCGGCGAGACCTATCCGGTTGCGCGCGGCACTTCGCCCGCACTCATTACGCTGGGTGGCAGCGTACTGGCCGGCGAATGGATGAGTCCGCTTGGAATCCTTGGCGTCGGTCTTGTCTGCTCGGGGATTTTTCTGCTGGCCGCATCGCGGGCGGGAACAGGCCGGGCTCCTCTGCATCTTTCGAACCTGCCGGATGCGCTCGCGACCGGAGTCAGCATCGCCGCCTACAGCGTGGTCGACGGGCTTGGCGTGCGCGCCGCTGGCAACTTGGTCGCCTATACCGGTGGCATCTTCGTCTTTTTCCTCGCGATGCCGCTTTGGGTTTTTGCGCGGCGGGGGCGAGCCGCCTTCGTAATGCCAGTGTCCGAAATGGCGAAGGCCGCGATCGGTGCGTTGATCTCACTTGCCGCCTATGGCGTCATCATCTGGGCGATGCAGGAAAACGCGATGGGGGCCGTGTCGGCCCTGCGCGAAACCAGTGTGGTGTTCGCGGCTTTGCTCGGGGCGGCCTTTCTTGGCGAGCGCCTCACCGGCTTGCGCCTCGCCGCATGCTGCATCATCGCGCTGGGCGCGGTCTGCGTGGGTTGGAGGACCTGATTGCGTAAGCTGACAAAGCAAAACGCCCCCGAGCGGTCGGGGGCGTTCGTGCTGGCGCGAAAGCGCGCGAGGCTTAGTCCTTCTTGAGGAAGCCGGAAAACTTCTTCTGGAACCGGGAAACGCGGCCGCCGCGATCCATCAGCTGCTGGGCGCCGCCGGTCCAGGCCGGGTGCGACTTGGGGTCGATATCGAGGTTCAGCTTATCGCCTTCC
>NZ_DASSRP010000334.1:0-40076 GCF_035701725.1 Bradyrhizobium sp.
GCCACGAACAACACGATCAAACCGAGCGCATTGGCTGCGGCCTGCCAGTTCGCCTCCGCGAGGCTCACGCCCATTCGCGTCGAGTTGCCACTCATGAAGGAGACGAACAGCCCGCCGAGATGAAGGAAGCCGATTCCGTCGATATAGCCGGCGAGCGCACTCAGCGAGCAGGCCAGCGCAATGTTGCGGCGTGAATCGAGCATAAGGAAACTTCAAGGAGGATCAGAACAGAAATGCGCGCCGCCATTGCCGAAGCAAGAGCGGCGCGCAAGGCACGGAGCGCAGAACTAGGCCGCGACGCGATGGGCGGCGATGATCTGGTCGGCCGCTTTGCCCGTCACTTCCGCCATGCGCTCGAACTGCCGCGTGAAGCTGCCGGCACCGGCGGTTGCCGATCGCAGTTCCACGATCAATTCGCCGATCTCCGCCTCCGGCATCGTCGCGCGAACACGATCCCACCCCGGCCATCCCTCGCGGGTGTCGAAGCCGAGAATCTGTCCGCGGCGTCCCGACAGGATGGCGTTGATCTTTGCGGTCGCATCGGTCGGACAGACGATCTCGACGATGTGGATCGGCTCAAGCAACACCGGCTGACATTGCGGCAGCGCTTCGCTGACGCCGATCCGCGCCGCGGTACGGAACGCAAGGTCCGAGGAATCCACGCTGTGATAGGAGCCATCAGTCAACGTCACCGCGACATCGATCACCGGGAAGCCAAGTGGCCCCCGCAACAGGCCGTCGACGACGCCCTCCTCGACCGCCGGGATGTAGTTGCGCGGCACCGCGCCGCCGACAACCTTCTCGTGAAATTCGAAACCAGAGCCGCGCGGCATCGGCTTGATATCGAGCACGACGTCACCGAACTGGCCGTGACCGCCCGACTGTTTCTTGTGCCGGCCGCGCTGGGTGATCGGCTTGCGAATGGTCTCCTGATAGCCGATCGCGGGCGCATGCGACTTGATGTTGACGCCGAACCGGTCGCGCAGCCGTTCGAGCGCAACGCGCAAGTGCATTTCGCCCTGGCCCCACAACACGGTGTCGTGGGTACGCGGATTCTGCACCATGGTCAGGGACGGATCTTCCTCGTTCAAGCGCAGCAGGGCTTGTCCGAGCTTGACATCGTCCTTCCGGTCGGCGGCCGCCACCGCGAGCGCCAGCACCGGCGGCAATGGTTCGACATGGACCAGCGCCTGCGGCGCGGTCTTTCCGGTCGAGAGCGTATCACCGGTCTTGACCGTATCGAGCTTGCCGAGCGCGACCGTTTCGCCGGCCTCGGCCGATGGCCGCTTGTTGTCCTGCCCGACATACAAAGCTGAAACGCCCGATATCCGGCCCGCTTCGCCGGACGAGGCATGGATCGTCGCGCCGTCATCGAGCCGTCCGGAGAGAACGCGCGCGAAGGACAGCTTGCCGCCATGCTGCAGATGCACCGTCTTGAAGACGTAAGCTAGCGCTTCTTTCGAGGCTGCAAGACCGAGCCGCTTGGCGGTTTCGGCAACGCCAGGCGCTTCGTGCCGCAGCGCTTTCATCAGGCGCAGCACGCCGTTCTCGCGCGCCGCCGAGCCGAGCAAGACCGGACAAATCTGCCCTTCGCGCAGCTCGCGAGCGAGGTCGTCGAATATGGCATCGCGCGGCGGCGTGATGTCCTCGAGCAATTGCTCCATCAGCGCATCGTCATGATCGGCAAGCTTCTCCAGCATCGAGAAGCGCGCCTCCTTCTCGCGGTCAAGGTTGCTGCCATCGAGCGCCACCACTTCCGACGCCTTGTGCTCGCGATAGACAAACGCGCGCTCGAGCGCCAGGTCGACGAAGCCCTCGATCAGGTCGCCGTTCCAGATCGGGATCTGGCGCAGCACCAGCGGGATTCTCGACGCCGGCTGCAGGGTCGCAAGCGTCTCACGGATGCGCTTGTTGGCGCGGTCGATCTTGTTGAGAAACAGAAAACGCGGAATGTTCAGTTCTTCGAGTTCACGCAGGATGATCTGGAGCTGCGGCAGCTTTTTCTCGTCGGCCTCGCAAACAACGACCGCCGCATCGACCGCGGGAAGCACGGAACGCATGTCGTGGGCGAATTCAACGGAGCCCGGACAATCGATGAAAGTGTAGCTGTCGCCCATGAAGCTGGTAGTGACCGCTGTCAGACCAACGCCCATCTTGTGACGGCGCGCTTCCGCGCTGGAATCGCCAACGGACGTACCGGCGTCAACGCTGCCGGCGCGCGTGGTCGCGCCCGTACGTGCCAATATCGCTTCTAAAAGTGTGGTTTTACCGCTTTGGAAAGGGCCCACCAGCGCGATGCACCGTGGACCTCGGGGACTTCTGACGTCCTGTCCCATTGCCGCCTCCTCTGTGGAGCTCGGCCCGTGATTGGGTCGGCAACAGTGTATGCTCTTCCTCCGTCACAGATTTGGCAAGGAAGAAAATCGCTGCGGTGCATCGACCAAAGAATCGTTCCGCCGCCCAAGGCGGCGGAGCGGATATGATCTGCAATTATCGTCCCGGGCGCAGTTCCAGGCTCTCAAGTCCCGCGGCGACGCTCAAACCGACCTGGCCCTGCAAGCTCAGCGGCTGTAATGCGATCGAATTATTGGAGCCTCCGACCAGCACATTGCCGCCGGCGCCCACCCCGATCGTGGCACTGCCCTGCGCGCCGGCATAATTGCCGGAGAGATCGCCCGGCCCAAGCCGCCTGGTCGGTGCGAACACACCCCAGGCAAGCGCCGTTTCCTGGGTAATGCCGAGATCGACGCCGACCTTGCGGATGGTCGCGACGTAGCGGTCTTCCGGTATGCCGTCGATCCGCAGCACGCAGCCAAGATTGGTAACCGAGCCGACGATGAAGCCGATGCTGGCCCCGCCGCGGCATTCGAGCACGCCGACCTGAACCCTCTCCTGGGCACTGGCGCCCACGATTGAGCCGGTCAGCGCGGCGGCCATGCCGGCAAGGATGATCAAACGACGCATGTGAAAAGTCTCCGACTGAAAAGTGTGTGATGCGAGCCGAGAATGAACGAGCGCCCTGCCCCGGGCAGGTGCCTTCTCTATGGCACAAGTTTTCGGCTTGCTCCAGTTCCTGCGCAGAACGAAGTCGTGCGCTACTGATCCGGGGCCCACGTTAACCACGTAGATCCCGGATCTGCGGCGCACCGCTTAAGACACGCTGGACCGCGTCCGGGACACGCGAGACGACCGCGTGCCTAGCGCAGATTGCCGCAGAAGCGCTGGATGCGCTTGCAGGCGTCTTCGAGGTCGGAGGTCTTGGTAGCATAGGAGATGCGGAACGCCGGTCCGAGGCCAAACGCCGAGCCCTGCACCACCGCCACACCTTCGCTTTCCAGGAGTTCGGTGACGAAATCCTGGTCGTTGGCGAGTACCTTGCCGGACGGCGAAGTCTTGCCGATGGTGCCGGCGCAGGACGGGTACACGTAGAAGGCGCCTTCCGGCCGCGGACAATCGATGCCTTTGGCCTGGTTCAGCATCGAAACCACGAGGTCACGCCGCTCCTTGAACACCTTGTTGTTCGCCGGGATGAAATCCTGCGGACCATTGAGCGCCTCGACTGCCGCCCATTGCGCGATCGACGACGGGTTCGAGGTCGATTGCGACTGGATCGTCGACATCGCCTTGATCAGCGGCACCGGCCCGCCGGCGTAACCGATGCGCCAGCCCGTCATGCAATAGGCCTTGGAGACGCCGTTCACGGTCAGCGTGCGCTCGTAGAGCCTCGGCTCGATCTGCGCCGGCGTCGTGAACACGAAGTCGTCGTAGACCAGGTGCTCATACATGTCGTCGGTCATCACCCAGACATGGGGATGTTTCACCAACACGTCAGTGATCGCCTTGAGCTCGTTGCGCGTATAGGCCGCGCCGGTCGGGTTCGAGGGCGAGTTGAGAATGATCCACTTGGTCTTCGCTGTGATCGCCTTTTCCAGCGCTTCGGGCTGCAGCTTGAAGCCATGCTCCGCCGTGCACACGACCGAGACCGGCTCGCCACCGGCGAGCGCCACCATTTCCGGATAGCTCACCCAGTACGGCGCGGGAATGATCACCTCGTCGCCCGGATTGATGGTCGCCATCAGCGCATTGTAGAGCACCTGCTTGCCGCCGGTGCCGACGATGATCTGGTTCGGCTTGTACGACAGGCCGTTCTCGCGCTCGAACTTGGCAACGATCGCCTGCTTGAGCTCTGGAATGCCGTCGACCGCGGTGTACTTGGTCTTTCCGGCCTCGATCGCATGGATCGCCGCAAGCTTGATATTGGCCGGCGTGTCGAAGTCAGGCTCGCCGGCGCCGAGACCGATCACGTTGCGTCCCGCCGCTTTCAGCTCGCGCGCTTTATCCGTGACCGCGATGGTCGCGGACGGCTTCACGCGGTCGAGTGCGGCGGACAGGAAAGGCATCATGATCTCCCGGCAAACGTCGTGTGTTCAAAGACAGCACGACTCGATGTGAATGGAATGTCTGGCACCCTAAAACGGTGCTCGCAGCACCGCAAGAAGCTTGGCCCGAAAGGGCCAAACTTTAGAGATCGTTAAACGGCAACGGCTAGCGTTCCACGCAACATTCATACAATTCAGCGGCAAAATGGCTCATTTCTGGCAACGCCTGCGATCCGGCGACTGGCTGACGGCCGCGCGTGCACGCGCCTACAGCCTGATCCTGCTCTGCCTCTGCATCGCGGCGACGGTCGGCTGGATCGTGCTGTCGGACGGTCTGATCGACCATAACGGCAAGCCCATCGGCACCGACTTCTCCAGCTTCTATGCCGCAGGCTCGCTGGCGCTCGAGGGTCATGCGGCCAATGCCTACATACCCGCCCTGCACTATGCCCGCGAGCAAAGCCTGTTCGGCGAGGCGACACCCTACTACAGCTGGAATTATCCGCCGGTGTTCCTGCTCATCGCCGCCCCCCTTGCGCTGTTGCCCTATCCGCTCGCACTCGCCGTGTTTCAGGCGAGCGGCTTTCTGCTCTATCTTTCGGTCATCGCGACGATCCTCGCGCCAGTGCGACCACGAAATCCGGTCATCGCGCGGAACTGGTTGCCGGTGGCGGCGGCCTATCCGGCCGTCTTCATCAATCTCGGTCACGGCCAGAACGGTTTTCTGACCGCAGGCCTTCTCGGCGCCGCGCTGGCGGCGCTGGAGCGGCCCGTTCTCTCGGGCCTGTGCATCGGTCTTCTCTCCTACAAGCCGCAATTTGCGCTCGTCATCCCCATCGCCTTGCTCGCCGCCGGATGCTGGGGCGTGATCGTATCCGCTGCACTGACCGTGGTGACGCTGATCGCTGCATCCTGCTTCGCTTTCGGCATCGATAGCTGGACGGCGTTCATTGGCTCGACCGGCACGTCGCGGAAGGTCCTATTGGAACAGGGCGCCGCCGGCTTCGAAAAATTGCAAAGCGCCTTTGCCGCCGTGCGGCTCTGGGGCGGCAGCGTACCGCTCGCTTATGCCGTGCAGAGCGTGGTATCGGCGCTCGCCGTGCTGGCGACCGCATGGGCGTGGCGAGCATCGAACGATCGCGCACTCAAGGCCGCGCTACTGGTTTGCGCGACCGCGCTCACCTCGCCGCATCTTCTGGACTACGACCTCGTGCTGCTCGCTCCGGCGCTCGCTTTCCTGACCCTTGCCATCTACGAAGACGGTGCGCGCGACTTTGACAAAACCTTACTGGCACTGATCTGGATCATGCCACTGCTCACCCGCAGCGTGGCCGGGCTCACCAGCATTCCGCTCGGCCTTCTCGCGACACTCGCATTGTTCGCGCTGGTGCTGCGGCGCCTGTATCGACAACGCGACCACGTCGCCAGCGAAGCGGATTCGACATTCGCTTACCCGTAGCCGCGTTGCGATGCGAACGTCACCCCTGAAAAGCGATAGTTGCTGGTGGTCCATTGATTCCAGCATTCGCAGCATTGGCGCCGACGAGGGTTGGAAAGGGTCACCAGGTTACTTGGACTATCGCAAGTGTGATCTGATTTGTTGCAACGTGTTGGAAAGTTGTTGCTCGTCGTTGCACTGCGGTAGATGTTTTTGACCTAATCCAGTTTCAACCCTTGCGGCGCATCCGCATCGGCATCATTGTTTGGCCAAGTTGCGGGAGGAGAAGCCGCCCGCGCATCACGGTCGAACTGTTTCGCAATGTACAATCTTTATTCCATGCAGCGGTCCGGGAACAGCTACAAGGTCCGCCTGGCCCTGGCGCTGCTCAATGCGCCCTATCATGCGATAGAAATCGATATTCTGCGCGGCGAAAGCCGCACGCCGGAATTTCTGGCGAAAAATCCGAGCGGACAGGTTCCGCTGCTCGAAGTCGCCGAGGGGCGTTACCTCGCGGAATCCAACGCCATCCTTTGGTACGTTGCGCGCGGAACGTCGCTGGCACCGGAGTCGCCGATCGAACGTGCCGAAGCGCTGCAATGGATGTTCTTCGAACAGCACGCGCTGGAGCCCAATATCGGCGCGGCCTATTTCTGGCTTGCACTGGTCCGAGGCGGCCGTGATCTGCAAACTCATGCGCTGGAAGACTGGATGGAGCGTGGCTACGCGGCGCTTCAGGTGATGGAAAACCATCTCAAAACGCACGACTACTTCGCCGCCGGCCAGTTCACGATCGCGGACATCGCGCTGTACGGTTACACCCACGTCGCCGACCAATGCGACTACGACCTTGCCGCCTTCCCGGCCGTTCGCGCCTGGCTGAAGCGCGTCGAGGAAGTCCCCGGCTTTGTCGCCATGGATTGGGCGCCCACGGCCGGATCGGAGCTGACGTTGGCGACCGACCTGGCCGCAAACTCGTAAACTGGACGCCGAACAGCGGGAAAATGGGGGTGACTTGCGGGGATAATGGGCATAGCGAACTTTTCGCCCTTGTTTTGCCGCTTTCTGCGAGCCTTCGCCGCAATCTTGCCAGCGAAAACTGTCACAAAATCGCTTAGCGCGGGTGATTCGCCCGTGAGCGCAGGCGATTGGCCCGCGTTAAGGTTTTAAGGATTTGGACCATGACCCGGTCTTCAGGCGCCGCAGGCTTTAGCTGCCCAGCGGTCGCTGTGGCATCACCCCGCCTGATGGACGCTGTTGCGGCGTCGCTGGCGATCGCCTCGATGTCGCTTTGCCTGATGGTCACCCTCACCGTGCTGGCACACAAGGTCGGCGCGGGAGTGCCGCTGCCGGCATAGATATCATTTCATCAAGCCATTTTGGTTGTGTGCCGGCTTGTTGCCTGTGCAGTCTTGGTGGGCTTACGCGATGATCCGCATCGCGACCGAGTGACGATGAAGAGTCCGACGACACTGGTTACGGCGGCGCTTGTAGCGGCGATTCTGGTGGCTGCATCATGTTTGATCGCCACCGGTACGCGTGGTGGGGACGCTCACTCGCCCGCCGTTACGACCATTGGTGAAAGATGAAATACGCGCCGAGCGCGATGAAGCCAAATCCCAGCCCGTGATTCCAGCCTAGCGGCTGCTTCAGGTACAGCACCGAAAAGCCGGCGAACACGACCAGTGTAATCACCTCCTGGATCGTCTTCAGTTGTGCGGCGCTATAGACTGCGCTGCCCCAGCGATTGGCCGGCACCGCCAGCCAATACTCGAAGAAGGCGATGCCCCAGCTCACCAGGATCACAACCGGCAACCAATGGTTTTTGTATTTGAGATGGCCGTACCAGGCGAACGTCATGAAAATATTGGATCCGAACAACATCAACACTGGCAAAATTGCCGGCGGCACCGTGGGCATGGACTTCCTTTCGAGTTTTGCTGGGCTGGGCGTGACAAGGGGGATGGGGCGGGCAAAGCCTAACCCTGCGAACCGCAGCTGGTTCCCTCGCAATCAGTACCATTCGATGCAAAAGCGCCGAACAGTTGTCAGGACGTCGTCAACGGCTTTTTAAGGTTAGGGCGAGAAACCTCGCTGACATCCCGGCGCAATCCATCAAACTGGCAGCATCATTGTTGTGTGCAAATGATGCAGTTCGACTGGCGCGCCACTCTTGGACCAGCCCTGACCGTCACGACGGCATTGGGTGCGTTCGCGGCCAATCATCTGCTGTCATCCGTTCCCAACCCCGCGCCGCTGTTCGTTTGTATCGTGGCGCTCGCCGGCTCGTTCGCAGGCCTTCGCTCGAGCCTTGCGAGCGCGGCCCTCGCGCTGAGCGCATCGGCGCTGTTCTTTTCCGCCCATGGCGTTCCGATCACCGCCTCCGCGCCGGAGTTGACCCGGCTTCTGATACTCGCGGTCGCGACTATCGGCACAGCGATCCTGACCGGCCTGTTGCGACAGCGGCTGGTCGACACGCTGGTCTGGGAGCGGCGCCATCATGCGACGGCCGAACGGCTTTCGGCTGCGCTCGATCAAGTCGACATCGGCATCGTGCTCTTGGATTCCGACACCCGCGCCGAATTCATCAACCGCGCCTTCCGCCAATACTTCGCCCTGCCCGACGAGAAGGCCGACAGCAAGCCGCCGTTCATCGCATTGATGTATCACGGTCGCGACACCGGCGCCTTTGAGATGCCGCAGGAAGAGCTGAGCAGCTTCATTGCACGCCGCATGGAGCTGGTTCGCGCCGGCGATTCCACGCCGATCAACATCAATCTCAGCGACGGTCAGGTGCTTCGCTTCAGCTGTACGGCATTGCCTGACGGCGGGCGGATGCTGAGCTATACGCCGGTCACCGAGCTCGTGCGGCGCACCGACGATCCGGCCTATGCCGAGCATTATCGCCAGATGCGGAAGAACCGGTTGGGCGGCCCGTTCTCGAATCTTCGCGCAGCCGAATAGCAGGGAAGATCCGGTTGATCGCGCGGCCATCGCCGCTAAAATCGATCGGTCCCTTCGCCGAATCAAGCCATGTCCGCTTCCCTTCTCGTCCGCCCCGTCACCCGCTCCGACTACGCGCAATGGCTGCCGCTATGGGACGGCTACAACGCGTTCTATGGCCGTGCCGGCGACACCGCGCTGGAGGGCGACATCACGCAGATGACATGGGCGCGCTTCTTCGATGCCTACGAGCCGGTGCATGCCCTGGTGGCCGAAAGCGGCGACCGGCTCGTCGGACTGGCGCATTATCTCTTCCATCGCTCGACGACCGCGATCGCGCCCGTGTGTTATTTGCAAGACCTGTTCACCGACGGCGCGGCGCGCGGACAGGGAGTTGGTGGAGCGCTCATCGGCGAAGTCTATGCGTGCGCCCGCAAGGCCGGATCTCCGCGCGTCTACTGGCAGACGCATGAGACCAATCGCACGGCGCAGGCGCTTTATGACAAGCTCGCCGAGCGCTCCGGCTTCATCGTCTACCGCAAGGTATTTTAATGCAGGCGGCCGGATCCTGGGGAATTTAACAGCCGAGCTCCGCGAAACCGCAGGTTGAATATCGGCTGTGGATAAATCGGCCTGTCATGGCTGCGTTACAATGCGGGACTAGCCTCAACGAGCGTTTGATCAGGCCCCCCGTCGACGATCACGCGCGCCCCCAGCGGTCCCCGTCAGTCGCCGCGTCTGACCGGGGCCGCATCTTTTTGTCCCCTGCTTCCAGCAACCCTGGTATTTCCGGCGCGTTCGGTCGTCGCGCGGCTTGCGCGTGCCGGCCCCGCGGTCAAAAATGAGCGCATCAATGATACGTTCGGGATGATTGATGGAAATTCGCAACCTCGGCAGTTCGGGCCTTCGCGTCTCGGCCGTCGGTCTCGGCTGTAACAACTTTGGCCAGCGCACCGACCTCGAAGCCTCGCGCAACGTGATCCACAAGGCGCTCGACCTCGGCATCACGCTGTAAGGACATCGTGCTGGCGACCAAATTCTCGAAGCCGATGAGCCATGACGGCACCCAACAAGGCGCCTCCCGCCGGTACATCATGTCTGCGGTCGAAGCGGCTGAAGACCGACTATATCGATGTCTACCAGCAGCACGACTACGACGAACTGACGCCAATTGACGAAACGCTGCGGGCGCTCGACGATCTGATCCCGGCAAGGCAAGGTGCGAGAACGTCCAGGCAGTCGCGTGGAAACTGAGCGCCGAAGAGATGGCCGAAATCGACAAGATCACGGTGTAACAGCGTCATTCCGGGATGGTCCGAAGGACCAGACCCGGAATGACGAGATTCCGGATTCGAAGCTTCGCATCGCTCCGGAATGACCTCGTCAACCCCTGTCTGGTAATTACCCCACCAGCCCCTGCATCGGCTTCACGTGCGCGCTATCGGGAAAGACGTTCTTGGCCAGCACAGTTTCACTGATGCCGAGATGGTCGCGCAGGATGCCTTTGAGTGCGGCACGCAGATCGACGGTCGGTGCCAGGTCGCGGCCTTCGTAGAGATTGGCGACCTTTAGTCCCGGCCAATCCGCAATCACCCGACCGCCCTTCAAGGCGCCGCCGGCGAGCAGCGCGACGGTACCGGTTCCGTGATCGGTGCCTTCGGTGCCGTTGATCCGGGCGGTGCGGCCGAATTCGGTCGCAACCACCACGACCGTGTCGCGCCAACGCTCGCCGAGCCCGCTCTGGAATTCGCCAAGCGCACCATCAAGGCCGGACAGCAGTTGCGCCAGCCGTCCGACCGGGCCGCCTTCATTGGCATGAGTGTCCCAACCGTCGAAGGCGAGCGCGGCGATGCGCGGCCCGTCATCGCCAGCCATGACCTTGGCCGCGCCACGCGCCACCTGACGCATCATGGCGATGTTGTTGCCGCCGCCCTTTGGCTTCATCTCATCGCCGCTTGCGGTTTTTTCCAGTTGCAGACCTTGCGACAAAGCCGATGCCAGCGCCGGATCGCGATGCTGGTAGAGATCGAGCAGGCGCGCGGCGGTATCGTCGGCTGCCGGCGGCAAGGTCACCGGCGCCCAGCCGACCGTCGGCGCCGCGCCGCGCAGCACCAGTGGCGTGGTAGGTCCGACCGCAAGGGCGCTGGTGACGTGTTCGCCTTTCGGCAAGCCTTCGAGCGCGCGGTTGAGCCAGCCGGACTGCACGCGGCCGGGACCGGCAAAGCCGCTCTCGAGCACGTCCTGGCCGTCAAAATGCGAGCGGTCGCGGTAGGGCGTCGACACCGCATGGATCACGGCGGCTTGCTTGTCACGATACATCCGCGCGAATTCCGGCATCGAGGGATGCAGCGCGAAGAAGGAATCCAGCATGGTTGCGGCGTGCGGTCCATCCGCCGAGAGCGCGATCGAACCATGCAAATCGGCATAATCGGGATCGCCGACCGGCGCGACCGTCGCCAGCCCATCAAGCGCGCCGCGCAGAATAATCGTGATAAGGCGCGGATCGCGCCCATCGGCGGCGCGCGCGAACTTCGGCAAATAGGCCCAGGCCGCGAAGGTTGCGCCGCCGAGCAATAGCGCGCGCCGCGAGGTGACGAGCCGATTTTCACAGCAGTCCATCGTCGTTTCCATTGCCGTCATCTCCTCTGGAATTCGGGCGACATCAACAGCAGCGCCAGGGCTTGCTGCCGCGATTCTGCGCGCTCGATCGTGCGTCGTGTTTCCTGCGATGAGGCATCGGCCGCAACCAGCTCCAGCAGTTCGCGCGCGTCGGCATTGTCGCCAAGGCGCGAGGCGACCTGCGCCGCGATGTCGAGCCGCAACTTCATGCCTTCCGGCGCCGCCCACGCCGCGTTGCTGTCCGGGAATCCGTTCGGACCCGATGGCGTCCACAACGGCTGGCCGAGCAGGTTGAGCCCGCCGAGATAGCGAGCGGGATCGTCCGGCATGCGAGCGACCAGCCGGCCGGTCGCAACCAGATACTCGTAAGGGCTGCGAATCTTGGTAAGCGGCCCGGCCCACGCCTCATCGGAATCGATCAGCGTGGTCGCCAGGGCCAAAAGATCGCCATCGGTCTTGCGGAACACTTCCTCCAACCGCGCGACCAGCGCGGCGGGCGGATCGTCGGCGACAAAGTGCCGGGCAAATTTGCCGGCGATGAATTTCGCGGTCGAGGGATGGCGCGCGATATCGGCGAGCGCGCTCTCGCCCTGCGACACGCCGGTGTCGGGATAGCTCTTGCCGAGCAGGGTCTGGACTCCCGGCTCGTGCGCATTGGCATTGAACACGAACGTGCCGGGCGCTCCCAATTGCCCTCGTCGCCCCGCAAACGTCCAACCGGTGATGATCCGCGCGAGCGAAGTCACGTCGTCCTGGGTGTAACCGCCGCCCACGCCGAGCGTGTGCAGTTCCATGATTTCGCGGGCGAGATTTTCGTTCAGGCCGCGCTTGCGGTTCTGCCCGGCGCGGGAGTCCGGTCCCAGCGATTGCTGATTATCGAGAAAGAACAGCATCGCCGGATGCTGCTCGACCGCGCGCAGCATCTCGCTGAAGCGCCCGAGTACATGCGGCCGGATCGCCTCGCGCTCGAACGCACCTGCCCAGATCCGTGTCAGCTCGCCTTTGGCGGCGGAAATGCAGAAATGATTTGACCAGAAAGTCACCAGCCGCTCGGCAAACCCGCACTCGGCCCCGACCGCACGCTGCAAGCGCGCCAGCGCCTCGGCACGGAATGTCTTCTGGATCACGTTAAGCGGTTTGGCGGGCGCTGCGGCTTCGTTCATCTGCGCCGCGGCGTTGGCCGGAGACTTTTCCATGGCTTTGTCGTCCATGGATCTATCCGCCGGCTTGGCTTCCGATGGCTTGTCGGGCGCCTCCATCGTGGCCGGTTTTTCTACGGCGGCCATCTCCGCCGGCTTGCCCTTGGCAGCCTCGCGCGCCGCCTTCACTTCCGCCTGATACGCGAACACGGCTTGCGCCAGCTCCGGCGTGCCCGGCAGTCCCGGCATTTCGAGCCGCGCGCCGCCGGGACGACCAAGCTCGGCCTTGACGAAGCCGCGCGGATCGGACGCGGCGCTGAGAAAATCGCCCGCCGCGCCGCCGCGCGCGCCAAAGCCGAACCGGTTGAGCGCCATCAAAGCCATTTGCGGATCGCGGGCCATCGGAATTTTCCCATGCTGTCAACGGGCGACGCAACGCGTATATTAGGCGTGCATCTGATACCTGAAGCGATGAACCACACATGAAAAACGCGGCGAAGTTTCGTTACCTTTCATGACAAATCGTTTAGAAACGCCGCCGTCGCGTCGCCTCGTCTGTTCCCGATGCGGAACGACATTCAGCTGTACACAATCGGAAACGTGTTGGTGTGCCGAGGAAGAGGTGCGATTGGCGATGCCGCGCGACGGCGAGGATTGCCTATGCCGCGAATGCCTGCGCAAGGCGGCGGCGCAAGTCTCGACCTAAATCGCAGCTTTCGGAGAACGGCGCGTTTCAGGTCGGCGCCAGCGGCGTCCGCGCAAGATTGGCGCTACTGCGCAGCGCCCCGCTCGACTTCAATGCTTCTTCGAGCCGATCGATACCGGCCTTAATCTGATCCTCCGACAGCGAGGCATAGCCGAGCAACAGCCAATTGGTTTCAAAATGCGATCCGTCATATTCGTGGCCGCCGCCGGACTGCACCGTGTAGACGCCGATATTGCGTGTGCGCGCGATCGCTTTGACATTATGCGCCGGCATCAGTGATGGCGGCAGCCGCCAGCCGATATGCGTACCGGCTTCGGTACCGAGCAGGTCGACATCGCCGAAACGTTCGCGCAACCGGCTGATCAGAGCATTGCGCCGCGAGAAGTAGTGTTGCTGGCAGCGCCGCAGATGACGGACGAAGCCGCCGCTTTGCATGAAACGCGCCAGCGTCGCCTGCTCGAGCCAGACTTGGCCGTTGTCGAGCAGCGCCTTCGCGGTCGCGGCCGCATCGACCAGATGCTCGGGGAAAATCGCAAACCCGGTCCGCAAGCCGGCTCCCAGCGATTTCGAGAACGTGCCGAGATAAATCACGTGATCGGGGTTCAACGCCGCCAAGGCCGGCAGCGGCGCGCCATCGTAACGATATTCGTTATCGTAGTCGTCCTCGATCACATAGGCGCCGGTGCGCTGAGCCCAGCGCAGGATTGTCCGCCGTCGGTCAAGCGAGAGCGTTGCGCCCATCGGAAACTGATGGGAAGGCGTCAGGTAAACCAGCCGCGCGTCGGTGGCGGCGACCGCGGTGGCATCGATCCCGGCATGGTCGACCGCAATCGGCCTCAGCCGCATCTGGTGGCTTTCGAACAGATAGGCCGCGCCCTGATTGCAGGGATTTTCGACCGCGATCTCATCACCCTGCGAGGCAAGCAGCCGCAGCGCCAGATTGAGCGCGAGCTGCGCGCCGGCGAGGATAACCACCTGCTCCGGGCGCGCCTGAATGCCGCGGGTGTTGCCGATATGCTCGGCAATGGCGACACGCAGCGCCATCAGCCCACAAGGGTCGCCGTACTCGGTCAGATTATGCCCCGCGGACGCCAAGGATTGCATGACGAGCCGCCGCCAGGTCTTCAAGGGAAAGGCGCGTGGGTCGGTGCGCTGGGTCCAGAAATCGATCGGGATATTCGAATTATTGAGAATGGCGTGCTGCCGTCCGGAGAACACCGGCGTCCGGCGCGATTCCGACGGTTCGTGAAAACCCGCCGGGGCATCGTTCTGGCTGGTGTCGACCGCCAGA
Organism: Bradyrhizobium sp.; assembly: GCF_035701725.1. Lineage (GTDB taxonomy): Bacteria > Pseudomonadota > Alphaproteobacteria > Rhizobiales > Xanthobacteraceae > Bradyrhizobium. The sequence continues at coordinate 14,516 of NZ_DASSRP010000334.1, forward strand.
TCGGGCAGCACGTCGGTGACGAAGGTCCCGATCATCGGCTTGGCGACGAGGTACCCCTCGTTGATCAGGCGCTCATAGCCGAAAATCACCGAGTTACGTGACACCCGGAGCTGCGTCGCCAGGATGCGCGACGACGGCACCGGCATGCCCGGCCGCAGGATGCCGGAGACGATCTGCTCACGAATGCGCGAGAAGATCTGTTCTTGCAGGCTTTCAGGGCTGTCGCGGTCGACGGTAATCAGCATGGGTGGCTCGAAATCTGACGCCTCCAGCAAAGACCAAATCTGGCGCCACAGCAAGTTCGGGTCCAGTTCATAACCATCTTCTGGAACCACGCCCGGCCGGCAGTTGACTTCAAACCGGCCCGACACAATCGTCTTTCGACCAACCAACGATAAGAGTGGAGCCCATGTCGTCCCGCCCTCACTTCCTGAACGACGGCGAAACCATCTTCCCCGAGGAATTGCTCGTATCGGCAGCTGCGGCGCTGGACGCGGCGAAGAAAAAGGGCATGCGCCTTGCCACCGCCGAAACCGTGACTGCCGGCCTCGTCAGCGCCTGCCTCACCTCGGTGTCCGGCGCTTCGCAGATCTTCGATCGCGGTTACGTGCTTTACCATGAAACGGCCAAGGCGACCGGACTCGGCGTCGCCGAAGACGTCTCTAAAGAACACGGCGCGGTAAGCGCCGAAGTCACACAAGGATTGGCCGAAGGGCTCTTGTCGAATTCCGGCGCGGCGGTCACCGTTGCCATCACCGGCTATGCCGGTCCCGGCGGCGGCAATGCGAAGAATCCGGTCGGCACCATCTTCATCGCCGCGGCCCGCAAAGGCGCACCCCTTCTTGCCGAGCGGCACGTCTTCCCCGGCGGCCGCGACAACGTTCGGCTGGAAGCGGTGGCGGCGGCGATCCGCCTGCTCCACAAACAGATCGACGCATGAACCGCATTCCGCTGGTTTTGCTGACCGGCTTTCTCGGCGCTGGCAAGACGACGATGCTGAATGCGCTGCTGGCGAGGCCGGATTTTCGCGATACCGCCGTCGTCATCAACGAGGCCGGCGACGTCGGCCTCGATCATCTGCTGGTGGAGCAAGGCTCTGATTCCATAACGATGCTGGAAGGCGGCTGTCTCTGTTGCCGCGCCAAGGGCGCGCTGGCGCCGGCGCTGGCCAATCTGATGCGGCGCGCGCGCCAACAAGACCTGCCCCCGTTCAAGCGCGTCGTGGTCGAGACCAGCGGATTGTCCGATCCCGCGCCACTGCTCGAGGGCCTGATCGCCGACGCGCTCTTCAATCGCTTCTTCGAACTTGCCGGCGTCGTCGCCGCGATCGACGTGCGAACGTTCATGGGAGCGGCCGATCAGCACCCGGAGGCGCGGATGCAGGCCGCGCTCGCGGACCGTCTGCTGCTCACCAAGACGGACATCGCGACATCGGGCGAGACCCGACGCGTGCAGGAGAAACTGACCTTACTCAATCCACATGCAAGGCAATGTCTGGTTCAGCCGGGAACGGTGACGATGCCGGCATTCTGGCCGGAAATTCTCGATCTGCCGCGCGCGCTCGCCAAACCTCACCTGATCTGTTCGCCGGAGCCTGCGGCGATCGCGACCGCCTCGCTGATCTTCGATGGCGCGATCGAACCGGATGCGCTCGAGGACTGGCTCGACCATACCATCAATCTGCTCGGGCCGACCCTGCTGCGGATGAAGGCGATGCTGAACGTTGCGGACACGGCGCAACCGACCGTGCTGCACGCGGTGCAAGGCCTGCTGCATCGACCGGTCGATCTCAAGGCGTGGCCGGATGAGGCGCGGCGAAATCGCGTCGTCCTGATCGGACGCGATGTCGAGGAGCAGATCCTCGCAGACGCGCTGGCGCGCCTGGCCGCGACCGGGCGGCGCAGAACTGCAATGCGCAAAGTCTCCTATCAGTAGTTGTTGCGCTGCCGTTATGGACCCAGCCGTGGCTGGTACCATCAACGTGTCATGGTGCGGACCTTGGGGATCGCCAGTGAGTTGCCTAGCTTGAGATTGAGCTGACTAAAGAGGCTTTCATGACAAAGAAACTCAGGGGTGACACGGGCATCATACCGGCGCTCGATATCGATTCCCACGAGCACCTTGAACGCGTCGTGCGCGAGACCTCCAAACGCGATGGCGTCGCAGGCTACAAGCTCGGGCTCACCTCGGTGCTTCACTTCGGCTTGCGGGAATCGGTCCGACGCCTGCGAGATCTCACCGATTTGCCGATCCTCTATGATCATCAGAAGGCCGGCCCCGACATGCCGGATATGGCCAAGAAATACACGGCGCTGTGCAAGGAAGCCGACGTAGACGGGCTGATCCTGTTTCCGGTCGCCGGCCCGACCGCCGTCGACCAGTTTGTCGGCGAAGCCATTCGCGCCGGACTGACGCCATTCGTCGGCGGCGAAATTCCGGTGCCGGATTACGGTGTTTCCGGTGGCGGCTATATGCTGGATGACGCGCTCGATCGCATTCTTGCCCGCGCCGTCCAGAACAAGGCCGATCATTTCGTTCTGCCCGCCCACGACGTCGCAAAGATCAAGCGATGGTCGAAATGGATCGCATCCAATGTCTCCGCGCCGCTGACGGTACTGACGGGCTTCGGCGCACTGGGCGGCAGCATCGAAACCTCGTTCGCGGCGGCGGCCGCTTGCAAGCGCCGCTTCGCCATCGTCGGCCGCCTGATCACCGGCAGCCAATCGCCCGGCGATGCCGCCGCGCGCATGTATGAAGAGATGCAGGCCGTGAGACCGGCCGCCTGATCATGACGGCCAAGCTGCCAAAGCTTCCGCTGACGCCGTTCATCGATGGCGTATTCGAACAGCCCGGCCTTGCCAGCGAGCCGCTGCTGGATCCGGCCACCGGCGAGACCCTGGCGCGCGTTCATTCGGCGAACCGCGAACAGGCGCTGAAGGCGATCGCTGCCGCGCGCCGCGCCTTCGATGACGGCGACTGGCCAAAAATGCCGGTGTTCGAGCGCGGGCAAGTGTTGCGCCGGATCGCCGACCGCATCCTGGCGCGTGCCGAAGATCTGGCGCTGCTCGAAAGCGTCAATGGCGGCAAGCCGATCACGGGCGCGCGCCGCGAAGTTGCCGGCACGGCCAGGGTTTTCAACTACTACGCCGGCGCGATGGACAAGTTCTTCGGCGACACCATTCCGGTGTCCGAGCAACTGCTCAATTTCACGCTGCACGAACCGCTCGGTGTTGTTGCGCAGATCACGCCATGGAATTTTCCGCTGCTTGCCGCGGCCTGGAAATTGGCTCCCGCGCTGGCCGCCGGTTGCGCCTGTCTGCTGAAGCCGTCACCTTTGACGCCGCTGTCGACGCTGCTGCTTGCCGAGATCATCGCCGAATGCGGTGTGCCAAGGGGAATCGTCAATATCCTGCCCGGTGGTGCCGAGATCGGCCAGTTGCTCGCCACCCATGAGGCGATCGACGGCATCTCGTTTACCGGTTCGACCGCGGTCGGCACCGAAGTGATGCGGGCTGCGGCGGGAACCGTGAAGAAGGTTGCGCTGGAGCTCGGCGGCAAGAACGCCTGCATCGTTTTCGACGACGCCGATATCGCAGGCGCTGCAAAGAGCGCGGTATCGGGCGCCTTTGGCAACGCCGGGCAATCCTGCTCGGCGCGCTCGCGTTTTCTGGTGCAGAAATCGGCCATCGCGCCTTTCACCGAAGCGCTGCTTGGCGAACTCAAGATGCTCCGGCTCGGCTCACCGCTCGACCCCACGACGACGCTCGGCCCGCTGATCTCAGCGGCGCACTGGCAACGCGTCGAGCGCAGCGTTCGCGGCGCCGAACAGCAAGGCGCCAGGCTTCTGACAGGCGGACACCGTCCCGACGATTTGCCGGACGGCAATTTCTTTCTGCCGACGGTGTTCGGCGGCGTCACGGCCGATATGCCGCTCTATAATGAGGAAGTGTTTGGTCCGGTGTGCAGCATCACATCGTTTGAGACCGAGAATGATGCGGTCCGCAAGGCCAACGATTCCGTCTATGGCCTCAATGGCTCGGTTTGGTCGCGCGACATCGGCAGGGCCTTGCGGGTCGCCAAAGCCGTCCGCACCGGCATGATCGCCGTCAACGGACTGCCGAGCGCGAGTTCGACCAGCCTGTTCGCTCCGTTCGGCGGCACCAAGCGCTCGGGCATAGGCCGCGAACTCGGGATGGACGCGCTTGCGTTCTATACCGAGGTAAAGACGGTCACGATCGATCTGTCCTGAGACATTTGGTCGTCCGATCTTTGAGCGTTAGCGCCTCGACAAAGCCGCGTCAGTGCAGATATGGGTCCAGAGCCGGTGGACCCATGGATTGAACGGCCTGTGGCACTTCGCCTTGGTTTTCCGCCTGTTAGCTTTTCAAATGGGTGATAAGGGCGCGCGAATGTTGACGGCGATTGTCGGCGGTACATTGATTGATGGGCTCGGTGGCGAGCCGGTCCAGCGCGGCGCCGTTGTGATCGAAGACGGGAGAATAATTGCAGCGGGAGCTGAGCGAAACGTAGCTATTCCTGCCAAGGCCATACGCCTCGACGCGGCCGGCCGAACGATCTTGCCGGGTTTCATCGATTGCCACGTTCATGGCACCTATCGTGCGCGCGACATGCGACAGCATCTGTTGAATACGCCGACATATAATGTGCTTCGATCGATCGATATTTTTCGCCAGACGCTCGCCTGCGGCATCACCACGGCACGCGACATGGGCGGTGCCGATGCCGGTTTCAGGGCCGCGATAGAGGAAGGCCTGATCGACGGCCCGCGGCTTCTGATCTCGCTCGGCATGATTTCGCAAACCGGCGGCCATGGCGACTATTGGGTGCCGGCCGACATGCGGATCAAGAAGCGCGCGTGGTTGCCTGACACGGTAGCCGACGGCGTCGAGGAAATCCGCCGCCTTGTCCGCGAACTGCTGATGCGCGGCGCCGACTTCATCAAGATCTGCGCGACCGGCGGCATTACATCCGTCACCGACAGCTGGGACGAGCCGCAGTTCACGATCGAGGAAATCAGGACGGCGGTCGAAGAAGCCGCCGCCAAGCGACGCCGTGTCGCGGTTCATGCCGAAGGCATCGATGGCATACGCAACGCAGTTCAGGCCGGCATCCACTCGCTGGAGCACGGCTGGTTCATCGACGAGCAGGCGATCGACAAGATGCTGGAGATGAAGACCTGGTGGGTTCCGACGCTGGCGCTGGTGCCGCTGTCGGTGAAAAAGCGCGGCAGCGACAAATCCTGGGCCGGTCACCAGATGGGTCAGGAAGACGTCAAGGACAAGGAGATCTACGACCGCATGCAGGGACAGATCCCGATCTGGAAGGAAGCCGTGCGCCGCGGCGTCAAGGTGGCGATGGGCACCGACCAGTCGCATCGTCTGTTGGTCGGCGAAAACATGGTTGAACTGGAATTCATGGTGAACTGGCTCGGCATGACGCCGATGCAGGTCATCGTCGCCTCCACCAGCAAGGCGGCCGAGTGCATCGAACGTCCCGACCTCGGCGCGCTCACGCCCGGCAGAGCCGCCGACATTCTCGTCGTCGACGGCAATCCGCTCGACGATATTTCCGTCATGCAGAAGCGCGAGAAACTCCATCTCGTGATGAAGGCGGGCAAGGCATTTACCGACAAGCTTTCTTCGTAAAGATCAGAAGGACCAATCCGATGAGACTGAACCGATTCATGATCCGGCCGCTGGTCGAACAGGCATTGCGCGAAGAACTCGGCCCCGGCGACACCACGGGCGGCTTTCTGGTCGGCGACGACCCGATCCAGACTGCGCAGATCTATGCCAAGGGCACCGGTATCGTCTGTGGCCTCTTGCTCGCCGACGAAACCATCAAGCAGATCGACCCCGAGGCGCAGATTGAATACGCGGTACAGGACGGCGATCCGGTCGGGCCCGGCACCGTGCTGTTGCGCGTCAAGGCGCGCGCCTCGACCTTCTTCATCATCGAGCGCAATGCGCTCGACTGGATTCAGCAGATGTCCGGCATTGCGACCAAGACCCGGCGCTACGCCGATCTGGTCAAGCACACCAAGGTGCGCATCACCGACACCCGCAAGGGATGGCCGGGCCTGCGCATGATCATGAAATATGCGGTGCGCGTCGGCGGCGCCCACAACCACATCTTCAGCCTCGCGAACTGCATCCTGGTCAAGGACAACCACATCAAGATCGCGGGCTCGATCACCAATGCGATCGAAACCTTGCGCGCCACGGCGCAGCACACTTTCAAGATCGAGGTAGAATGCGAAACCCTCGAAATGGTCGAGGAGGCACTCGCCTGCGGCGTTGAGATCATCATGTTCGACAACATGGATCTCGACGAAATGAAGGCCGGCCTCAAGCTGGTCAACGGGCGCGCCATGACCGAAGCCTCGGGCGGCATCAACGAGCAGACCATCGTGCCGATTGCCGAAACCGGTGTCGATATCATCTCGGTCGGCGACCTCACCCACTCGATCCGCGCGCTCGATATCAGCCTCGATGTGCAGGACATCAAGCCGAGTGCGCAACGAACCATCCGACGGCTGAAGGAGGCCGCGCGCTAGACGAATGCGCGGCCGGCCGATACCAACGGGCCGATGACCTTTTCTACAATCACGCTTAACGACGGCACCCAACCAAGCCTGCGCGAATCGTTCGCGCATGTCGACACCTGGGTGTTCGATCTCGACGATACGCTCTATCCGCGATCGGTCGACCTGCACGGTCAGATGAAGGCGCGCGTCGTGTCATTCATCGCCGATCACATGAAGATCGGCCGCGCCGCTGCCGAGGCTATCCATGTCGACTATTACGAGCGCTTCGGCTCGACGTTGCAGGGCATGGTCCAACTGCACGGGGTTTCGCCGCACGCCTTTCTGGATTTCGTTCACGACATCGATCTGTCGGTGCTGGTGCACAACGACGATCTGATCGAAGCACTGCGCGCTCTGCCGGGCCGGCGCATCATCTTCACCAACGCGCCGCGCGGCCACGCCATCGCCGCGCTCGCCGCCATGGGCATGGCCGAACTGTTCGAGGCCATCGCCAGTATCGAGGACAGCGAATTCATCGGCAAACCGAACTTGAGCGCATTTGCGGGCTTTTTCGAAGCCCACGGGGTCGATCCAAGGACCGCGGCCATGTTCGAGGACCGCCCGGGCAATCTCTTGGTGCCGCATCAACTGGGCATGAAGACCGTTTTCGTGGTCGATCCGTTGTTCGAAGATGCGGGTCGCGTCGCAAAGCCAGGGCATGCCGACCTCGTCGTCACCGACCTGACGGGATTTCTCCGCCAGTTGCTGCCTCGCGGATAATGCGAAGGCCACGAGGCGCCGCGCGCGATCTGCCACATCGCATCAGCCCCGGCGCGAATTGAGGTTCACCGGCTCGCCGGGACAAAATGATCGCTGGCGCGGGCGGTCTTCCCACTGACCAAGTCGGTAACTTCGATCGCAATGTCGACCGTCATCTCAGGCACCACTGCCCGATCGACCTGCACCGAGATTCTGAATTCTCCGGTCTGGTCGCGCCCGACTTCGACAACCGGCTTTCCATCCGTCTGCCGGTCGGCGCCGATGACGCGCAAGGTCGCACCCGGCAGACCCGATACGTCCAGCGCAAACGATCGCTCGGCACCTTTGTTGAGGATGTGAACGGTATAGTTGTTGCGGATTCCGCCATCGGCGAGCTGTACAAACAGTGGGTTGCGGTCGTGCAGCACGTTGACGCTCAACATGCTTCTCGTCGCAAGCGAGTAGAGCATGATGCCGCCGACGACCAAGATGATGGCGGCATAAATCAGCGTGCGCGCCCGGATCAGCCGATAGACCGGAGGCTTGCCTTCGCGCCGCCGCTCGGCGTTGATGTCAGTGTCATAACCGATCAACGTGGTGGGGCGCCCGATCTCCCGCATGACGGTGTCACAGGCATCGATGCACAAGCCGCACTGGATGCAGCCCAACTGGATGCCGTTGCGGATGTCGACGCCGGTTGGGCAGACGTTGATGCATTGATGGCAGTCGACGCAATCACCTGCGACCTCACCATGCGCGCGGGCTTGCTCGGCCTTCTTGACCGACATGCGCGGCTCGCCACGGTCGCGCCGATAGGTCACGTTGAGCGCCCATTCGTCGGTCAATGCCGCCTGAATCCGCGGCCACGGACACATGTAAATGCAGACCTGCTCGCGGGCATGGCCGGCGAACATATAGGTGGTCGCGGTCAGGATGCCGATCCACAGGTACGCGACAAACGGTGCCTGCAACGTCGCGAGATCGCACACCAGCGTCGGCGCGTCGGCGAAGTACAGCACCCAGGCGCCGCCGGTCCACCAGGCGATCATGATCCAGAGAAAATGCTTGAGCGCGACGCGTCGAATATGGGTGAACGTCCAGCCGCGCTTGTCGCTCAGCATGCGATCGCGGCGGTCACCCTCGACCCAGCGCTCGACTGCGTAGAACAGATCGGTCCAGACCGTCTGCGGACAGAGGTAGCCGCACCACAGGCGGCCAGCGACCGCATTCATCAGGAACAGCGCCATGGCGGCGAGAATGAGCAGTCCCGTGAAGTAGTAGACTTCCTGCGGCCACAGCTCGATAAAGAAGAAGTAGAATCGTCGGTTCGGAAAATCGACCATCACGGCCTGGCTGGGCAGACCCGGACCCCGATTCCACCGCACAAACGGCAACAGGTAGTACACGCCGAGGGTGATGCAGAGGATCGTCCACTTGATGCGGCGAAATCTGCCGTGGACCGACTGCGGATAGACCTTCTTGCGCTTTTCGTAGAGCGGACCTTCGATGAAGGTTTCATCGGTCATGCACAGGCATCCTTGCAATGGCTCTCGCTCGCATTACGCGGCGGATTGACGACTTCGGTCGATACCCGGCTTCAATTAAAGGCGCATCCGCCGCGCAAGCCGAGCTTTTTGAAAACGATCGCCGCCGGGCAGAAACCGGTAAACGAGGCCTGGATCATGTTCAGTCCGGCAAACACTGTCAGCAGGTACCAATACGGACTGACATAAGTCCCGAGTGCGAGCCCGAACAGCACGACGAATCCAGCGAAGGCCAGGACAGCTTTATCGACATTCATGACGTTCTCCTTTTTACCAAAATGCGTTTACGAACGGGCGAGCCCGGCCTCTGTCCAGGCAACGATGCTCCGGGCGTCCATGGCGCCGGACTGCCGCGCGATCTCGCGCCCGCCTCGCATCAAGACCAGGGTCGGGATACCCGTGATATTGAGCCGCGACGAGACGGCCGGCGCCTGATCGGAATTCAGCTTCAGAAGGCGGACTTTGGGCTCAAGCGCGAGAGCCGCACGCTCGAACATCGGCGCCATCGCGCGGCACGGACCGCACCATGGCGCCCAGACATCGATGAGCACGGCAATATCGTTGTTGGCGACGTGGCGGCCAAACCCTTCCTCATCAACCTCGATCGGATGGCCGGTGAAGATCGGCTGATGGCACGCACCGCAGCGCGCGTCCTTGGACGCGCGCTCCACCGGCAGCCGGTTGGTCCGCCCACAATGGCCACAAACGATGTGACGGATCGCGCTCATGTGCCGGTCTTGACCTCCTTGATCTTGCCGATGTTGAGCTGGTTGAGCACGAAGCGTTCGTAGAACGGTTCGCTCTCGCCGCGCCGCATCTTGCGGAGGAAATACTTCTCGAAGGCCACTTTCGCGTAGTGGACCCACTCGCCTTTCGACGACCAGTTGACATTGCGCGGCGGAATTTGCGGTTGCGCGAGGAAGGCAACGCCGGAATCGCCGAAATCGGCAAGACAGATCGCATTCCAGGTCGGCTGCGCCTTCGGCACCTCGCCGCGAAGCAGCGCACCGATGTTCATTGCGGTCGCCGTCACCATCGATTCGATCATGAAGCCGGTCTTCGGTACGCCGACCGGAACCGGCGTGGCGCCGACCGGCGCGATCGCCACACATACACCGACCGCGAACACGTTCGGAAAAGCCGGGTTACGCTGATGCTTGTCGACGATGACAAAGCCACGCGGATTGGTCAGCTTCTCGATACCGCGGACCGCGTCGACGCCGCGAAAGGCCGGCAACATCATCGAATACGCGAACGGCAGTTCGTGCGCCTTGTGAACCGTGCCGTTTTCGGCGAATTCCTCCACCGTCATCTTGCCCGGTTCGACGCGATCGATTCGTGCGTTGGTGATCCACTTGATGTGCTTTTCGCGCATCTCGCTTTCGAGCAGACCCTTGGTGTCGCCGACACCATCGAGGCCGAGATGACCGATATAGGGCTCCGAGGTCACGAAGGTCATCGGCACCTGATCGCGCAGCTTGCGGCGGCGCAACTCGGTTTCCAGGATGAACAGGAATTCGTAGGCCGGACCGAAGCAGGATGCGCCCTGCACCGCGCCGATCACCACGGGGCCGGGTTTGGCCGCGAGCTGTTCGAAGGCTTCCTTCGCCTTTGAGGCGTGATCGACGTGGCAGATCGATTGCGTGTAGCCCTGCGGGCCCAATCCTGGAATTTCGTCGAACGCAAGCTCGGGACCGGTTGCAACCACGAGATAGTCGTAGCTGATGGACGAGCCGTCGCCGAGTTCGATCCGATTGGCGTCCGGATGGACGCGCTTGGCGCCTTGCGTCAGGAGCTGGACGCCCTTGCGCCTCATGATCTCGGAGAGATCGATTTCGATTTCGTCGCGCTTGCGCCAGCCGATCGCGACCCAGGGATTGGATGGCACGAAATGATAGGTCGCACCTTGCGATATCACGCTCAGGCGATCTTCCTTTCTCAGCTGGGGCAGCAACTCATAGGCCATCAGCGTCCCGCTGAGACCGGCTCCGATTACGACAACTTCAGCCACGGTTACCTCCATCTGGGTTGACCGCCTCGCCGGTCGGGATCCGGCCGTCTCGCGGCGCTTGACTATATATTCGTAACTTCGTATATACGCAACTATGAATATTGATATGAAGATCATGGAGCGCGCCGCCGATCAGGCGAGCAACCTGCTGAAGGCGCTTTCCAACCGCCACAGGCTTCTCATCATCTGCCAGTTGATCGACGGCGACCGCTCGGTCGGCGAACTGGCGGAATTCCTGGAATTGAGAGATTCCACGGTTTCCCAGCATCTTGCGCTCCTTCGCAAGGACGGACTGGTAGCCGCGCGACGCGATGCGCAGACGATCTTCTATTCGATCGCGAGCGAACCGGCCCGCGAGATCCTCAAGACGCTCTACCAAGCCTATTGCGCACCCAAGGCTAAGAGCACGGGCCGAGCGTCGCGTTGAGTTAGATCAACGCGGGAACGCCCCCACTGATGAATTTATGAGACGAGCGCCACGATGCGATGGATGGATGATGCTATGATTAGGCAAGCTTTTTGGTTCTTGGCTGCGGCTGCGTCGCTCTCTTCGATCACTTCTGTCGCAGCCGGCGCGGAACCGCTCACGGTCAACCAGCTCTCGATCGCCGACGAAAAGGCGGTGTTTGCCACCGTCGAAAGCATCAGCGTGGTGCCGGCGCGCAGCCGCATCGGCGGCACCATCGCACAGCTCCACGTCCGGGAAGGCGATGCGGTGACGCGCGGACAAGCAATTGCCGTGGTGGGCGACGAGAAGCTCGTACTGCAGATGAAGGCGCTCGACGCCCAGATACAGGCGTTGCAGGCCCAGGCCGATCAGGCGCAAACCGATTTTGATCGCATCGAAGGCTTGGTCGAACGCGGGACACTTCCGCGTACCCGGCTCGATGAGGCGCGTACACTTCTCAACGTCTCGCAAAACAATCTTCGAGCCAAGATCGCCGAACGTGGCGTGGTCCAGCAACAGCAGACGGAGGGACAGGTGCTCGCTCCGCAGGACGGCCGTGTGTTGAAACGCCTGGTGGCAGTGGGTTCTGTTGTCTTGCCGGGCGATCCCGTCGTCACGGTCGCGCAGCAGAATTTCAAGCTGCGGCTGCGACTGCCGGAAGAGCACGCCCGCTTCCTCAAAGCCGGCGACCGCATTCGTCTCGACGGCGATGAATCCGGCGAGCATACCGCCAGATCGGGCGTGATCGATCTTGTCTATCCCCAGATCGAGGAAGGCCGGGTGGTCGCGGATGCAACCGTCGAAGGCATCGGCGAATATTTCGTTGGCGACCGCTTGCGGGTCTGGATTTCCGGCGGCACGCGGCCGGCATTCGTCATCCCATCGAGTTACGTCAAGACGCGCTTTGGCATCGATTACGTTCGCCTCCGTAACGGAGACGGCACGATCGAAGTGCCGGTGCAGCGCGGGCATGAGATGCCGACGGCCGCGCTCCCCGAAGGGCTTGAAATCCTGTCCGGGCTTCGCACCGGCGACCAATTGGAGCGGCCGTGAATCTCGGACTCTCAGGCCGGCTGACCCAGGCAACCGTTGCCTCGCCGCTGACGCCCTTGTTCCTGCTCGCTGCCCTCGTGGTCGGCCTGATCGCGGTCGTCGTGATTCCGCGCGAGGAAGAGCCGCAGATCAGCGTACCGATGGTCGATATCCGCGTCAGCGCGGACGGATTGCGCGGTCCTGATGCGGTCGAACTCGTCACCAAGCCGCTGGAGTCCATCGTCAAGGGCATCGACGGTGTCGAGCACGTCTACAGCCAGACCGAAGACGATCGCGTGATGGTCACCGCGCGCTTTCTGGTCGGCACCAAATTCGAGGACGCCATCCTGCGCGTTCACGAGAAGATGCGCGCCAACCTCGACCGCATCCCCGTCGGCATCCCCGAGCCGCTGATCGTCGGCCGCGGAATCAATGATGTCGCCGTGACGGTATTGACGCTCTCGCCGAAGCCAGAGGCCGCCGAACGCTGGACCGACAAGGACCTGTTCGAACTCGCCGACAAGCTGCGCGCCGAGCTCATGAAGGTCGACAATATCGGATTGACCTATATTTCAGGCGGCGCGCCGCAGGAAATCAGGGTCGAGCCCGACCCGGAAAAACTCTCGCTCTATGGCGTCACGCTTCAGCAACTGGTCGCAAAAGTGAAGGACGCGAACCGGTCCTTTCTCGCCGGTCAGGTTCGCGATGCCGGCACGGTGCGCGGGGTCGCCGCCGGCCAAACGCTGTCGGGCATTCCCGACATCGGACTGCTGCTGGTTTCGACCCGCGACGGACGTCCGGTCTATGTCAGGGATGTCGCCAGCGTCGTGATCGGGCCAAGCACGGTCGATCATCGGGTCTGGAATGACGTTCGGGACAGCAAAGGACAATGGACGCGGGTGCCCGCGGTCAGCCTGGCGCTCGCCAAGCGAGCCGGTGCCAACGCGGTAGTGGTCTCCGAAGATGTCGCCCACCGTCTGGAAGGACTGAAATCCAACCTCATTCCCAGCGACGTCGAAGTTACGGTAACCCGCGACTACGGCGAAACCGCCAACGAAAAAGCCAATGAACTATTGTTTCATCTGGGTCTGGCGACGCTGTCGATCGTCGTGCTCATCGCGATCGCGATCGGCTGGCGCGAGGCGGTCGTGACGCTGGTCGTTATCCCAACGACGATCCTCTTGACGATGTTCGCCGCCAACCTCATGGGCTACACCATCAACCGCGTCAGCCTGTTTGCCCTGATCTTCTCGATCGGCATTCTGGTCGACGACGCGATCGTGGTGGTCGAGAACATCGCGCGCCACTGGGCCATGAATGACGGCCGCCCTCGCCTGCAGGCAACCATCGAAGCCGTCGCGGAGGTCGGCAACCCGACCATCGTCGCCACGCTGACCGTGGTTGCCGCGCTGTTGCCGATGCTGTTTGTGTCGGGGCTGATGGGGCCCTATATGGCGCCGATTCCGGCCAACGCTTCTGCAGCCATGCTGTTCTCGTTCTTTGTCGCCATGGTGGTCGCGCCTTGGTTGATGCTGCGGCTCGCGCCGAAAACCCGTAGCGGCCCGGCGCATGCCGCGCACAGCGAGGGCCGGCTCGGCGCGCTCTACCGTCGCTTTGCCACGCCGATCGTCAGCAGCAAGCGTGCGTCTTGGCGGTTTCTGCTCGCGGTTGGCGTTGCCACGCTGGTGTCGATGACGCTGTTTGCGACCAAATCCGTCACAGTCAAGTTGCTGCCGTTCGACAACAAGTCGGAAATTGCGGTCATGGTCGATCTGCCGGAAGGCGCAAGCCTGGAAGCCACCGAGCGCGCGCTAATCGGTGCCGCGGAGATCGCGCGGCACGTGCCGGAGGTGACCTCGCTGCAGTCCTATGCCGGCACCGCGGCGCCATTCAACTTCAACGGCCTGGTGCGCCACTATTACTTGCGTGAACGACCCGAACTTGGGGAACTGCAGGTCAACCTCACGTCTAGGGGCGAACGCAAGCGCGCCAGCCACGAGATTGCGCTTGAGCTTCGGCGGCAATTGAAGGCGCTCGAGCTTCCCTCCGGCACCAGCATCAAGGTGGTCGAGGTGCCCCCGGGTCCGCCCGTGCTTTCGACGCTGCTGGCCGAGGTCTATGGTCCGAACGCCGCCACGCGCCGCGCGGTCACAGTCGAGCTGAAGAAGATCTTCGCAGAAGTGCCCTTCATCGTCGATGTCGACGATTCGATTGGCGAAAGGCGGCCGCGGCTTCGGCTGTCGATCGATCAGGACCGGCTCGAATTCTTCGGCGTCGAGCAGCGCGACGTCTACGACACCATCCAGGCGCTGTTCGGCGGCATTCCGATCGGCTACTCGCACCGCGGCGAGGACCGCAACCCGATCGAGATCGCTGTGCGGCTGCCCAAGCGCGATCTGGTCTGGGACGAAGCGCTGGCCTCGACCCCGGTGCCCGCCAATACGCTGCCCGGAAGCAAGACGGTCGTCGAGTTGGGCCAGGTCGTGAAGGCGACGATGGAGCAAGGCACGCCCGTCATCTTCCGCCGTGATGGCCGCTTCGCCGACATGGTGATGGCGGAACTGGCCGGACGTTTCGAGGCGCCGCTTTACGGCATGCTCGAGGTGGATAGCCGCATCGAAACGCATGATTGGGGCGCGTTGCCCAAGCCGACCGTGAAAATGCACGGTCAGCCGGTCGACGAAACGCATCCGACGCTATTGTGGGACGGCGAGTGGGAAATCACCTGGGTGACGTTCCGCGACATGGGTGCGGCGTTTGGGGCTGCAATCCTCGGCATCTACGTGCTCGTCGTCGCCCAATTCCGGAGTTTTCGCCTGCCGCTGGTTATCCTGACGCCGATCCCGCTGACCCTGATCGGCATCCTGATCGGACACTGGCTGCTGGGAGCACCGTTCACCGCAACCTCGATGATCGGCTTCATCGCGCTCGCCGGCATCATCGTGCGCAACTCGATCCTGCTGGTCGATTTCATCCGCCATTCCGGTAGCGAGGGCAAGCCGCTGCGCGAGGTGGTGCTTGAGGCCGGTGCGGTCCGCTTCAAGCCGATCCTGCTGACGGCACTCGCCGCTATGATCGGCGCAGCAACGATCCTGCTCGATCCGATCTTTCAGGGGCTGGCGATTTCGCTGCTGTTTGGCCTCGCCTCTTCGACGCTGCTCACGGTGCTGGTCATCCCCGCGATCTACATCGCCCTGCGCGCACCGCGCGAGGTACCCGCAGCCGCCCCCAAATCAAGCTAACGAGGCACCACATGGACAAGAGTTATCCGGAAATCACCAGGCAGATATCCGCAAACTTGCGGAAACTCCGCAACGACATTCCCGACGTCATGAAGGGATTTTCCACACTCGCACAAGCAGCAAGCCGGGACGGCGCGCTTGACAAGAAAACCAAGGAGCTGATCGCGCTTGCGCTTGGTGTGGCCGCGCATTGCGACGGCTGCATCGGATTTCATACCGAAGCGCTGGTCAAGCTCGGCGCCACACGCCCGGAAGTCGAGGAGGCGCTTGGCATGGCCGTCTATATGGGCGGCGGCCCGTCCCTGATGTACGCCGCCGACGCGATCGCCGCGTATGAAGAGTTTCAGAAAACTTCCCTTGAGGCTGCGATTTAGCGCGGAGGGTACGAACAATGATATCGGGACTCCTGCAAAAGCTGGTCAGCTCGGCGAGCGTTCCAGCTATTGAACATGACGAACTCGTGCGGGCTCTCAAGGAGAAGACTTGCATCCTCGTCGATGTCCGCGAACCTCACGAATTCAAGAGCGGTCACATCGCCGGCGCGATCAATCATCCATTGTCGAGCTTCGACCCGGCCAAGATTGCGAAGGGAAAGCCGATGGTCCTGATCTGCCAGGCAGGCGGGCGTTCGGCAAAGGCCTTGCGTCGCGCTTTGTCCGCTGGACGACGAGACGCCCGGCATTATGCTGGTGGGATGAGCCGATGGCGTGCGTTTGGCGGTCCGGTCGCATAGGAACTCAGCCACACGATCGCGTGGCTTTGCCGAGCAACCCGAAAGAGCAAATGGACCTTGATATTTCGAGCCATCTGCCATGGTTGATACAGGGGTAGTTAAAGCCGATCGACGTCAGTCGATGCTCTCGACGGCCTTGGCGACGTCGCGCCAGAAACGCGCAGCGCTGGCTCTGGCCATCGCGAGCCTGCTTGCCTTCATTGCCGTCGCTCCGTTCGCAACGATCCCGTTGCTGGAACTGCCGGCCTTCATCCCGGCCTATGAGGCCGTGCTGTTCTTCATCGACCTGGTGACTGCGTTACTGTTGTTCGACCAGTTCGCTCGCGTGCAAACGCGCGGCCTGCTGTTTCTGGCTGCGGCGTATCTGTTCGACACCCTCATCATCATTCCGCACGCTCTGAGTTTCCCCGGCCTGTTCTGGCCGACGGGCCTGCTCGGGGCCAAGGATCAGACGACGGCGTGGCTTTACGTTTTCTGGCATGGCGGATTCGCGATCCTGGTGCTGTGCTATTCGCTTGCCAGCCGGCAAGAGATCGCCGCGGCGATGAAGCCATGGACGCGACTGCAGGTCGGCTGGGCAATCGCAGGCTCGATGCTCGCCATGGGCGCGCTCACCGTCCTGCTTACCCTGTTTGCGACATGGGGACACGACCTGCTGCCGGTGGTGATGGAGGGCAGCAACTATTCGCTTCTGGTGAAGAAAGGCGTCAGCCCGGCGGTTTGGGCGCTGACGCTTGCCGGCTTGGTCCTGCTTTGGCGACGCGAACAGAGGGTCATGGACCTTTGGCTGATGCTGGTGATGTGGATATGGCTGTTCGACATCGCGCTTTCGGCCGTGATCGGGTCTAACCGTTTCGATATCGGCTTCTATGCCGGACGGCTCTTCGGCCTGCTCGCCTCAAGCCTTTTGCTGTTGTCGCTGGTTCGTGAAACCGTTCAGTTGCATTCGAGAGCCTTGGTCGCAGCCGCCAGTCTCGAGCACAAGCTGGCGCAGTTCATGCGCGCTCAGGCCATGAACGAAACATCCACAACCTGGAAATCGGACGAATCCCCCGAAATGTTCGTGCATCGGCAAAATATCGCGCGATACCGAAGCCTGCTGAAATCGGAAGCGCTGGCCGATGAGCAGCGCCATACGATCGAAACGCTGCTGCGCGACGAGGAGCGGCGAGCCCGAGACTAGACATCACCCACTACTTAATTCAGCCGCACGTCACGTGCGGCTTGGTCTCAGTGAAAGCGGTCGCGCGGCCGTTCCTGCGGCCCGCCCGTCGGCTGCGGCGTGGTTGCCGCTTTCAGTTCGTCCGGCGTGACACGGCAATCGCCATTCTTGTCGAAGCGCAGGATGAAGACACTCGGCTTTTCGACGAATTCCTTGCGCGAAATCTTGCCGTCATGGTTCTCGTCGAAGTAGCCGAAGTCGGCCTGGGCAAGCGACGGATCGGCTTTCTTGATCGCCTCGAATTCAGCGGGATTAAGAAAACCCTTGCGACCCTTGTCGGCGGAAGCGAACAGCTGCTCCATGAACTTCTTCCATTCGTCGCAGGTGAAGACGCCGTCGTGATTGGCGTCCCATACCGGCGGCCCGGCGTTGAGCAGCGGATCGGAACGACCGGATTGAGCCATCACCGCAAATGATCCGACCGCGTTGCCGACGATCAGCACGGCCAATGCCGTACCGATGCGAAGCGCCAAAACTCCCTCACGCAAATTCTCGTCCCCCTCGCTACAAGCAAGCGGAGCCACCCACAGAAATAGCAAACCCGCCCGCCGGAACCACTTTGGATCAATGCGGCGGGCTTGTCATCCAAGGCACGCGCAAAATTGCGTACGCGTTTTGGCTATTAAAAAGCTATTTTTGAATCATCCGCGGCGCCGTGACACCGGTTCTTCTCAGCAAGACCGCCGAAAATTCGCCCTCGGACCAGAACCAAGAGAGATACGCCTGCAAGCGGAATGCGGCTCACCTGCTCACGGCGCCGGCGTCATCCTAATCGTCCGCGTATCGGTCTGGATCAGGTTCTGTTCCATGCCGCGAAAAACCGTCGTCGACCTTTCGGCGACCTTTTGCGTCATGCCATCCTGAACCTCGAACTCGGTTTGTCGCCCGAATGAAAACACCATCGAATCGACCAGCCGATTGACGAGTTCCGGCGTCACGCTGTCGCCCGAGGCCGCGAGCAGGCTCCGCGCAAAGGACTGCATGAATTCGTTCATGGCAGCGGGATCGACCGAGGTAGCATTGACGAATTTGAGCCGGCTCGCCGTGGCGTCGGTTTCGACCAGTTCGAAGCGCTCGTTCGATTTCAGCGCATCGCCGCCGAGCGGATTTTCCGCAGGCTTCGTCACCTGCCTGACTTCGCCTTGCTTCATGCCGGTGTTTTGCGCCGCTGCGAGCAGAGCGAGCGAGTCGATATAGACGCCGGCGGCGCTGCTGGCGTCGACTTCGACCAATTCCGCCATCAACTGGTCGAACAGCGCGCGCGCAGCGGGCCGGCGATCAAATTGTCCGACCAGTTCATCGGCTCTGGCACGGATCTGGCGCCTCGCTTCCTCGAGATTGTCGATGCGCAACGGCTTGCCGGCTGCGTCCGTGCTGGCGCGAATCACCACGTCCTCAAGCGCCTTCGCGTAGGCGCGCCGCAATGGCACGCTTCGCGCATTGCCCTCGACCGTGGCACCACGCTGCACGTAGGAAATCCGGTATCCGTCCGCCGTCTTCTGCTCGATGGTCAATTCCGCGCGGGTCTTGATCAACGAGGTCGCGGTGCCATCGGGCCTGACTTCTTCGCCCTGCATCTGCGTTTCGATGCTCCAGCGGCTGCCCACCGGCGGATCGTAGATTTTTTCGCCAGCAATGGCTGGTATGGCGGCGAACATCGCAAGCCCTGCGATGGACGCTGCAAACGTCCGAGCGCGCGCGAAACCCGGCGTCATCATCACGCTTCCCCCAAGATCATCAGCTCAAGCGGCCATGCGTGCGCAGCCACGCTTTTCCGTCGTCGGTGACGACGACCATGCCGCGAGGACCCGAATTGCCGGCGCGGGCGACGTATCCGCGATCGACGGCGTCCTCCCAGATCGTGAGACGCGGACATGAGGTCCGCCAGGCGGCAATGACCTCCTGATACGGACGCGGTTCCCGGGCAATCCACTCCACCAGATCAAGAACCAGCGAATCCGCCGCCTCCTCCATCGATTCCTCCGTTTGTGCGCCGCTTATATAGGCCGCCAGAGCCATAACGTCGAACTTCTCCCGAAACTGTGAAGCAGTTCACAGCCACTTGGATCGGTTCGTGGTTTGATCCTTGTCCAGATCGGCGGATCCGCGGGGACTTGAAATGACTTACGACGGCTTTCAAATCGAGGCATTCGAGCTCGGCAAGGGGCTTTGGCACGCCCGAATCCGCCGCGCGGACTGCGAACCCGTCGTTATCGACGGCGTTTCATTTCCCGAGCTTGAGGTCGGCTTCGCTTGGTCGGATGCCGAAGCGGCCATTGCCGACGCCAAGACCCGCATCGACTACCTCAACCGGCGGTCCGTCATGCCGGAACAAAAGCGGAGGGCGGCTCATGCATGACCACAAGTCCAACTCCTCCGCCGATGTCAGGTCGAACTGCCCTGACTGCGACGGCCAGCTTCGGGTGCTGCGCGTAATCGGCGGCCGTGGCGGCGCCGAGTATTGGACCATGCGCTGCACCCGCTGCGGCGGCATTCACCTTGACATCGTCAACGGCCCGTCGACCAGCCCCGCGCCAGCGGCGTAAGCCTTCAGCCGGCGAACACGCGAGCCATCGCCGATTGCGCTTCCTGCTGAATCTGACGCAAATGCGCCTCGCTGCGAAAACTTTCCGCATAGATCTTGTAGACGTCTTCGGTGCCTGAGGGGCGCGCCGCGAACCAGCCGTTCTCGGCCACGACCTTGATCCCGCCGAACGCTTGACCGTTGCCGGGTGCGGCGGTCAGCGCCGCGGTGACCTTCTCGCCACCGAGTTCCCTCATTGCGAGCTTCTCGCCAGTCAGGGACTTGAACAGGCTCTTTTGCTGTGGCGTCGCGGGGGCATCGATCCGCGCATAGAAGGGCATGCCGAGTTCGTCCGTGAGCGAGGAAAACAGCTGGCTCGGATCGCGGCCGGTCCTGGCGGTGATCTCGGCGGCGAGCAGGCCCATGATGATACCGTCCTTGTCGGTGGTCCACACCGAACCGTCCTTGCGCAGGAACGAGGCGCCTGCACTCTCCTCGCCGGCGAAGCCGAAGCCGCCACCGACGAGACCGTCGACGAACCATTTGAAGCCGACCGGCGTCTCCACCACCTTACGGCCGATTTTCTTCGCGACGCGGTCGATGATTGCGCTGGAGACGATGGTCTTGCCGACCGCACTGTCCTTTTTCCATTGCGGCCGATGCTCGAACAGAAACGCAATCGAGGCAGCCAGAAAATGGTTCGGATTCATCAACCCGCCGGTCGCGGTGACGATGCCATGACGGTCGGCGTCGGTGTCATTGGCAAAGGCGACGTCGAACTTTTCGCGCATGCCGATCAACTGCGCCATCGCATAAGGCGAGGAGCAATCCATCCGGACCTTGCCGTCCCAATCGAGGCTCATGAAGCGGAAGGTCGGATCGACGTCTTCGCGGATCAGCGTCGCGTTCAGACCGTAGCGCGCGATGACCGGTCGCCAGTAGTGCACCGCGGCTCCGCCGAGCGGATCGATGCCGATCTTCACGCCGGCGCCCTTGATCGCCTCCATGTCGAGCACGTCGGCGAGATCGGCGACATAGGGCGTGACGTAGTCGTGGCGATGCACGCAAGACGCTTTGCGCGCGCGCTCGTAGCTGATGCGCTTGACGCCTTCCAGACCGTTCTCGAGATAACGGTTGGCGGCGCGTTCGATCGCGCCGGTGACGTCAGTATCGGCGGGCCCGCCATTCGGCGGATTGTATTTGAAGCCACCGTCTTCGGGCGGATTGTGCGAGGGCGTGACCACGACGCCGTCGGCGAAGCCGCTTTGGCGGCCTTTGTTGTAGGTCAGGATCGCGTGCGAGATCACCGGCGTCGGCGTGTAACCGTCGTTCGCGTCGATCATCACGGTGATGCCATTGGCCGCGAACACTTCGAGCGCGCTCGCCAGCGCCGGCTCGGCCAACGCATGGGTGTCGATACCGATAAACAGCGGACCGTCCAGATTCTTCTCGGCTCGGTAATCGCACAGCGCCTGGCTGATGGCCAGAATATGCGCCTCGTTGAAGGCGTTGTTGAGCGCCGAACCGCGATGGCCCGAGGTGCCGAACGCGACTCGCTGCGTCGCCACTTTCGGGTCCGGCTTGCCCGCGAAATAGGCGGTCACCAGGCGCGGGATATTGGCGAGCATCGACGGCGCGACGGGCTTGCCTGCGAGCGGATGAATGTCGGGCATTGAATTCCTCAAAAATATGCCGCCACACTTTGCGGTTTGGTCGCCTTCCTGACAACTGCTGACAACGCAACGGGCTGTCGATAGCCCGGTTCCTGAACCTTTCACCAGCCCTTTTCTCGGGCCGTGACTCGTCCCATATTCCGCCCATGGCGAAGTCCCCGAATTCCCCCCAAAAGCCCGGCACGAAAACCCCTAAATCGAAGGCGCACCGCCCCGACGTGCAGCCGATCGGCCCTGCGCTGGCGGAATTGCTCAATCCCGCGATCAACCGCGGCGATGCCGGCATGGGTTCCGGTACGGGCTTGCAGCCGCCGCCGGACAACTCACGCGACCGCCGCGCCGGCGGCGAAGCGGCGGCGCACCGCGCCCGCGCCTCGACGCCGAAGAATTTCCCGGAGACCTCGGCCGATCCCTATCCGATGCCGCTGCGGCCCAATCCGCAGCCGGTCGGCGCACGAAAACCCGAGTCCGAGCCTTCAGGCTTCGGCGAAGCCCCACAACGCGAATTCGCGCCAGCCAATTACGGCACCTCGGCCACCATCCCCACCCTCGATCCCGAATTGGCGCGGCAGCTTGGGCTACCGACCGCCGAGGACGACGAGGAAGCCCTGGCGCGGCCGCCGAAGAGCAAGATGGAAGCGCTCGGCGTGAAAGCCACGGCCGAAGCGCTGGAAAACCTGATCCGCGACGGCCGCCCCGAATTCCGCAAGGAAGACGGCTCCCTGAAAGTGTGGACGCCGCATCGCCCGCCGCGTCCCGAAAAAAGCGAAGGCGGCGTCCGGTTCGAGATCAAGTCGGAGTATCAGCCGAAGGGCGATCAGCCCCAGGCGATCGCCGAGCTCGTCGAAGGTATCGCGCGGAACGACCGCACCCAGGTGCTGCTCGGCGTCACCGGCTCCGGCAAGACCTACACCATGGCCAAGGTGATCGAGGCGACGCAGCGCCCGGCGCTGATCCTGGCGCCGAACAAGACCTTGGCCGCGCAGCTCTACGGCGAGTTCAAGAATTTCTTTCCCGACAACGCGGTCGAGTATTTCGTCAGCTACTACGACTATTACCAGCCGGAAGCCTACGTTCCGCGCACCGACACCTATATCGAGAAGGATTCTTCGATCAACGAGCAGATCGACCGCATGCGCCATGCCGCGACGCGCGCGCTGCTCGAACGCGACGACGTCATCATCGTCGCCTCGGTCTCCTGCATCTACGGTATCGGCTCGGTCGAGACCTATACCGCGATGACCTTTGCCTTGAAGAAGGGTGAGCGCATCGACCAGCGGCAATTGATCGCGGATCTCGTCGCGCTGCAATACAAGCGCACCTCGGCCGATTTCTCGCGCGGCACCTTCCGTGTCCGCGGCGACGTCATCGACATCTTCCCGGCGCACTATGAGGACCGGGCCTGGCGCGTGAATTTGTTCGGCGACACTGTCGAGACCATTGAGGAGTTCGATCCGCTCACCGGCCACAAGCAGGACGAGCTCGAATTCATCAAGGTCTATGCAAATTCGCACTATGTGACGCCGCGCCCGACGCTGGTACAGGCGATCAAGGCGATCAAGAGCGAATTGAAGATGCGGCTTGACCAGCTCAACAACCAGGGCCGCCTGCTGGAAGCGCAGCGGCTGGAGCAACGCACCACCTTCGATCTCGAGATGATGGAAGCGACGGGAAGCTGCGCCGGCATCGAAAACTACTCGCGCTATCTCACCGGCCGCCGCCCCGGCGAGCCGCCGCCGACGCTGTTCGAATATGTGCCGGACAATGCGCTGGTGTTTGCGGACGAGAGCCACGTCAGCATCCCGCAGATCGGCGGCATGTTCCGCGGTGACTTCCGCCGCAAGGCGACGCTGGCCGAATACGGTTTCCGCCTGCCCTCCTGCATGGACAACCGTCCCTTGCGTTTCGAGGAATGGGACATGATGCGCCCGCAGACGGTCGCGGTGTCGGCGACGCCCGGCGGTTGGGAGCTCAACGAGAGCGGCGGCGTGTTCGTCGAGCAGGTGATCCGCCCGACCGGGCTGATCGATCCGCCGGTCGACATCAGACCGGCGCGCACCCAGGTCGACGACCTCGTCGGCGAGGTCCGCGCCACCGCGCTTAAAGGTTACCGCTCGCTGATCACGGTCTTGACCAAACGCATGGCCGAAGACCTCACCGAATATCTGCACGAGCAAGGTATTCGCGTGCGCTACATGCACAGCGACATCGACACCATCGAGCGCATCGAGATCATCCGCGACCTGCGGTTAGGGGCCTTCGATGCGCTGGTCGGCATCAACCTGCTCCGCGAGGGCCTCGACATTCCCGAATGTGCGCTGGTTGCGATTCTGGACGCCGATAAGGAAGGCTTCCTGCGCAGCGAGACCTCGCTGATCCAGACCATCGGCCGCGCGGCGCGCAATGTCGACGGCAAGGTGATCCTCTATGCGGATCAGATGACCGGCTCGATGGAGCGGGCGATGGCGGAGACCAACCGCCGCCGCGAGAAGCAGGTCGAGTACAACAAGGCCAACGGCATCACGCCGGAGAGCGTGAAGAAATCGATCGGCGATATCCTCAATTCGGTCTACGAACGGGACCATGTGCTGGTCGAGATCGGCGATGGCGGCAAGGGGTCTGGATGGTCCGACGACGTGATTTCGATCGGGCATAATTTCGAAGCGGTGCTGGCCGATCTCGAAACGCGGATGCGCGAAGCCGCTGCCGATCTCAATTTCGAGGAAGCCGCCAGGCTGCGCGACGAGGTCAAGCGGTTGCGTGCGACGGAAATGGCCGTGGTCGACGATCCCACCGCGAAGCAGAAGGCGGTCACCGGCAGAGCCGGCGCCTATGCGGGCGCGAAAAAATACGGCGAAGCCGCAAACCTGCCGACGACGGCGATGAAGAAGCGCAGTGGCGGCAAGTCGCGCGAGCGGGATCCGCTGTTGCCTTCGTCCAACGAAATCCGCGGCGGCTCCAAGGTGCACAAACCGCATCTCGACGAGATGCACGGGCCGGAATCGCTGCCCTACCGTGCGGGCCGCGCGCTGCCGGAACGGCCATTCGGCGGCGATAGCCGGGTCATCCAGCCTACCAACTCGCAGCACTCCGGCCCCGAGTTCGGCCCCTCGCCGCGCTCAAGCGGCGGCGCGCCGGGGAAGCGCGGGGGGTGGAAGCGAAGGTAGGGACGCAGGCTAGCAATTCGCGTCAGTCCGGCTAGGCTGGCGTCATGAAACTCGGCTTCGAAGAGGCACAATCGACCTACGCGAGCGCCTCGCAAAGCGCCCGTGCGTGGACGGAAGCATGGGTCAAGTTGTGGGCATACTGCCCGCATTGCGGCAACGCCAAGATGTCCCAGTTTCCGAACAACAGTCCCGTTGCCGACTTCCTCTGTTCCTCGTGCAGCGAAGAATTCGAGTTGAAGAGTCAGAAAGGAAAATTCGGCGTAAAGGTCGCCGACGGCGCTTACAAGACCAAATGCGAACGTTTGGCTGCGAGCAATAATCCAAATCTCTTACTGATGAACTACGATCCGAAATCTCTTTCGGTCGTGAACCTATTCATCGTTCCAAAACACTTCTTCATTCGCGACATCATCGAAGAACGAAAACCTCTGGCGGCGAACGCGCGCCGCGCTGGCTGGATCGGCTCGAACATCCTGATCGGCAAGGTGCCGGAGGCAGGCAAAATCCACATCGTTCAGAACGGCATCATTCGTCCGAAGGAAGCCGTTCTTCACGAATGGCAGAAGACGCTCTTTCTCAGAAGCGAGTCTCTTGAGGTTCGCGGTTGGCTGCTCGATGTCATGAGATGCGTGGAGTCTCTGGGCAGGCGAGAATTCACC
>NZ_DASSRP010000335.1:0-4364 GCF_035701725.1 Bradyrhizobium sp.
CTTTTTCCTGCGCCGGACGCTGGAAGAGACGCCGGAATTTCTCGCGATGAAGAAACATCCGTCGACGCGCGAAGTCTTCGCTGCAGCCGCGGCAAACTGGCAGATCATCGTGCTCGGCATGATGATCGCGGTATTGACCACGACGACTTTCTATTTCGTCACCGTCTATACGCCCACCTTCGGCCGCACGGTGCTGAAACTTTCCTCCAAGGACGCGCTTCTGGTCACGCTGCTGGTCGCGGTCACGAACTTCTTCTGGAATCCGGTCGGTGGTGCGCTATCGGATCGGATCGGACGCAGACCTGTCCTGATTGGTATAGCGACACTGTCGCTGCTGACCGCCTATCCGGCCCTGCACTGGCTGGTCGAGGCGCCGACTTTCGGCAAGATGCTGGCGGTCGAAATGATGTTCTCGTTCTATTTCGGCGTCTACAGCGGCACCATGCTCGGCGCGCTGGTCGAGGTGGTGCCGAAACACGTTCGTACCACCTGCTTCTCGATGGCGTTTGCGCTGGCCGCCGGCCTGTTCGGGACCTTCACGCCTTTCGCGTCGACCTTGCTGATCGAACACACCAGCGACAAGGCTTCGCCGGGCTACTGGCTGATGTGCGCGGCCGTGCTTGGCATCGTCGCAGCCTTGATCGTCTATCGCAAAGGCGAGGAAGCCGCGAAGGCGCAGGCCCTCGCCGGCTGACGCGGCTCGATCATGCCGATGCCACGTATCGCCCTGCGCGATACGTGGGTTCTGATTTCCATGCGGACGAGATAACTAGGCAGCGTGGCGGTCCAGAAGTTCGCATCATTACTGCCGCGCGCTCGTCATGCGAACTTTTGAGCCAAAGCCACCCTGCAAAATATGACTTTTTGCTAGTGTCCTTACGATTCCGAAGTTCGCAAAAGTGGGGCCGCTGGATGAGACGAACTTCGGAATCGGGACACTAGCGGATGGTTGACCTGACCCGCAAATATGACGTGCTGGTGCTCGGCGGCGGCAACGCCGCGCTGTGCGCCGCGATCAGCGCGCGACGGGATGGCGCCTCGGTGTTGGTACTGGAAGCTGCCCCGAAATTCTATCGCGGCGGCAATACCCGGCACACCCGCAACATGCGCTGCGCCCATGACGCGGCGACCGAGATTCTCACAGGTCCCTACACCGAGGACGAATTCTGGGAAGACCTGCTCCGCGTCACCGGCGGCAAGACCGACGAAGAACTGGCGCGGCACATGATCCGCGAGTCAAAGGACATCCTGCATTGGATCGTGCAGCAGGGCGTGCGCTGGCAGCCCTCGCTCGGTGGCACGCTGAGCCTCGGGCGAACCAACTCGTTTTTCCTCGGCGGCGGCCGGGCGATGCTGAACGCGCTTTACCTGACTGCCGAGCAGCTCGGCATCGACGTGCTCTACGACGCCGAGGTCACGGATCTCGACATCGCCGACGGCATGTTCCTGTCCGCGACATTCACGCGCGGCGACGGCCGGGCCAGTGTGAAGGCTTCCGCGCTGGTCGCCGCCTGTGGCGGCTTTGAAGCCAATATCGAATGGCTCAAGCAATATTGGGGCGAGATCGCCGACAATTTCCTGATCCGCGGTACGCCCTATAACCGCGGCTCGGTGCTGAAGCTTCTGCTCGACAAGGGCGTCCAGGAGATCGGCGATCCCACGCAATGTCATGCGGTGGCGATCGATGCGCGCGCGCCGAAATTCGACGGCGGCATCATCACCCGCCATGACTCCGTCGTGTTCGGCATCGTCGTCAACCGCGACGCGCAGCGCTTCTACGACGAGGGTGAAGACATCTGGCCGAAACGCTATGCGATCTGGGGACGCCTCGTCGCGGCGCAGCCCGGCCAGATCGCCTACATCATTTTCGACGCGAGCTCGCGCAACAGCTTCATGCCCACGCTGTTTCCGCCGATCGAAGCGCTGACCATCTCAGGCCTCGCCGAAAAACTCGAGCTCGACAAGGCGGCGCTGGAAAGCACCATTACCGGCTTCAATGCCGCGGTGCGACCGGGCAGCTTCGACCATACGATTCTCGATGATTGCCGCACCGAAGGCCTGACGCCGCCGAAGACGCACTGGGCGCGGCGGATCGAGACGCCGCCGTTTTATGCCTATCCGGTCCGGCCCGGCATCACCTTCACTTATCTCGGCACGCGAGTGAACAAACAGGCGCGGATGTTGATGAAGGATGGCGCGCCATCCGCCAACATGTTCGCCGCCGGCGAAATCATGTCCGGCAATGTGCTGGGCCAGGGTTACGCCGCCGGCATGGGCATGACCATCGGCAGCGTGTTCGGCCGGATCGCGGGCCGGGAAGCAGCACGAAATGCCAGGAATTAGCAAAGTGCCGCGTTCACCTCGCCCCGCCTGCTGGAAGAGGGGAAAAGAAGGAGAAACACGATGTCACGCCTGATATTCGCCGCGACGGCGGCAGCGTTGGTAACGAGCTGTATCGCGCAGGCGGCCGAGCCGATCTCGCTGCGCGACATGGGCTCGTTTCATGTCGGCGGACGTCTCGTCGAGATCAGCGGCAAGCCGATCAAGGAAGTGACGTTCACGCCCGGCGGCGTGCCGGCGAAGGTCGATCCGAACGGGGTCTATCAGGTCGAGCAGATGTACGTGCAGTACTTCCTGCCTGCTAACGAGCACGGCGCTTACCCGCTTCTGATGTGGCATGGCGGCGGACTAACCGGCGTCACTTGGGAGACGACCCCCGACGGGCGCGAGGGCTGGCTGAATTACTTTCTGCGCCAAGGTTGGAGCGTCTACAATTCAGACGCGGTGGAGCGCGGTCGCGCCGGCTGGGCCCAATATCCGGATATCTTCAAGAGTGATCCGGTGTTTCTCACCACCGCCAACACGTTCGAGCGCTTCCGTATCGGCGATGGCCCCAACTCCTACGATCCCGATCCGGCCAAGCGCAAGGTGATGCCGGGCAGTCAGTTTCCGGTCGAAGCCTACGAGAATTTCGTCAAGCAAGGCGTGCCGCGCTGGACCACCAACGATGACGCCACGATCAAGGCCTATATCGCCGAGATCGACCGCGTCGGTCCCAGCATCGTCATGGTACACAGTCAGGCCGGCAGCTTCGGCTTCAAGGTCGCGCAGGCGCGGCCCGATAAGGTCAAGGCGCTGATCGCGGTCGAGCCGGCGGCGATCGGCGATCCGGCCAAGGTCGAGGCGCTGAAGAACATTCCGATCCTGATCATCTATGGCGATTATATCGAGCGCGATTCGCGCTGGCCGAAGATGCGCGCGGCCGGCGTCGCCTTTGCCGATAGCATCAAGGCCGCCGGCGGCAACGTCGATGTGATCGACCTGCCGTCGATCGGCATCAAGGGCAATTCGCACATGGTGATGATGGACAAGAACAATGCGGAGGTCGCCGCGCTCATTCAAGGCTGGCTGGAAAAGAAAGGTCTGACCAAGTGAACCAGCAACTAAGTGGCGCACATGGAAGTCAACTTTTGAAGGAAGCCGACCGTCTGATGACGGTCTGCAACTCCTGCCGCTATTGCGAGGGCCTCTGTGCGGTATTTCCGGCGATGGAAATGCGCCGCGCCTTTTCCGACGGCGATCTCAATTATTTCGCCAACCTCTGTCACGCCTGCGGCGCCTGCTATACCGATTGCCAGTTCTCGCCGCCGCATGAATTCGACGTCAATGTGCCCAAGACGCTGGCCGCCCTGCGCAGGCAATCCTGGGCGTCTTACGCCTGGCCGCCCGCATTGTCCGGGCTGTTCGCGCGCAACGGCGTAGCCGTCAGTATCATCTGCGCGCTCAGCGTCGCTGCCTTCATCTTCGGCTTCGTTGGGACCTTTGATATCGAAGCATTGGATGACGCCTACGTCGGACCGGGCGCCTTTTACAAGTGGATGCCGCACAACGTGATGGCCGCGCTATTCGGCGCGGCGTTTCTTTATGCGATCCTGGCCCTCTGGATGGGCTTGCGCGCCTTCTGGCGAGACATCGGTGAGCCGGCGGGTACGCTCGCCGATCCGCCCTCGCTGTGGCAGGCGATCAAGGACGCTAGCCGGCTGCGCTATCTCGATGGCGGCGGAGTCGGCTGCTTCAACGAGGACGAGCGCCCGACCGACCACCGCAGGATCTATCACCACTTCACCTTCTATGGCTTCCTGCTGTGCTTTGCGTCAACCTGCGTGGCGACGCTCTACCATTATCTACTGGCACGCGAAGCGCCGTATGCATGGTGGGACTTGCCCGTGGTGCTGGGTACGGTCGGTGGCGTCGGGCTGCTGATCGGGCCGATTGGGCTATTGATGGAGAAGTCGATACGCGATAGCGCGCTCGTGGATGCCAATAGCTCCGGCATGGACGCGGCTTTCACACTGATGCTATTT
>NZ_DASSRP010000336.1:0-14925 GCF_035701725.1 Bradyrhizobium sp.
TTTCGACGGCCTGATCGCTTTTGATGATGTTGATGAACTGCGTCAGCTTTTTCTGCATCAACTGGAACGAGATGCTTTGATCTGCCTGGATCGAGCCGACCAGGCGCCCGGTGTCCTGCTGCGGGAAAAAGCCCTTCGGAATCACGTCGTAAAGATAGAAGTTGAGACCGAGCACGGCGGCGAGCAGCAACATCATCAGGGCCGGATGCCGCAGGGCCACGGCCAAGGTTCGCCGGTAAACGTTCAGCATGGCCTCGAACAAGCGCTCGCTGGTCCGATAGAGCCGCCCGTGCTGCCCGACCTCGTGACGGAGTAGCACGGCACACATCATCGGCGTCGTCGTCAGCGAAATCACGAGCGAGATCAAAATCGAAATCGAGATCACCATCGCGAATTCGCGGAATAGCCGGCCGATAATGCCGCCCATCAGAAGAATCGGGATGAACACAGCGATTAGCGAAATGCTCATCGACAGCACGGTAAAGCCGACTTCGCTGGCGCCCTTCAGCGCCGCTTCCAGCGGCGACTTGCCGTCCTCGAGATGGCGGGTGATGTTTTCGAGAACGACGATCGCGTCGTCGACGACAAAGCCGGTCGCAACCGTCAGCGCCATCAGCGAAAGATTGTCGAGGCTGTAGCCGAACAGATACATCGCGGCGAAGGTCGCGATCAGCGACACCGCGACCGCGACGAGCGGCACCAGCGTGGCGCGCAGGCTGCGCAGGAACGCGAAGACCACAACGATCACGAGCAAGACCGCGAGAACGAGGGTGCGTTCGACATCGTGCAGTGAAGCCCGAATGGTAATCGAACGATCGACGGCCAGATTGATGTCGATGGCCGGCGAAACCGACGCCCTGAGCAGGGGCATCATCCCCTTCACCAGATCGACGGTCGAGATGATATTGGCGCCGGGCTGCCGGTAGAGAATGATCAGCACCGCCGGCTTGCCGTTGGCCAGGCCCGCATTGCGCAGATTTTCGACAGAGTCCGTTACTTCGCCGACGTCGGAAAGACGGACCGGCGCGCGATTGCGGTAGGCGACGATCAGGGATTTGTAGTCGTCGGCCTTGTTGGCCTGGTCGTTGGCATAGATCTGATAGCGCTGGTCGCCGACATCGATGCCGCCCTTGGGGCTGTGCGCGTTGGCACTGGACAGCGCCGCCCGCACGTCTTCGAGGCCGACGCCGTATTTGTAGAGCGCCTGCGGAATCAGTTCGGCGCGCACGGCGGGCAGCGAACTGCCGCCGACCACCACTTCGCCGATGCCCTCGACCTGCGACAGCTTCTGCGCCAGCACCGTCGACGCGGCGTCGTAGAGATCGCCGCGCGTCATGGTGTCGGACGTCAGCGTCAGGATCAGAATCGGCGCATCCGCCGGATTGACCTTGCGGTAGGTCGGATTAGTCCGCAGGCTGGTCGGCAGGTCGGCGCGTGCGGCATTGATCGCAGCCTGCACGTCGCGCGCCGCGCCGTCGATGTTGCGGTTGAGGCCGA
Organism: Bradyrhizobium sp.; assembly: GCF_035701725.1. Lineage (GTDB taxonomy): Bacteria > Pseudomonadota > Alphaproteobacteria > Rhizobiales > Xanthobacteraceae > Bradyrhizobium. The sequence continues at coordinate 1,498 of NZ_DASSRP010000336.1, forward strand.
ACTGCAGGGTGATGCGGACGCCCCCCACCGTGCTCGACGAGGTCATCTCGGTAACGTCGGCGATCTGGCCAAGATGACGCTCGAGCGGGCTTGCCACCGTGGTGGCCACATCCTGCGGGCTGCCGCCCGGCAAGGTGGCCCGTACCGAGATCGTCGGAAAGTCGACCTGCGGCAGCGGCGATACCGGCAGCTTGAAGAATGCCACCACGCCGGCGGCGGCGAGGCCAAAGGTCAGCAGCGTTGTTCCGATCGGCCGGCGAATGAATGGGGTTGAGGGACCCATCGCTAGCTCTCATTCCGCCGGCTGGGCGGTTTCGCCCGAACGGCCGGAGAAGCGGATCGCGAGGCGATCGAACCAGAGATAGATCACCGGCGTCGTGAACAGCGTCAGGAGCTGGCTGAGCAGAAGGCCGCCGACGATGGAAATGCCGAGGGGATGACGCAGCTCGGAGCCGGCGCCGGTGCCGAGCATCAAGGGCAGGGCGCCGAGTACGGCGGCCATCGTCGTCATCAGAATCGGCCGGAAGCGAAGCAGACACGCTTGATAGATCGCCTCCCGCGGCGACTTGCCCTCGTGACGTTCGGCGTCGAGGGCGAAGTCGATCATCATGATCGCGTTCTTCTTCACGATGCCGATGAGCAGGATGATACCGATGATGGCGACGATGGTGAGATCGTCGCCGGCCATCATCAGCGCCAGCAGCGCCCCGATGCCGGCGGATGGCAGTGTCGACAGGATCGTCACGGGGTGGATGAAGCTCTCATAGAGCACGCCCAGCACGATGTAGACGGTGACGATCGCCGCCAAGATCAGGAACAGCTGATTGGAAAGCGAGGACTGAAACGCCAGCGCCGCGCCCTGGAAGCTGGTGATCACGCTGGCGGGCAGGCCGATATCGGCCTGTGCCTGCTTGATCGCGTTGACGGCATCGCCGAGGGAGGCGCCCTGCGCCAGGTTGAAGGATACCGTGGCTGACGGGAATTGCCCGAGATGCGAGACTTGCAGCGGCGCGGTTTCCTGCCGGAATTTTGCAAGCGTCGCCAGCGGAACGGGCGTCGAGCCGACCGAGGAGGGCAGATAGATGTCCGATAGCGATTGCAGCGAGGTTTGCAGATGCGGATCGGCTTCCAGAATGACGCGGTACTGGTTGGAATTGGTGAAGATGGTGGAGACGATCCGCTGACCGTAGGAATCGTAGAGCGCATTGTCGACGGTCGCCGGCGTGATGCCGAAACGGGCGGCCTGGTCGCGATCGATCTCGACAAAGACCGAAAGTCCCTGATCGGAGATGTCGCTGGCGACATCGCCGAGCTGCGGCAGCGCTCGCAGTTTGTCGACCAGCTTCGGCGTCCATTCGGAAAGCTGCGCCGGATCGGCGTCCTGCAGAATGAACTGATACTGCGTTTTGGAAACCGTGCCTTCGATGGTCAAGTCCTGCACCGGCTGCATGTATAGCGTGATGCCGGCCAGCGACTCCGTCGCGTTCTGGATTCGCCGCATCACGGTAGAAACGTCGGACTTGCGCTGGGCGTAGGGCTTGAGGTTGATCAGGATGCGCCCGTTGTTGAGCGTCGTGTTGGTGCCGTCGACGCCGATGAACGAGGACAGGCTGACGACGTCAGGGTCTTTCAGGATGATCGAGGCGAGCTGCTGCTGGCGCTCGGCCATCGCTGCATAGGACACCGACTGCGGCGCTTCGGAAATCGCCTGGATGACGCCGGTGTCCTGAAGCGGGAAGAAGCCTTTCGGGATCACGACATAAAGCAGCCCGGTCAGCACGAAGGTCGCAAGTGCGACCATCAGCGTGAGCGGCTGATGGTCCAGCACCCAGGTGAGGGCATGGCCATACATCTCGATGATCCAGTCGAACGCCTCGCGGCTGCGGCGCTGGAATGCGTTTTCCCGAGTGTGGGATTCCGGTTTGAGCAATTTGGCGCAGGCCATCGGCACCAGGGTCAGTGAAACCACCGCCGAGATCAGAATCGTGACCGAAAGGGTGATGGCAAATTCGCGGAACAGGCGCCCGACCACATCTGCCATGAACAACAACGGGATCAGCACCGCAATCAGCGACACCGTCAGCGAAATGATGGTGAAGCCGATCTGTTCCGAGCCCTTCAGCGCAGCCTGCAACGGGCTGTCGCCTTCCTCGAGGTAGCGGGAGATATTCTCGATCACGACGATGGCGTCGTCGACCACGAAACCGGTCGCGATCGTCAGCGCCATCAAGGACAGATTGTTGAGACTGAAACCAAACAGGTACATGACGCCGAGCGTGCCGACCAGCGACAGCGGCACCGACAGGCTCGGGATCAAGGTCGCGCGCGCGTTGCGCAAGAATACGAAAATCACGAGCACCACGAGGATGACCGCGAGCGTCAGTTCGAACTCGACATCCTCGACGGAAGCGCGGATCGTGATCGTGCGGTCGGTCAGGACATTGACGTCGATCGCCGCCGGCAGCGAGGCCTGCAGTTGCGGCAATAGCGCCTTGATGCCCTCGACCACCGCTATGACGTTGGCGCCGGGCTGGCGCTGGATGTTCATGATGACGGCCGGCGTTTCATTCATCCAGGCGCCGAGCTTGTCGTTCTGCGCGCCGTCGACGACGTCGCCGACGTCGCTGAGGCGGACCGGCGAGCCGTTCTTGTAGGCGACGATCAGCGATTTGTAATCGCTTGCGTTCCTGATCTGGTCGTTGGCGTTGATGGTGTAGGCGCGCATCGCGCCGTCGAAATTGCCTTTCGGCGTGTTGACGTTGGCCGTGCCAAGCGTGGTGCGCAGGTCGTCGATATTGAGTCCGTAGGCGGCAAGCTTGCGGATGTCGGCCTGGATGCGCACTGCCGGCCGCTGCCCGCCCGAGAGGCTGACGAGGCCAACGCCGGGGAGCTGAGAGATCTTTTGCGCCAGGCGCGTGTCGACGAAGTCCTCGACGTCCGTGAGCTTCATCGTTTTGGAGGTCAGGCCCAGCGTGAGGATCGGCGCGTCGGCGGGATTGACTTTGGCATAGATCGGCGGCGCCGGAAGATCGGACGGCAACAGGTTGCCGGCGGCGTTGATGGCGGCTTGTACCTCCTGCTCGGCGACATCGAGAGAGATGGTCAAGCCGAACTGCAGAGTGATGACGGAAGCGCCGGCCGAACTGATCGAACTCATCTGGTTGAGGTTCGGCATTTGCCCGAACTGCACCTCCAGCGGTGCGGTCACGGACGAGGTCATCACATCCGGACTGGCGCCCGGATAGAAGGTCTGCACTTGAATGGTCGGATAGTCGACCTCAGGGAGCGCTGCGACCGGCAGGAAGCGGAAAGCCAGCAGGCCCGAAAGCATGATGGCGATCATCAGAAGCGTGGTTGCGACCGGTCGTAGGATGAACGGTTGCGAAGGGCTCATTGCTGTTGTCCACCCTCGGAACGCCGTTTCTTGCCGCCGCCGGATTTATTGGGTTCGGCCGGCGCCTGACCAGGATTGGCCTGCGCCGGAGGAGTCTCCGAGCGGATGACGATCTTGGCGCCGTCGCGGAGCTTGTCGGCGCCATCGATGACGATGCGGTCGCCCGGGTTGAGGCCGGACAGAACCTCGACGCGGTCACCGTCGGTGACGCCAAGCTTGACCGGGCGCACCGAGACCGTGCTGTCGGCATTGACGAGATAGACGAAGGTGCCGGGCGCGCCGCGCTGAATGCCGGCGGTCGACATCGTCGTCACGTCCTTGTGGGTGTCGAGCAGGAGGCGGATGTTGACGAACTGGTTCGGGTAGAGCAACCGATCGTCATTGGGAAATTGTGCGCGCAACTTGATCGTTCCGGTGGTCGGATCGATCTGGCTGTCGAAGGTTTGCAGCGCTCCGTCGGCGATCTTGTTGGCGCCGGTGCGGTCAAGCGCGGTGGCGGGCAACACCGCACCGGCCTGGATGCGCTTGGCGATCGCCTGGAGATTGTCTTCGGGCACCGTGAACAGCACGCTGATCGGCTGCAATTGGGTGATGACGACCAGACCGTTGGTATCGCCCGGGGTAACGTAATTGCCCTGGTCGACCTGGCGCAGGCCGACGCGCCCGTCGATCGGCGAGACGATGTGGCAATAGGCCAGATTGACTTCAGCCGACTTCACCGACGCCTTGTCGGCTTCAACCGTGCCCTGGTTCTGGGCGACGAGCGCAACCTGTGTGTCGAGCGTCTGGCGCGGCACGGCGTTCTGTGCCGCGAGCCCCTGGTAGCGCGCGAGGTCGACCTGCGCGCCCTTCAGGGCGGCTTCATCGCGCGCCAGTTGGCCTCTCGCCTGCGCCAGCGTAGCCTCGTAAGGCCGTGGATCGATTTCGGCCAGCAGGTCACCTTTCTTGACCTCAATGCCTTCCGTGAAATCAATCTTCATCAGATAGCCGCTGATCTGCGTGCGGACGGTCACGGTCGCGAGCGACGACACGGTGCCGAGCGCATTGATGTTGATGCCGATGTCACCCTTGCCGACGGCTTCGGGAACGATCGACATCGGACCGGAATTGCGGCCGCGTGCGCTTTCCGGCGGCGGCGTCGCCTGTTTGGTCCACCAGACGATGCCGCCGACCACCAGCAGGATGACGATCGATGTCAGGACGAAGCGCCGGACAGGCCGCGGTTTGGCGGTTTGCGCAGAACCAAGCGAAGGAGCTTCTTCAAAGTTCTTAATCGGTTGGTTCATAGACCTGCCATCAGATGAGAAATGTGAGCGGGGTTGTCCGCCATTTGCCGCAGGAACCGCCTCCAGGGGCCGCTGCCAACCCTATTTGAACGTCCCGGCTTCAGGTGTCGCATTAACAATAGGAAAGAATTGCACTTTTTGTTTCGACCGCGACTGCCAGGCAACAATCAAATCTCGCTTGGGCCGTTCAGATGGTTCGAAGACCAGGACGGTTGATCGGGCCCAAACGACACATTGTTATCCGATCCGTCCGCCGCCACAAGGCCGTGGCCAAGGGGGAATCGCGCAGATTCGTGTCCCCGAGGAAACAGGCGCGGCTTGTCTTCAGGCAGCCGAATCCATCAGGCTGAACGAGCCTCTGACCAGGGCCTTGCGCCCCTTATCCGTAATGGCGGGCACGCGGTCGTCGATTCTCGCAAGGCCGAGCGCAATTAGGCCCTCGAGCGCCAGCCGGGTCGAAGCGGGCAGTCCGGCAAAGGGTGAACGGAGGGCTTTCAACGCTTCCCACTGGTCGGGTCGTAGGTCGATATCGTTCTGGTCGCTCATGCTGCCTCGGTCGTGAGTCGCTTGCTCCGTTTACGGGAAGCGCGTGAATCCGATGCGACCACAATGCGTCGGCAATGGGTTTGCACGCGCAACTTTTCTTGAATCGCTTAAGGCTTGAAATATCGGCCGCCTTGCCTCGGAAACGTTTGGTAACGCGATTGTCACATCTGCGTGCCATCTGACGGTGTCAGCCGCCGCGAATCGATGGCATGACAAGGGATATTGCTCGCCTGCGGATGAACACACTGAAGGTAATCGCGCCGACCAAATCGCCCGGCAAGGGCAGGCTGAAAGGCCTCGGTATTGTCGTCAGCATTGCCATTGCGGCGATCGCGATTTTCGCGCTGACCCACACGCTGAAAACGATCGACACCAACGAGGTATTCGAAGTCATCAGACACACGAATATCTCGCTCGTTGCGCTGGCGGCCGCGCTGGTGGTCACCTCCTACGCCAGCCTGACGTTTTATGACTTGCTGGCGCTGCGGACCATCGGCCGGACCGAGATATCCTATCGAACCGCGGCGCTCGCGAGCTTTACCAGCTACCCGATCGCGCACGGCATCGGCGCCGTTTCGCTGATCTCGCCGGTGATCCGCTACCGGGTTTATTCGTATCATGGCCTCGGCGCGTTCGAGGTCGCCAATATCTGCTTTCTGACGGGGCTGACGTTCTGGCTCGGCAACCTGACCGCGCTCGGGATCGGATTGTTCTTTGCGCCCGACGCGATCAGCCTGGTCGATTTTTTGCCGCCGAAGGTCAACCAGTGGATTGCGATGGCGCTGCTGCTCGGCGTCGTCGGCTTCCTGAGCTGGTGTTGGTTTCCGCGCAACATCGGCACCAGGCGCTGGCCGGTGCGGCTTCCTTCAGGGCCGCTGGTGTTGCTGCAAATCGTGATCGGCATCTTCGATCTCGGGGCGGCGGCGCTTGCGATGTACGTGCTGATTCCCGCTGGGCCGAATATCGGAATTTTCCCGATCATGGCGGTTTTCATCGCCGCGACGCTATTGGGCTTTGCAAGCCACACGCCGGCCGGCATCGGGGTCTTCGATGCGACCTTCCTGATCGGACTGGGCAAGGACGACAAGGAGCCGCTGGTGGCGGCACTGTTGATGTTCCGCCTGATGTATCACTTCCTGCCCTTCATCTTCGCGCTGTGCGTGTTTGGCGTCGTCGAGGGATGGCGCAGTTTGCGGCGCAAGGAAAGCGGACAGGCAAAGTAGCTGAACGTCGGTTTACACCGGCGAGTTGAGCTTCAGTCCGACCATGCCCGCGACGATCAGCGTCAGACAGATGATGCGGACCGGATCGGTCGGTTCGCTGAAGATGACCATTCCGATCACGATGCTGCCGGCGGCGCCGATGCCGGTCCAGATCGCATACGCCGTGCCGAAGGGCAGGGACTTGAGCGCAAACGACATCAGCGCAAAGCTCGCCAGGATCGCAAGCGCGGTGGCGACCGTGGGCCAGAACCGGGTGAGGCCGTCGGAATATTTCAATCCGAAAGCCCAGGCGATCTCGAACAGACCCGCCGCGAATACCGCGAGCCAGCCTGTCACAGCGACCTCGGCAAAACGGTGACGTGCCGGGTGCCGCGAGGCGAGGCCTCGATCCCTGCGGTGACGCCGGTAGCTTGAGGCGGAGCCGACATGAATAGCCCTCGTCGCGGTTGGTCGTGATCCTCCATGCGATGTTCGCACGACATCCATGTGACAGGCCCGGCGCTGTCCTGAAAAACGAGCGACGATCCAACGGCATCGCCATCGGGCGATTCCGGACCGCTGTCGCAAAACTGCAGCGAGCGCGCGTTATTCTGGCTGAATTGTTGAGCAGTGTGGCGGTTCAGAAGTCCGCATCATTACTGCCGCGAGTTCGTCATGCGGACTTCCGAACCAAAGCCACACTAGATCAATAAATTAGCTAGTGTCCTTTCGATTCCGAAGTTCGAAACCTGGCTCCGTAAGATGCAACGAACTTCGGAATCGGGACACGAGAGGTTCGCATGAACAGCCAGCTCATCGCCGATGCCGTTCGCAACAGCATGAGTGATGCTGAAGCAACGGTCTGGGACAGGCTGTATGCGTTCTGGCTTCGTCGCCTGGTCTATACCCAGATCTGGGAGGACCCGGTCGCCGACCTCGCGGCGCTGCGTCTGCCGGTCGGCTCGACCATCGTCACGATCTCCTCGGGCGGATGTAACGCGCTTTCTTATCTGATGGCGCGGCCGGCGCAGGTCTATGCCGTCGATCTCAACGAAGCCCATCTGGCCCTGCTCAAACTGAAGTTGGCCGGGCTGCGGGCGTTTTCCGACTATGCGGATTTCTGGCAGTTCTTCGGCGCGGCCAACTCGCCGGCCAACAGCGATCTTTACCGCGAGCGGCTGCGGCCTTTTCTCGATGCGCAGGCGCGCGGCTACTGGGACAAGCGCAATATCCTCGGTCGTCCGCGCCATGCCTATTTCACCGATGGCTTTTACCGCCACGGCATGCTCGGCCGCTTCATCGGCTTCGCGCATGTCGTGGCGAAGCTGTGCGGTATCGACCCCGCGATACTTTTGAACGGAAGGCTGGACGCGCCCGCGCGCCTCGAGGCGTTGCGACGGCTGGATCGGGCCTTTCATTCCTGGCCCGCCCGCCTGATCACCGCGACGCCGGCGCTATTGTTCAGTCTCGGCATCCCGCGGCGACAGCGCGCCCGGCTCGGAGGTGGCGCACCCTTGAACGAGGTGCTTCACAAGCGCCTCCTGCGCCTGATCGACGGACAGCCGAATGAAGCCAATTATTTTGCCTGGCAGGCGCTACATCGCGGCTATATCGGTCCGGGCGACCGCTGTTTGCCGCCTTACCTTCAGCGCCGCCAGTATGAGCGCATGCGCAACGGTGCCGGCCTGATCATTCCGCACCACGCCAGCCTCAAACAATTTCTGGATGGTCTGCCGGCGCGCGAGGTCGACGCCGTCATTCTTCTGGACTCTCAGGATTGGATGGCCGCTGAGGAAATCCGCGGCCTGTGGACGGCGATCGATCGCGCCGGCACCGACAATGTCCATGTGATCTTCCGTACCGCAGCCGAGGGATCGCCGATCGAAAGCCCGGAACTGGCTTCGCTGCAGCGGATCTGGCAACGGGACGACGAGCGCAGCGCGGTCGGCTTTGCGCTGGATCGCTCGGGCGTCTACGGCGGCTTCCACTGCTACGGCCGGCGCTGAAGCGGGTGGCGCTTATCTAACTTCTCGCGCGCCGTCCGCCGAATTACCAGGGCAGGTAACCTGCCTTGAAGCGCGATTACTCCGCGAGCTCCGAATATCCGGTCGCGGGGACCTGTGCCTCGATCGCCTTCTCCTCCTCCACCGCCTTCGGCTTGCGCAGCCAGACATAGATCTGGGCGGCGAGCAGCACGACCACGATGAACAGGAAGAACGCGCTGATCGGGCGTTCGATGAAGGTCATGAGGTCGCCGCGGGAGATCAGGAGACTGCGGCGGAAGTTTTCCTCAAAACGCGGACCGAGCACAAAGCCGAGCAGGATCGGGGCGGGGTGGAAATCCAGCCGCAGCAGGATGTAGCCGACGACGCCGATCACGAGGGTCTCGCCGACCTGGAACATGTCGTTGCTGGCGGCATAGACGCCGATGCAGACGAAGAACAGCCCGCTCGGATAAAGGTAGCGGTAGGGGATCGAGAGCAGTTTTACCCACAGTCCGATCATCGGCACGTTGAGGACGACCAGCAGGATGTTGCCGATCCAGAAGCTCGCGATCAGGCCCCAGAAGATGTCGGCGTGCTGGCTGATCAGTTGCGGTCCCGGCACGATACCGTGGATGATCAGCGCGCCGAGCAACAGCGCCATCACGGTATCGCCGGGGATGCCGAGGCTCATGGTCGGAATGAAGTCGCCCTGCACCGAGGAGTGGGTCGAGGCCTCGGGACAGGCGACGCCTTCAATGGCGCCGTGACCGAAACGCTCCGGCGTTTTCGAGACTTTCTTCTCCGTCGCATAAGACACGAACGAAGCGATGGTGGGCCCGGTGCCGGGGATCAGCGCGCAGAGGCTGCCGATGATGGTGCCGCGGATCATCGGAAAGAATGATTTCTTGAGGTCGTCCTTCGACGGGAACATGTCGGCAATCCCGACATTGGCGTATTTCATGTCGACAGCTTCGGTATTATTGATGCTGTTCATGAACTCGGCGATGCCGAACATGCCGAGCGCGAGTGCGGCGATTTCGATGCCGTCGAATAGCTCGGTGATGCCGAAGGTGAAGCGTGGCTGGCCGGTCTCGATGTCGGAGCCGACGATGCCGAGCAACAGGCCGAACACCGTCATGGCGATGCCCTTGAGCGGGGAGCCCTTGGCGAGCGTCGATCCCGCGATCAGGCCGACCAGCATCAACGAGCAAACCTCGGCCGGGCCGAATTCCAGCGCCACCTTGACCAGGATAGGCGCGAGAAAGATCATTTCCGTGATGCCCCACGAGGCACCGACGAACGCTGCGATGACCGTGATGCCGAGAGCGGTACCGCCCTTGCCCTGTTTGGTCAGCGGAAAGCCGTCAAGACAGGTGACGGCGTGCGGCGGATGGCATGGCAGGTTGAGCAGGATCGAGCAGATCGCGCCGCCATATTGGGCGCCGTAGTACACGCCGGACAGCATCAGGATCGCCGGCACCGGATGCATGCCGAAGGTGAGCGGCAACAGAATCGAGATGGTGGCGACCGGGCCCATGCCCGGCAACACGCCGACCATGTTGCCGACCAGCACGCCGAGGAAACAATACATCAGATTGTGCGGCTCGAGCGCGACACCGAAGCCATACCAGAGATCGGTGAGCGCGGTTGAGATCACAGGTTCACTCCGCGCAGCAACGGGAAGGGAATGTTCAGCAGATAGTGAAACAGCAGCACGCCGAACACGGTGACGCTGCACGCCAGAACGAATGACGATTTATATGTCGCCGTCTTGTCGCCGAGTGCGCTCACGAACACGCAGGCAAAGATCGCCGGGATCATGCCGCCATAGTATCCAACGACGATGAACAGAACGGGCCCAGCAAGGATGCAGAGCCATCCGAACCACTGCGGATGGTCCGGCAGAAACTTGCTGTCATCGGGCTCGGAGGACAGAAACGCGGTTGCCGCGATCAGGATGCCGACAAAAGCGAGCACGATGCCGAGCACGACCGGCATGAATCCCGGACCCATCCGGGCGAGGCTGCCGAACTTGTAGCCCGAGCCCGTCATGGCGGCTCCGACCCCAAGCAAAACCATCAGGCCGCCGGCATAATAATCCCGTTTCCAGGTGGACTTTCCCGACAACGCGTCTCTCCCGAACCTTATTTTAGGGCCGCGACCCTACCCGGCGCAGCCAAGCCTGTCGATACAGCCGCGTTTCACATTTGGTGCGGGAAGGAACCGACATTGGTCTAACGAGCCTAGCCCAGTTTATCGAGCGATAAAATCGACAAAATATCGCAGGCGGATGGGGCCCGGCCGGGACCGATATCGCGGCGCGGCATGATCGCGCCGGGGGGCTTTACGAGGTAGCAAAGGCCTTTGAATTCGACTATCGATGGGCAAATCATCCCCTCGAAACGTCATTTGCGGATTTTTTGAATGAGCCAACTCATCGTCCACGCCGGAGACTTCACCTTTCAGGCCCGCTTCGAAGAGCAGTTGGCGCCCAAAACTTGTGCGGCGTTCCGCAAGGCCATGCCGTTCAACAGCGAGTTCGTCCATGTGCGCTGGAGCGGCGAGGGGGTCTGGATGCCGCTCGGCGATCTCGACTTCGGCGTCGGCTATGAGAACCACACCAGCTATCCGGCGCCGGGCCAGATGATCCTTTATCCCGGCGGGATCAGCGAGACCGAGATACTGCTGGCCTATGGCGGGGTGCATTTCGCCAGCAAGATGGGCCAGCTCGCCGGCAATCACTTCATCACCCTGACCTCGGGACTTGAGAACCTCTACACGCTTGGCCGGACCGTGCTCTACAAGGGCGCGCAAAAGGTTCGCATCGAGGAGGTCTGAAATGGTCGGAGGCGGATATCCGAGGGATCTCCGTGGTTACGGCCGCAATCCGCCCCATCCGCACTGGCCCGGCAACGCGCGCATCGCCGTGCAGTTCGTGGTGAATTTCGAGGAGGGCGGCGAGAACAATATCCTGCACGGCGACCGCGCCTCGGAAGCGTTTCTGTCGGACGTGCTGGGTGCGCAGCCATGGCCGGGACAACGCCACGCCAACATCGAATCGATGTTCGAATACGGCTCCCGCGCGGGCTTTTGGCGGCTCTTTCGGATTTTCACGGAGCGAAAATTTCCGGTCACGGTGTTTGGCGTCGCAACGGCGCTGAAGCGGAACCCGGAGGTGGTCGCCGCCATGAAGGAAGCCGGCTGGGACATTGCCAGCCACAGCCTGAAATGGGTCGAGCACAAGGATATGTCGGAGGCGGAAGAGCGGGTCGAGATCGCCGATGCCATCCGCATGCATACCGAGGTGACGGGGACACGTCCGCTTGGCTGGTACACCGGCCGCACCTCGATCAACACCGTCCGCCTGGTAATGGAGGCCGGAGGATTTCTTTATTCCTGCGACTCTTACGCCGACGATCTGCCGTACTGGATCAAGGGCGCGGCCGGGCCACATCTGATCATTCCCTACAGCCTCGATCTCAACGACATGCGCTTCGTCAACGCGCAAGGCTTCGGTAATGGCGAGCAGTTCTTCAGCTATCTCAAGGACAGTTTTGACGTGCTCTATGCCGAAGGGGAGACCTCGCCAAAGATGATGTCGGTCGGGCTGCATTGCCGGCTGGTCGGCCGTCCCGGCCGCGCCGCCGCGCTGATCCGCTTTCTCGACTACATCGCAAGCCACGAGCGGGTCTGGGTGCCGACGCGGCTGCAAATCGCCGAGCACTGGCACGCCAACCTCTCGCATCTAGCGGCCGATGCGCCGCAGCTAGGCTAGCCGCCATGGGCGCGACTGACTCAAAAAAGACGACGAAGACCTCGCCGCTCGGCGAAGAGATCGTTGGCCGGATCAATCGCTTGGCGGCGATTTCGGAGACGCCGGATCACCTGACGCGCGTCTTTCTCACGGCCGAACATCGCGCGGCGGCCGATCTGATCATGAACTGGATGCGTGAGGCCGGCATGACCGCGCATCTGGATGCGATCGGCAATGTCTGCGGCCGTTACGAAGGCGAACGTGCCGGTCTGCCATGTCTGATGCTGGGCTCGCATTACGATACGGTTCGCGATGCCGGCAAATGGGACGGCCCGCTCGGCGTCATCACCGCGATCTCCTGCGTCGCCGATTTGAACAAGCGAGCCCGCCGGCTGCCGTTTGCGATCGAGGTCGTCGCGTTCGCCGATGAGGAGGGCGTGCGCTTTTCCTCGACCTTGCTCGGCAGCCGCGCCGTGGCCGGTACCTTCAACGAGCGTGTGCTGACCTCAAAGGATGCAGCCGGAACGTCGATGCGCGATGCGCTGGTTCAGTTCGGTCTCGATCCGGACCATATCGGCGCGGCAGCCCGGGCGCGTAGCGAGTTGCTCGCTTATATCGAGCTGCACATCGAGCAGGGACCGGTGCTCGAAGCCAACAATCTGCCGGTTGGCGTGGTGAGCGCGATCGCCGGCGCGACACGGCTTGCGGCACGGCTGACGGGAATGGCCGGTCATGCCGGCACCGTGCCGATGGCGCTGCGGCGCGATGCGCTCTCCGGCGCCGCCGAATGCATCGCGACCATCGAGCAATTGTGCCTGGAGGATGACGGCGGCCTGGTCGGCACCGTCGGCTATATCCATGCGAGCCCCGGCGCGACCAACGTCATCCCCGGCCAGGCGCATTTCACCATCGACATGCGCGCGCCGACTGACCTGCGCCGCAACCGCTCCGTCACTGAAATGGTGCGGCGGATCGAGGCGATTGCGAAACGGCGAAATCTCGCGCTGCAGCTCGATGTCACCCATGAAAACCGCACCGTGCCATGCGCGCCATGGCTGAAGGCGCAAATCGCGCAAGCGGTCACCGCCGAAGGCTACCCGGCGTTCGAACTCGCAAGCGGCGCCGGCCACGACGGCATGGCGATGGTCGACATCGCCGATGTGGCGATGATCTTCGTGCGCTGCCGCGGCGGCATCAGCCATCATCCGGACGAGCATGTCGAAGTCGCCGACGCCGATGCTGGCGCGCGAGTGCTGCTGCG
>NZ_DASSRP010000337.1:0-3934 GCF_035701725.1 Bradyrhizobium sp.
AAGCGGGCGAACCGATACGAACGTGCGACCATTGGCTTTGGCTTGAAATTCGACTCGGCCTTCGACCTTGGCGAAGAGAGTATGGTCGGTCCCCATGCCGACATTAAGGCCGGGGTGCCAGGTCGTGCCGCGCTGACGCGCGATGATGTTGCCGGGAATCACATGCTCGCCGCCATAGGCCTTGATGCCGAGGCGCTTACCTGCGGAATCGCGGCCGTTACGTGATGATCCGCCTGCTTTTTTGTGAGCCATGGCCCGTCTCCAACTTCTTAACCGATCTCTAGATCAATTCGATGACGAATTCACTTCACTTTATGTCACGCCGTTCTGAAGCGTGTCACTTCTTGTCGTTTTTGCCTTTGGCTGCGGCCTTTTTCGCCGGAGCCTTCTTGGCGGGCGCTTTTGCCGCAGCCTTCTTGGCCGCCGGCTTTTTCGCCGCCGTCTTCTTGGCGGGCGCCTCGTCAGCATCATCGGCCGGTTTCGCGGCGACCTTCTCAGGCTTCTTGCGCGGGCCGATGGTCGGCTTGTTGTCGTTGGTCAGGATCTCGGTGATGCGAAGCACCGTGATCTCGTCGCGATAGCCGCGCTTGCGGCGCGAATTCTTGCGCCGGCGCTTCTTGAACGCGATGACTTTCGGGCCGCGCTTGTGCTGCAGCACCTCGGCCGCAACGGAAGCACCGGCAACGGTGGGGGTCCCCAGCACCGGCGAATCACCGCCGACCAAAAGAACTTCGCCCAGCTGCACGATCGTGCCGACGTCGCCGGCGATCTTGCCAATCTCGAGCACATCATCCGGAACGACGCGGTATTGCCGGCCGCCGGTTTTGATGACTGCGAACATCGTTTTATTCCTTCGTGTTCGATCCCGGCCTCGAACATTGCCCGGGCCGGCTTTTTCTTCAGTCGTTATGGGTTCAATTTCCGCGCGACCGAGCTAAGACCCAAAAAGGCCAAAGCCCCCAAAAGCATTTCGCGCAAAAACAAACAGCGCGAGAAGCCTCCCGCGCCGGGTGCGGGACTTATAGCGGCTCAAGGCCCCAAGTCAAGGCAAATGGGCGGAAAAACCGGCCATTTTCGCGGGATTTGCCCGAAAAAGGCGCCGAATGGCGAGTAGCGAATGGCGAATTGTACCTCCTGTTCGCGACTCCCTATTCGCAATTCGCCCCTTTCACGAAACCAACGGGTTCCGCGGGGGTTGTACCCTCGTTCGCTCATTTTGCAGGGTTGGATGGCTGAGGAAGTTCTAGCGACGGGAATTGGCCGGCATGGCGCCACGCGCCTGCCGTCGGTGGACGTGGACAGTTTCAATGTCGAATTGAAGGACGAGGACGGCTTTCTCGGCGACCGCGCGAGCAAGGGTGCGTTCCGGAAAATCCTCGACGACCTGCGCAAACCGCTGAAGAAGAATGGTGAGGACCCGCTCGGCAACAAATCGGCGGCGAAAATCACCAAGAGCGAACTCGACGAAGCCTTGTTTGGCGATGATATCGGCGCCGCCGCGCTGGTCCATGGCGCGATCGAGGAATTCGCCAGTGAGCTGGCTTACGTGACCTCCCGCTTCCTCAAGCAGAAATCCTGGGCCGATACGGAGTGTATCGTGGTCGGCGGCGGCTTTCGCCAGAGCCGGGTCGGCGAACTTGCGATTGCCCGCACCGATATCCTGCTTAAAGCCGAGGGCTTCAAGGTCGATCTGGCGCCGATCCGCTTCGATCCGGATGAAGCGGGCCTGATCGGCTGCCTGCATCTGGCGCCGTCGTGGATCTTCGAGGGCTATGACAGCATTCTCGCCATCGATATCGGCGGCACCAACATCCGCTGCGGCGTGGTCGAATCCCGCTGGAAAAAGGCTTCCGACCTGTCGAAGGCATCCGTATGGCACTCCGCTTTGTGGCGTCATGCCGACGACGAGCCGACGCGCGAGGGCGCGATCAAGCGCATGGTGAAGATGCTCAAGGGCCTGATCGAGGAGGCCGACACGGAAGGGCTGAAGCTTGCGCCCTTCATCGGCATCGCCTGTCCCGGCGTGATCAACGACGACGGCTCGATCGCCAAAGGCGCGCAGAACCTGCCGGGCAACTGGGAGAGCAGCAAGTTCAATCTGCCGGCGAGCCTGGTCGAGGCGATCCCGATGATCGGCGATCACGACACCGCGGTGCTGATGCATAACGACGGCGTGGTGCAGGGCCTGTCGGAAGTTCCCTTCATGCAGGATGTCGAGCACTGGGGCGTCCTGACCATCGGCACCGGGCTTGGCAATGCGCGGTTTTCCAACCGCCGCAATGGCAAGGACAAGAAGGAAAAGGACCGCGACGGCGACGACAAGAAGGACAAGAAGAAGGGCGATTAAACCCGCTTTTTTCGCGCCTTCCTTGGCGTTGTCGGCATCTGTTGCGAGCGCGCTTTTTTTCCGTGTTTACACGGGGATCTGGAATTGTCGCCCGGCCGGTAACCTTGAGTGGTTAGGTTAAAAACGGGATCGCGTTGCTGGAGCCAAAGCGATCGATAAGGTCAGCAACGTCGCTCAGGCTGACCCGCGAAGCCGCACTTCCCGGCCAGCAATTTCAATGAGACGACACGGGACCGCCGGTTTTTTCCGCGTCTGGCGGTCCCACCCCCGGCGCAAACGCCCTGGCGTTTGTCGCCCGCGCACACCGCACTTCCCGTTTATCGCGCGCCCCCAGTCGGTGAGATTTCAATCCATCCACCCCGTCTGGCCGGACTTCCCAGCTGCTTTTGTTCGGCGGGTTTTCTACCGCAGCCAAGTCTGCGCAATTCTTTCGAAAACGAGATTGCTGTGCGAACCGGCTTCCACTTCGGATCAAAACACTCTAGAAACGCCTCCGACCCGGGGCACCGATTTGCCCTGATTTGCGCCTGGAGAGGTGGCAGAGTGGTTGATTGTACCGCACTCGAAATGCGGCATAGGTGCAAGCCTATCGGGGGTTCGAATCCCCCCCTCTCCGCCAGAAGGTCGTTCCAGAAAGTTTCATCCAGCCCCAATTCCTGACACAAAGAGCTGCAATACCAGCAGCTTGTGCGGATTTTGGCGTTCCATTCAATTCCATCTCGTCTCGCCAAATCTCATGCCCAAGTGTATGTAAAGGTGTATGTAGAGGATAGGCGAAGTCCTAGAACGAGATGGCGAGGGGCTACGGCAAACTGACCGCCAAGAAGGTCGAACATCTGACAACGCGCGGCATGCATGCTGACGGCGGCGGCCTGTATCTCCAGGTGGCGAAGGGCGGCTCCAAGAGCTGGTTGTTCCGATACAAGCTTTATGGACGCACTCACTGGCATGGCCTCGGGTCACTGCGCGAGGTGAGCCTTGAAGAGGCGCGCGAGAAAGCAACTGATGCGCGCAAGGTCCGGCGCAATGGCGCTGACCCGATCCAAGCCAAGCGCGAGGCGGAAGCCGCCGCCCGCATCGACGCTGCCAAGGCGATCACGTTCGGTGCGGCGGCCAAGCGGTTCATCAAAGCTAATCGCGCCGGCTGGAAGAACTCCAAGCACGCGGACCAGTGGCAGATGACGTTGCTGGGCACCGACCCCAACGGCAAACCTGCCAAGAACGACTACTGCAAGACGATCCGCGATCTTCCCATCAGCGCGATTGATACGACGCTGGTGCTGCGGATCATCGAGCCGATCTGGGCGAGCAAGACCGAAACGGCCAGCCGCATTCGCAGTCGCATCGAGCAGGTGATCGACGCCGCCAAGGCAAAGGGCGAGTTCAAAGGCGAAAACCCGGCCCGCTGGAAGGGGCATCTCGACAATCTACTCCCGGCTACGTCGAAGGTTCGCAAGGTCCGCAATCATCCGGCGCTGCCTTATCGGCAATTGCCCAACTTCATGCGCAAGCTCCGCGAGCGTGATGGTACCGCTGCAGCAGCTCTTGAGTTTCAAGTTCTGACGGCCGTCAGGCCAGGCAACGCAG
>NZ_DASSRP010000338.1:0-16703 GCF_035701725.1 Bradyrhizobium sp.
GATCGGCCGTGCGCGCTTCTGGCCGGCATCCACGATCGCGGCGTCGCGCGCCATGCCGGCGTGAATCGATTCCACCGCGAAATCGACCAGCATGATCGCGTTCTTGGTGACGATGCCCATCAGCATCAGGATGCCGATCCACACCGGGATGGTGAGCTGCTTGCTCCCGGTCACGATCAACAGGAAGATCGCGCCGCCGATCGACAGCGGCAGCGAGAACAGGATCGTGATCGGCTGCAGGAAGGTCCCGAACAGCAGCACCAGCACTGCATAGACCATCATCAGCCCGGCGGTAATCGCGGTTTTGAAGCCGGTCTGCAGGTCAGCGATGTTGTCGGCATCGCCCGATTGCTTGATGCTGACGCCCTTCGGCAGGCTCTTCATCACAGGAAGTTCGTAGATCTTCTTGGTCGCATCGCCGAGCGCCGATGAGCCGACGAGATCGGCGGCGACGGTGGCCTGCCGCTCGCGGTCGTAACGGTTGATGCTGGTCGGCCCCTGGTCGAGCTTGATGTCGGCGACCACCGACAGCGGCACGCCGCCGCGCCCGCCGCCGAGCGGCACGCGCAACTGCTCGAGGATATTCAAATCGCCTCGCGCCGCGTCCTCAAGCTGAACCCGGATCGGCACCTGGCGATCGCCGGCGTCGAACTTGGCGAGCGCCGGGCCGACATCGCCGATCGTGGCGACGCGGATGGTTTCCGACAAGCTCTCGGTGGATACGCCGAGCCGCGCCGCGAGATCGGCGCGCGGCTGGATGCGCAGCTCCGGCCGGTCCAGCGACGTTTCCGAGATCACGTTGGCGATCAGCGGAATCCGCTTCATCTGGTTGGCGAGTTCGCTGGCGACGTTGTTGACGATGTTGCTGTCCGCACCGGTGACGACCAGCGAGATCGCGCGCAAGCCGTTTTCGTCGAGGAACCAGAACCTGATATCGGGAACGTTTTCGAGCTCCTTGCTGATCGACAGCTCGAGCTCGCGCTGGGTGATCTTGCGTTCGGTTTTCGGCGTGTAGTTGATGATCAGCGCTGCGCGGCGGACTTCGAACGTTCCCGGCGGCACCCGACCGCCGTCGACGAAGACATTTCGCACCTCCGGCCGCTTGCGCAGGCGCGCGACGATCTGTTCGGTGACCTTCTCGGTATAGCCGAGCTGAGAGCCGGGCGGCAGCTCCATCGCGAGTAGCGAGCGCGCGGTGTCCTGCGCCGGCAGGAAGCCTTGCGAGAGCAGCGAGATGCTACCGATTGAGGCGGCGAAGATGCCAAATCCGATCAGGACCGTGATCAGGTAGTGCTGGACCGACCAGGTGACGAGCCTGATATAGGCCTGAAGTATGCGGCCGGGCGGCGGGTCGTCGTGCGGATGGTCTTTTAGGAAATAGGCCGCAAGCACCGGCGTCACGAATCGCGCCGCAAGCAGCGAGAAGAACACCTGCACCGACACGGTGATGCCGAACTGCTTGAAGAACTGTCCTGCGATCCCCGACATGAAACTTGCCGGCGCAAAGATCGCGATAATCGTCAACGAGATCGCGATCACGGCCAGCCCGATTTCGTCGGCGGCCTCCAACGCGGCGCGGTATGGCGATTTGCCCATCCGCATGTGCCGCACGATATTCTCAATCTCGACGATGGCGTCGTCGACGAGAATGCCGGTCGACAGCGTGATGGCGAGGAAGCTGACAAGGTTGAGCGAAAAGCCGAGAATGTCCATCGCCCAGAACGCCGGGAAGATCGACAGCGGCAGCGAGATCGCGGCGATGATGGTGGCCCGGATATCGCGCAGGAACAAGAGCACGATGACGACGGCGAGGATGGCGCCCTCGAACAAGGTCGAAATCGCCGCTTCATAGTTGCCCTTGGTATACTCGACCGAGGTATCGATCAGCCTGAGATCCACTTCGGGATGCGCGATCTTCAAAGCGTCGATGCGCTTCTGCACGGCGGCAGCGACCACAACGTCGCTCGCGCCCTTCGAGCGCTTGATGCCGAGCGCCACGACCGGCTCGCCGTTGAAGCGCGCGAAGGTTCGGCGGTCGGCGATGGTGTCGGTGACGGTACCGAGATCGTCGAGCCTGACTTCGCCGCCGGTCGGCAGGCTGATCATGGTTCCGGCGAGTTCGTTGAGCGTCTTGGCGCCGGCCAGCGTGCGAATGGCCTGATCGTTCTTGCCGATTTCGGCGCGGCCGCCGGCGAGGTCGACATTGGTTCCGCGCAGGCGGCGCGAGACGTCGACCGCAGTCAGTCCGGCCGCCTGCAGGCGGTCCGGATCGAGCGAGACAAGAATCTCGCGCTCGACGCCGCCGATGCGTTCGACCTGGGCGACGTTACGCACGCCCTGCAGCGCGCGTTTGACGACGTCGTCGACGAAGTAAGACAGCTGCTCCGGCGTCTTGCCGGGCGAGATCGCCGCATAGGTGACGATCGGCAAGCCGATGACGTCGACGCGCTGGATCAAAGGTTCGTTGACGTTCTGCGGCAGGTTGGCGCGCACGCGCGTGACCGCGTCCTTGACGTCGTTCAACGCGCGATCGGTATTGGTTTCGAGCGCAAACTGAATCGTGGTTACCGACAATCCATCGGTAATCGACGATGAAATGTGCCGCACGCCTTCGACGCCCGACACGCCGTCTTCGATGGTCTTGGTGACCTGGGATTCAAGTTCCGCGGGCGCCGCGCCGAATTGCGAGACCGTCACGGAGATCACCGGGATATCGGCGCTCGGCAGTCGCGTGACTGCGAGCTTGGTGAAGCTGATCCAGCCGAGCACCAACAAGATGATCGAAAACACGGCGGATGGAAGTGGATGGCGGATCGACCAAGCCGAGATATTGAGAGCCATCAGCGCACCCGCGTTCGATCGAGGTCTTCGGCGAACATTGTCCTGATCCGGTCGCCATCGTGTAGCGAAGAGCCGGCATCAGCCACAACGATTTCGCCGACATCGAGGCCTTCAAGAATCTCGATTGAAGTATCCGACACGAGCCCAACCTTCACTTTTCGTGTCTCCACAGTATTTCCTTTGACCACTTGCACCGTAAGGTGGTCGATCGCCGTGCGCGGAATCGCGACGCCGCAGCTGCGTTTGGCATCGATGCTGGCCTGGGCAAACATCCCGATCTTGATGGCGGGATTGCCGGTCAGGGTGATGCGGACGTGACCGAGTTGGGTGTTGCGATCGATCTGCGGCACGACCTGCCGCAGACGGCCGACGATGTCAGGGCCGTTGTCGCGGCTGATTCGAACCGTCGCACCGGGGTTGAGTTTCATCATGTGAACCGCGGGGACTTCGGCATCAAGGTCGATCTCGTTGTTGACCGCAATTCGGAACATCGGTCCTGCCTGGGGTGAGGCGGGGGCGCCGACGATGGTGTTGACCTGGGTGACGAGGCCTGCAGCCGGAGCGCGCAGCGATACTGCCAGGCGCGCCGAATTGCCGGTCCCCGATGGCGGGATCAGCCGCGCCAGTTCCTGGTTTTCGGCAACCGTCTCACCTTCGCGGACCAGCACGTCGGCAACTTTCGCGCCTTCCTGATCCACCGACACCACCGCTTCACGGCGCGGCACCGCAAATCCGGTCACCCGCACCAGATCGGAGAAGCAGGCGTTGGTGGATTTGGTGACGACAACCAGCGCATTGGCCGATGCTCCCTCCTCGGGGCGGGACCGGTGCTCGAACGCGTACCATCCGATCCCCAGGACTACGAAGAGCGCGACGGCCAGCAAAGGTCTCAGGTATCGGGATAAATTCATTGCCGGGCTCGGCGCTCCCTCATCGGGCGTACAAAGGTCAAATTATTTCAGCGAACGTTTATTTCGAGGCGGTGGTCTTGTTTTCCATGTTGACGACCTGCACGCGGCGATTCACCTCGGCCAGTGGATTGGCCGGGTCCTTCAACTTGGTCTTGCCATAGCCGACCGTGACGAGATTGGCAGCGGGAATGCTGGCCTTTTCGACCAGATAACGCTTGATCGAATCAGCCCGCCGTTCCGACAGGTCCTGATTGTAGGCCTCCCCGCCGGCGGCGTCAGTGTGGCCCGCCAGTACAAAGGTCGATCCTTTCAGGTCGGAGCTTGCCAGCGCCCGGCCCAGCGCCTGGACCGAGGGCAGCGACTTAGCGCTGATCCGGTCGGAGTTGTAGTCGAAGTTGATTTCCAGATCGATCTTCGGCTTGTCCCTGACGACAGCGGCAATCTGTTCGCGCTCTCCCATCGACAACGAGTGCGAGGGCCGGTTGCGGAGCGATTGCAGGAATTTGCTCTCTGCATCAGTTGAAGATGGTGTCTGTGCCGGTGGTCCCATCGAAAGGCCGCGGGTGAGCGGCAGCTTCTCCGGTGTCAGCGCCCTGAGAATCTGGTCCTCGGTCACGTCCTCGGCCCTGGCGGCGTGAAACGAAAGCGCGCCAATCGCAACCAGCGAAAAAACCGCGACGGAGGCGCGCCTCGCCGATCTGCCGAACATTGCCAATTCTCCTTCAGGGACGTAGTCGCGTGAGACGTGAGATCAGTTCAGAGCTGGCATCGGCAGGTGCCTTGGCCGGTCTTGCGCCGAGTTGTCTCAGCGCACGCCGTAGTCCGCAAATTCCTTGACGATGTTCGGGTCCATCGCCTTCGCATTATTGATATCGACTTCGCCGTCCGAAACGGCGCCACTGCGCTGTCTGGCCAAACCGCGCCCATATAGCGAGGAGGTGAGCCGCGGATTTATCTTGAGGGCGGCGTCGAAATCGGCGATGGCGTTCTTGGTCATTCCACTCTTCAGGTTGACCAATCCGCGGCTGTCGAGAGCGTCGACGAAGTTCGGACGCAGCCGAAGCGCCTCGTTACAGTCTCTCAACGCTGACTGCAGCTCGCCAACCACGGCACGGACCCAGCACCGGTTGTTGTAAGCTTCGACATCCTTGGGGTTGAGACGGATGGTATCGCCGAAATCCTTGATCGCAAAATCGTAGGCGCCCTTGCTGGCATAGACCTGGCCGCGGCGGTACAGAGCACCAGAGTCGTCCGGATTTTCCGCGATCTTCTGATTCAGCATCTTGATGGTCGGATCATCGGCGAGCGCAGGCGGGGCCGGGGTCGGCGGTTCGTTGTTGGGACGGACCGCCGGCGGCGGCGGAATTGGCAAGGTGTCGACCTTGGGCAGCTCGGCCTTTGGCGGCTCAGCCTTTGGTAACTCGGCTTTGGGCGGTTCGGTCTTGGGTGGTTCGGTCTTGGGCGGTTCTGACTTGGGCGCCTCGGCTTTGGACGGCGCGGATGGTTGCGCTGGCGGCGGCTCGGCGGCCGGCTGTTGCGGAAGCGCCGCGACCGCCTTTGCGCCCGGGATGAAAGAGAAGTCTTCCGCGAGCGATGACGAAATCCACGGCACCTGCTCGCTCCGCGAGGCACGGGTCACGCCGACGCGGGTGCGATTGAGCGTCTCCTCCGCCATCAGGTCGGGGACCCGAATTTCCTTGAGCAACTCCTGAACGAACAGGCTGTGGTCACCACCGTTGTCGGACATGACGGAGCTGAGCGCGGCCGAATACATCACCAGCGAGCCGTTCGGCGCAATCACCGGCGCAAGTCCGGCGGAGAAGCTGCGAAAGCGGCGTTCATAAGGATTGCGGCGCGAGGCGTCGATCAGCGCGATCTTGACGCCGGCGCCGCGGTTGTTGAATTCGCCCAGCACGGTTTCGAGGCTGATGCCATCGCGCCGGACATCCGCCTCGGTCCAGATCTGGGCGTCGACCGGGATCATGAAGCTCTGGCGGTTGGACTGAATGCCGAAGCCGCTGAAGAAAATCAGCGCCACATTCCCCGGCTTGATGCGGCCATAGAGCCGTTCGAGGGCTTTGTGCATGCCGTCGGCGGTGAGGTTCTCGCCGATGTCGACCGTGAATCCATCCCGCTTGAGCTCCTCGGCGACGCTACGGGCGTCATTGACCGGCTCCTTCAGCGGCGCATCGGCATCGGGGTATTTGGCGTTGCCGATGACGAGCGCGAGGCGGTCTGCAGCCGTCGCATCCGACGGGGCAATCGGCGCCAGCAAGCATACCAAGAGAGCCAGCAATGAAAGGCGGATCGTCATTCTGCTCCCGTCCAGCCAATTTCCGAAGTCAGTTCAGGCACTAAGCGCCCGCCCCAAGCTCGCGCGCGGCGACAACTTTATCTCACGAAAATCGCATTATCAAACCGCGCACCTCTCGGGTGTCAACCGCCGCCGACGGCGCAAATCGCCGCGCACGACGATCAACATGGACTCCTGCGCCTTGTCCCGCGACAAGGCGCCCCGGGTGTCATCGCCTCGACACATGGCCGTTGGCCGCCATTTTCATCTGCTTAAGTGGATTTGACATTCGTACCATGACCGGCCAGCGGTTTGACCTTTTGGCAGGGTGATGGCTTGCTGGGGGCGGTCTAAACAACAAGAAGCTGAACCGATGGAAACGACCTACGAGATCTATGCGCTCCGCTACGCGACCATGTCGCCGCGCACCCCCAACATGAACTACATCACGCCCGACCCGCACGAGACGGCGGCGTCCGACCTCGATTATTTTGTCTGGCTGGTTCGTGGCGGTGGACGCAACATTCTGGTCGATACCGGCTTCAATGCGGAAGAAGCGACGGCGCGAAGCCGCAAGATCACGCTCAATCCGGCCGAGGCGCTGGGGCGCTTTGGCGTCAATCCCGATGCGATCGGCGATGTCATCGTCACCCATCTGCACTATGACCATGCCGGCAATCTCGACCTGTTTCCGAGGGCGCGCTTTCATCTGCAAGAACGCGAGATGAGCTACGCCACAGGCCGCTGCATGTGCTTCGGCGCACTCCGTCATCCGTTTTCAGTCGAGCATGTGACCCTGATGGTGCGCCATGTTTACGGCGAGCGCGTGACCTTCTACGCGGGCGATGGCGAAGTCGCGCCCGGCGTTACCGTGCATCATGTCGGCGGTCATTCGGACGGCCTGCAGGTCGTGCGGGTCGCAACCGCGCGCGGCCCGGTCGTGCTGGCTTCCGATGCGGCGCATTTTTACGGCAATCTCCATCGTCGCAGCCCGTTTCCGATCGTCTACAATATCGGCGACATGTGCGCGGGTTGGGAGAAGGTCGAGCGCCTCGCCGGCCATCCCGACCGCATCATTCCCGGTCACGATCCGCTGGTCGCCGAAATCTACCCGCGTGCCGGCGACAAGACCGATGCCTTCGCACTGCATCAGGCGCCGTCGCGCTCGTTTGCCAAGTAGGCTGGTGTGAAATGATTACCCGCTTTCCAGGTTTGACGCCGACACGGAGCCGCGCCGTCGTTCACGGCGACCTCGTAATGACAGTGGCGGTCGCGCCCGACCCGGTTGCGCCGTTGATGTATGAGCAAACCCAGAAGGCGCTGGCACGGATCGACGAGGGCCTGGCGCTGTGCGGGACCGATAAGAGCAAGATTCTCTCGGCCATCGTCTATATCAACGGCATGGCGCTGAAGAGCGAGATGAACCGCGCCTGGGACGAATGGGTGGACAGGGCCAACCCGCCGATGCGGGCCTGCATCGGTGTCGAGCTGGAGCCCCCGCACATCGTCGAGATCGTCGTGACGGCGGTGAAGTGAACGCGGCTTGCGGCTTTCCGGATGCTCGCGGCGTCTGCTAGTCTGCCGGCACCGGTTCCCTCTCATCAGGGCAGGGAGCAGATGGCACCAGATAAAAGCCAATCCGACTTGCAGGCCAAAACCCGGTTTGGCTACCGCCGCCATGCAGATCAGGATAGTGCTGAGATTGCCATGCATCCGGTGGTCGTGGTCGGCGCCGGTCCGGTCGGATTGTCGCTTGCGATCGACCTTGCCCAGCGCGGACAGAGGGTGGTGCTGCTCGACGACGCCGACCGGATCGGCGAGGGTTCACGCGCAATCTGCTTCTCGAAACGCTCGCTTGAATTCTGGGACCGGCTCGGTGTCGGCCAGCGCATGGTCGACAAGGGCGTGGTCTGGCAGATCGGCAAGATCTTTCACGGCCCCTCGCTGCTCTACCAATTCGATCTGCTGCCCGAACAAGGGCACAAGCGGCCGGCTTTCATCAATCTCCAGCAATTCTATGCCGAAGCCTATCTGGTCGATCGCGTAATGGAGCTGCCGGACATCTCCCTGCGCTGGCGCAACCGGGTGGCCGGGCTAGAACAACGCAACGATCACGCGGTCCTGTCGATCGACACGCCTGACGGGACGTATCGCATCGCAGCCAAATATGTCGTCGCTTGCGACGGCGCGCGCTCGTCGCTGCGGCAGATGGTGGGCGCGGACTTTGCCGGGCAGGTGTTCGAAGACCAGTTCCTGATCGCCGACGTCAAGATGACAGCCGAATTTCCAACGGAACGCTGGTTCTGGTTCGATCCGCCATTTCATGCCGGACGATCGGCGCTGCTGCACAAGCAGCCGGACGATGTCTGGCGCATCGACTTGCAGCTCGATCGCAACGCCGATCCGCTGATCGAGAAGCGGCCGGAAAATGTCCGGCCGCGCATTGCGCGCATGCTCGGCCACGATCAGTTCGATTTCGAGTGGATCTCACTCTACAAATTCCAGTGCCGGCGCATGGCGCGGTTCATCCACGGCCGGGTGATCTTTGCCGGCGATGCTGCCCATCAGGTTTCGCCGTTTGGAGCGCGGGGCGCCAATTCGGGGCTTGAGGATGCGGAAAATCTCGGCTGGAAGCTCGATCGCGTGCTGCGCGGGGCTTCGCCCGAAACGCTGCTCGACAGCTACCACATCGAGCGCAGCCAGGCGGCGGACGAAAACATCCGCGAATCCACCCGCTCGACCGATTTCATGGCGCCGAATTCGCCCGTTGAGGCGCGGTTGCGCAAGGCGGTGCTGTCGCTCGCCAAGGAAACCGAATTCGCCAAGCGCATGGTCAATGGTGGCCGGCTGTCGGTGCCGTCGGTCTACGACACGCCACTGTCAACGCCGGATGGCGGCGGCTGGCGCAGCGGTCCATGCCCGGGCGCCTCGATGCTCGACGTTCCGATCGCCCGGGGCGGCAGTGGGACCGAATATCTCACCGATGCGTTCCTGAAATGCGGCCGGCGGTTCACGCTTCTTGAATTTGCCAACGGCTCGGCAATTGAGCCACCCGGCGACGTCGGCGTGATCAGGATTGGCGACCGCCGCGACGCCGATTTCGCAAGCCTGGCCGCTCTGCGCTATGATGCCGAGCCTGGCACGGCCTATCTGCTGCGCCCGGACGGTTATGTCGCCGCGCGTTTCCGCAGGCCCACGCGTGAGGCAATCGACGCTGCGCTAGCGCGTGCATCGAGCAACAGTTGAGGGTGTTATGGCGTTATTGACCCGCTCGAACTTTGAAAAGCCGGACGATGCCTTCCGCGCCATCGTCGAGGCCCATCACGGCTTGAGCGATGAGGCGAGCGCCGATCTCGACGCGGCGCTGGTACTCATCCTCGCCAACCACATCGGCGACCTCGAGGTCTTGCGCGAGGCCATTGAGCTGGCAAAACGGCGGATGCTGGAAGCGAGCCAGCAACAGCAGCAACAACAATAACGAAATGGGATTGGAAGCGATGGCCAAGGGATTTGCATCGACAGCCGACATGGCCGAGAAGAAGGTCACTTTCTCTGAAATAGGAACGGATCTCTACGCCTTTACGGCCGAGGGCGATCCGAATTCGGCGGTCATCGTCGGAGAAGACGGCTGCCTCGTCTTCGACGCGCAGGCGACCCCGGCGATGGCGCAAAAGGTGATCGAGCGCGTCCGTTCGGTGACCGACAAGCCGATCAAATATGTCGTGCTGTCGCATTATCACGCGGTGCGCGTGCTCGGCGCATCCGCCTATCACGCGCAGGCGGTCGTCGCATCCGAAGAGACGCGGCGGCTCGTGGCGGAGCGGGGTCAGCAGGACTGGGATTCGGAATATGGCCGCTTCCCCCGTTTGTTTCAGGACGCCCAGAGTATTCCCGGACTGACCTGGCCGACGCTGACCTTCGAAGGCGAGATGTCGATCTTTCTCGGCAAGCGCGAGGTGCGCCTGATGCAACTCGGCGCCGGGCACACGTCCGGCGACATCGTCGCCTGGGTGCCGGACGCGGAGGTGATGTTCTCCGGCGACCTGATCGAATATCATTCGGCCTGTTATTGCGGCGACGCCTATTTGCGCGAATGGCCGTCGACCCTGAACGAAATCCGTGCCTTCAATCCCAAGGCGATCGCGCCGGGCCGCGGCGATGCGCTCAAGGGCCTGTCCACGACGCGCGAGGCCATCGCCATGACGCGCGATTTTGTATCGACGCTTTATGGCGCGGCGGAAGCCTCCGTCGCCAAGGGACGCAGCCTCAAGGATGCGATGGCGGCGGCGCGCGAGGTGATGGACCCGAAATTCTCGAGTTTTGCGATTTACGAGCACTGCCTGCCGTTTAATGTCTCGCGTGCTTTCGACGAGGCTTCCGGGATCGACGATCCCGTGATCTGGACCGACAAGCGGGACCGGGAAATGTGGGCCGCCCTGCAAGGAGAATGACGATGAACATCAATACCTCTCCTGATGCCGTCTCTCGCAGCTCCGCTGACCTGACGCCGGGCTACATGTCCGGCTTCGGCAACAGTTTTGAGACCGAGGCGCTGCCCGGCGCGCTGCCGATCGGGCGCAATTCGCCGCAGCGTTGCGCCTATGGGCTCTACGCCGAGCAATTGTCCGGCTCGCCGTTCACCGCGCCGCGCGGCAGCAACGAGCGCTCCTGGCTCTATCGGATAAGGCCGTCCGTTCGACATTCCGGTCGTTTCGAAAAGGTCGATATTGGTCTGTGGCGAACCGCGCCTTGCCATGAGCAGGACATGACGATCGGCCAATTGCGCTGGGATCCGGCGCCGATCCCCGACCAGGAGATGACGTTCCTTGAGGGCGTGCAGACCATGACCACCGCGGGCGATGCCGCGACGCAAGCCGGCATGGCGGCGCACGTGTTTCTGATCACCCGGTCGATGGTCGATCAGCACTTCTATAATGCCGACGGCGAAATGCTGTTCGTCCCTCAACAGGGCAAGTTGCGCTTCGTCACCGAATTCGGGCGCATCGATATCGAGCCGGGCGAGATCGCGGTGATTCCGCGCGGGGTGAAATTTCGCGTCGAGCTCACCGCGGGGCCGGCGCGCGGTTATCTCTGTGAGAATTACGGCGGCGCCTTCACGTTGCCGGAGCGCGGCCCGATCGGCGCCAATTGCCTCGCCAATGCACGCGATTTTCTGACGCCGGTTGCAGCCTACGAAGACAAGGAAACGCCGACCGAGCTGTTCGTGAAATGGGGCGGCGTGCTGTTCAAGACCAGACTGCCGCATTCGCCGATCGACGTGGTGGCCTGGCACGGCAATTACGCACCTTATAAATATGATTTGCGACGTTTCTCGCCGGTCGGTGCGATCGGTTTCGACCATCCGGATCCGTCGATCTTCACCGTGCTGACCTCGCCGTCGGAAACCGCCGGCACCGCGAATATCGATTTCGTGATCTTTCCGGAGCGATGGGCGGTCGCCGAAAATACCTTCCGCCCGCCCTGGTATCACATGAACATCATGTCGGAATTCATGGGCCTGATTTACGGCGTCTACGACGCCAAGCCGCAAGGTTTCACGCCTGGCGGCATCAGCCTGCACAACATGATGTTGCCGCATGGCCCCGACCGCGAAGCTTTCGATCATGCCAGCAACGGCGAACTCAAGCCGGTCAAACTCGCCGGCACCATGGCCTTTATGTTCGAGACGCGATTTCCGCAGCGGGTCACGGCGCATGCCGCGTCATCGCAGACGTTGCAGGATGATTATGCGGATTGCTGGAAGGGGCTGGAAAAGCGGTTCGATCCGAAGAAGCCGTGAATTCGCATCAGTAATTCGAATTCGCCGTCATTCCGGGATGGCCCGAAGGCCAGACCCCGGAATCTCGAGATTCTCAGGCGCACAATTGTGCGCCATAGTTCGATGCTCACGCATCGCCCGGAATGACGGCCTCGAACAGGCAAGGTCAGACATGCCCCATCCCAACGACCCCGCGCTTCGCTCCTTCATCCCGGTCGATAGCGAATCGGATTTTCCGATCCAGAATCTGCCCTACGGCGTGTTCTCCGCGCATGGCCTTGCGCCGCGCATCGGGGTTGCGATCGGCGATTACGTGCTCGATCTCTGGGAACTCGAGCAGGATGGCCGGCTTCAGGTCGAGCCTGGTACGTTTTCCGCCCCTGCGCTGAATGGGTTCATGTCGCAGGGACCGCAGGTCTGGGCACGTACGCGCGCGCGGCTCAGCGAGCTCTTGCGTCACGACCATGGCGAGCTGCGCGACAGCGAGGAGCTGCGCAAGCGGGCCGTGGTGCCGATGCGTGAGGCGAAGCTGCACATGCCGTTTCACGTCGCTGGCTTTACCGATTTCTATTCGTCAAAGGAGCACGCCACAAACGTCGGTGCCATGTTCCGCGGCAAGGACAACGCGCTGCAGCCGAACTGGCTGCATATGCCGATCGGCTATAACGGCCGCGCCTCGACCGTCGTGGTGTCCGGCACTAGAGTGCGGCGTCCGCGCGGGCAACTGAAGCCGCCAGGTGCGGAGAACCCGAGCTTTGGTCCGAGCAAGCGGCTCGATTTCGAGCTCGAAATGGGCGCCGTGATCGGACAGGCCTCGCCGATAGGCGGCATGCTGACCGAAGCGCAGGCGCAGGCGATGATCTTCGGCTTTGTGCTCGTGAACGACTGGAGCGCGCGCGACATCCAGCAATGGGAATATGTGCCGCTCGGCCCGTTCCAGGGCAAGGCGTTCGCGACCTCGATCAGCCCATGGGTGGTCACGTCGGCGGCGCTGGAGCCGTTTCGATGCGAGGGACCTGCGCAAACGCCGCCCCCGCTGTCATATCTGCAGCAGGCGGCGCCCAACAACTACGACATCGAACTCGAGGTTGGCTTGCGCGCGGCTTCGATGAACAAGCCGGCACGGATCTGCCGGAGCAATTTCAAATACATGTACTGGTCTTCGGTGCAGCAATTGATGCATCACGCCTCTTCCGGCTGCGCGATGAATGTCGGCGATCTCTTAGGCAGCGGCACCATTTCCGGCCCGGAAAAAGGCCAGCGCGGCAGCCTGCTCGAGATTTCCTGGAACGGCACCGAACCCCTCGCACTGGCCGACGGCGTTGCCAGGACGTTTCTCGAGGATGGAGATTCGCTGACGATGCGCGGCTGGTGTCAGGGTGACGGCTACCGCGTTGGCTTCGGCGAGGTCGAGGGAACGATCCTGCCTGCGGAATCATGACGCGCCGTCTCAGCGCTGCTCGGGCGGAATATCCCTGATGCGTGTCGAATGCGCGGCGATATCCTCAAGCTCGTATTTGAGGTGAACGCGCTTGGTCGAGGCTGGATGATGGCTGACCGAAACGCCCGGCCGCCATTCGTGCACGGGACGGATCGGGCGCGGAACAAAGCCGCCGCCGCAGTTCGGACAGACGTTATCCAGTTTTTCGTCGGCGCAAGCTGCGCAGAACGTGCATTCGTAGCTGCAAATGCGCGCGTCGAGCGAATGCGGCGGCAGGTCCTTGTCGCAATATTCGCAGTTCGGCCGGAGTTGCAGCGCCATGATCGTTTCCTGCTATGTTCCCGCCCGCCAGGCTTTGATGATATCGACGATATCAGATTTCGCGGTTTCGCGAATGACCGATGGTGTTCGTGAAAAGCGCGGCGCCGGCGCAGGCTGGATCGTCCCATGGCGTTCGACAAACGTGTGTCGCGCCGCCATGTGCGGGTGCAGCGGGGCTTCCGACAGGCTCAACACCGGCGCGAAGCAGATGTCGGTGCCTTCCATGATGTTGCACCACTCCTCGCGGGTCTTGCTCTTGAAGATCGCGGCCAGCTTCTGTTTCAGCGCCGGCCAGGCCTCGCGATCCATCTGCGCATCGAACGCCGGATCCGACAGGCCGGCGCGCTGGCGCAGCAGCGCATAGAATTGCGGTTCGATCGACCCGATCGAGATGAAGTGACCGCAGGCACATTCATAGACGCCGTAAAAATGCGCGCCGCCGTCGATAAAGTTGCTTTCTCGCCCGTCGGCCCAGCGCCCCGCGGCCATGAAGTCGAAAAACATCGTCATCAGCGACGCCGCGCCGTCGCACATCGCGGCATCGACGACCTGTCCCTTGCCGGATTGCCTGGCTTCGAGCAGCGCAGCGAGCACCCCGACGACGAGATAAAGCGCCCCGCCGCCGAAATCGCCGACTAGATTGAGCGGCGGTACCGGCCTTTCGGCGGGACCGATCGCAGCGAGCGCGCCGGTCACAGAGATATAATTAATGTCGTGACCGGCGGCCTGCGCCAGCGGGCCGTGCTGGCCCCATCCGGTCATGCGTCCATAAACCAGGCGCGGATTCCGCGCGTGAACTGCGTCGGGGCCGAGCCCGAGCCGCTCCATGACGCCAGGTCGAAAGCCTTCGATCAGGGCATCGGCATGCTCGAGCAGGTCGAGGACCCGACCGCGCGCAGCCTCATCCTTGAGATCGAGTTCGACGATGCGCCGCCCGCGTCCCGTCGCCGATTTTTGGTTCTTGTTGGCGTTCAGCCGGTCGAAGGTGATGACGTCGGCGCCCATGTCGGCCAACATCATGCAGGCGAAAGGTCCGGGACCGATGCCGGCAAACTCAACGACCCGCAGACCTGTCAACGGGCCCGAACTTGCGGTCGCAGTCTGAGGGGCCGGAGCGTCGGGCACTTTGTTTACCATGTACCCGTCACGGGATGAGGGATCGCCAATAGTTCGTCAAACGGCCGATATCCGTCAACGGGTGACCGATGCGGCCTGAAGGCCGGCGTTTTCGCCCGCTCGTCCCGCACCTGCGGTTTACGGCCTCTTATTCATTCTATTCTAGGTTTCCGGTTACCGGGACTCCTGAAAGCGAGGCCCGGCAGCGCAATGGCGGCAGGGGGTCCGGGGTGAGGTTCTTAAGAGGTGTCAAGCTGCAATTTGCGGTGCCAAAGCTGCCTGCCTTGAGGTTCCGCGGAAAAATCAGTCTCGGCTTTGCCGTGGTGCTCGCCGTTTCCGCTGTCAGCATGGGGTTCGCCTATCTCGGCTTCGGCCGGGTTCTGGATGGCGTCGCCGCGTATCGCGCAAGCGTCACCGAATCAGATCTGGCGCAGAACATCGATCGGGAGCTGCTCTCCTACCGGGCGCTGGCCCGGTATTACGTCGTGACCGGAAAGGAAGAGGATGCCAAGGCGGCGCTTGCGGCGGAAGGTGCGCTGAAGGGCGCCATCGACCAGTCGATGAAGAGCACGACCAATCCGGCGCGCATCAATCAGGTGACGCGCCTGGCGCGCGAATTCCACGCCTTCACCAAGATCTTCGCCGACGTCGTGAAATCCAAGCGCGACAGCGAACTGGTCAGCCAGAACCAGTTGATGCGCAGCGGCAACCTGCTGCGCTACAAGCTCGACGACCTGCCGAGCGGGGTCGAGGACGACTCAGAGCTTGCAGCGGTTACCTTGGCCAGCAAGAAGGTGGCGGCGCAGTTCCAGACCGCGGCAGCGCTCTCCAATACGTTCCTGGTCAATTCCGACCAATCGGTTGCCGCAAGCGCGGTCGCGCGTCTCAAATTTGTCGAGACGGCGTTGCAGGCCATTCCCGCCAAGGACCCGAAGGTCGCGCAGGCGATCAAGGACGCGGCGGTCCAGCTCGAGGAGTATCGCAAGGCGCTCACCAAGCTGATCGATAACGCCAAGGAAGTTGACGAGCTCTCGGTCGAGATGGCGGATTCCACAGCCGCGATCCTGAAGGCGTCGAACGCCATGAAGGCGGATCTGCTTGCCGACCAGCAGCGGCTCGACGCCGAATCCAGTGCGACCATCAGCGAAACGCAGCACCTGATCGTGATGCTCGCGATCGGCAGCATCGTGCTCGGCGGAGTGCTGGCGCTGCTGCTGGGGACGGGAATGTCGCGGCCGATGACCGCGATGTGCAAGGCCATGCGCGAGCTCGCAAGCGGAAACTTCGACGTGGTGCTTCCGGGCCTCGGCCGCAAGGATGAACTCGGCGAGATGGCCGCCGCCGTCGAAGAATTCAAGATTCAGGCGGTCGCCAAGGCGGAACGCGATGCGGCTGAGCTTGATCGCCAGAACCAGGCCGCCGCCGCCGGTCGGCGCGCCGAACTGATACGTTTCGCCGACGAATTCGAAGCCGCCGTTGGCGGCATCGTCGCCAGTGTTTCTGCCTCGGCCCATCAGCTCGAGGCCTCCGCCGGAACGCTCACGCGGACCGCGGAGACCACGCAGGATCTTTCAGGCCAGGCCGCGGG
Source organism: Bradyrhizobium sp. (assembly GCF_035701725.1). Classification (GTDB taxonomy): domain Bacteria; phylum Pseudomonadota; class Alphaproteobacteria; order Rhizobiales; family Xanthobacteraceae; genus Bradyrhizobium. The sequence goes on from NZ_DASSRP010000338.1 coordinate 16,291, forward strand.
CGCATCAGAGCATGCCTCCAGCAGCATGCAGTCGATTGCGTCCGCAACGGAAGAGCTTTCAGCATCGGTGGACGAAATCGGCAGACAGGCACAGGAGTCCAACCGGATTGCCGAGGCCGCCGTGGTTCAGGCCGAACAGACCGACGGACGTATCGGCAAGCTGTCGCGGGCCGCGCAGGAAATCGGTGATGTGGTCAAGCTGATCACGGCGATTGCCGAACAGACCAATCTTCTGGCGCTCAATGCTACGATCGAGGCAGCCCGCGCCGGCGATGCCGGCCGTGGATTTGCCGTGGTGGCCTCGGAGGTCAAGTCGCTGGCGAGCCAGACCGCGAAGGCGACCGAGGAGATCGCGGCGCAAGTCGCCTCGATCCAGCAGGCGACGCGCGGCACCGCCGGCGCCATCGAGGGCA
>NZ_DASSRP010000339.1:0-11082 GCF_035701725.1 Bradyrhizobium sp.
GTCGGCCGCCGTGCGGGCGCCGACGTCGCCGGACGTCGAGGCCGGTAGCATGTCGTAGAGCTTCGAGACATGGAAGTCGGTGTCACCGATCATGGGATAGTTCGGCGCGGCGCCTTGCGTCTCGCGGATGTCTTCCGACCACTTGGCGTGCTTGTCGACCGGATCGACCGAAAGGCCCATCAGCTTGACGCCGCGCTTGTCAAATTCCGGCTTCAGCCGCGCCAGCGCGCCGAGTTCCGTCGTGCAGACAGGGGTGAAGTCCTTGGGGTGCGAGAACAAGAGTGCCCAACTGTTGCCGATCCAGTCATGGAACTTGATCTTGCCTTCGGTGGTTTGGGCCTCGAAATCCGGGGCCACGGCGCCAATTTGTAGTGCCATCAGTCGACCTCATGTCGTTCAAGCTTGGGGATATCTGTCACAACGAGTATAGGAGCGCGCATCCGTCAAGTGAATGACTGCCTTGGAAAAGGGCAGTTTGTTCTCCGCGGCCGATCGTCCCTGGCATTTTCTTGTGATAACCCCCGCTCATGGAAAAGGTCCCTGTTTCGGGAACATAATACCATCGTCGCCTTCGCCGCGCGGATGCCACAATCAGGGCTGAACCCCTCTCGCCCGACGAACCTCTCTGATGCCTGCAGCGACAAACCGGCTCTCCGTAAAATTTGAACCTGCCGGGTTTCGAATCATTAACCGGTCGTTTACGTCCACTGGCCGAAAACCTGAGAAACTGAGACTTCGAAAGAGTAACTCCAATGTCTGCCCCGTTGGCCAAGTTGGCCGAAACTGCCGCTACCCTCGAGCCCTCCAAGATTTCCTGCCGAGACACCGCCGCCCGCGCTTTAGGAATTGTCCGTGACGGCGTGATCACTGGCGAAGGCCCGACCACAAAGGGCCGCGTCCATTTCTCCCGCGAACTCGACGCCGCTGACGTAGCCTGGTGCGAGCGCATCCTCACCGCCTCGGCGGTCGCCCATCAGCCGGTCAGCCGCGCGGAAGCCGAAGCCCTGTTCGAGATCGATGGCGCCGCCACCGAGCGCAGCGACTCCGGCCGCTTCGACGACCTGATCGCCAAAGCGGTTGTCCATCACGCCGCTTCGGCCTCCGGTCTGCCGGTGCCTCCGCGCACCGTCGCGCTCGCCCCGGACACGGCGATCGAGAGCTGGGCGCCTGCTTATGCCGCCAAGGTCGATATCGAAGTGCTGAACTGGATTGCCACCCAGATGCGGGGCAATAGGCGGCACAATCGTACGCTCGCCGCCTTGATCGCTACGATCGTCGGGGTCGCCGTGCCGCTGGCGCAGCTGCCCAACATGTTCGACATCGGAATGTAGGCCACGCAGCGCGTCTTTACGTGGAGCGGCGGGTTATTTCCCCGCCGTTTTTTGTCTGCCGCTTTCGGCATCAAGGCCAACGGTTCGGCCGGGAAAACCGGCAACGTCGAAATAGCGGTGCGAGAGTACGCGCTGGAATTTGACCACGGTCTGCAAGCCGTTGGCGGCGGGCTTCGATGTGACCGTGCCGTCGGACGATTTGGGGACGATACCGTTGGGCAGTGCCTCGGATATTACCCGGCCTTCGAGACCGCCGACGCCCGGCGCGCGCAGCCCCATCAACTGGGCGATCGTGATGCCGACGTCGGCATTGTTGACCGGCAGGGCATCGACGTAACCGGTTTTGAAATCCGGTCCGATCGCGGCCATGAAGTTCAGCGTATCGCCCCGGCCGAAGCTGCCATGCATGCCCTGACCCTGGCGCAGCACGGTGTCGGCAACCTCGACAGCGCAGTTGCTCGGCTCGTCGCAGCCTTGTGCCCAGGAACGGAAGTTGACCACGATCGAAGGTGTCGGCGTCACCGCCTTGCCTTTCAGTCCGATCTGCGAGAGCGGCAACGTGCCGTGGAAACGGCCGAGCTTGTCGTCGACGAAGATCCCGCTGACGTAATCCTGCTCCAGCAGCGCTTTGATGGTCCGATCGGCCAGCTTCTTGTCGCTTTTCGGCAGGTAGATCAGGTCCGATCCGCCGTTGGTGGCAACGACGAGGTCGGGCTTTGCAGGATCCCGGCCCAACAGGCCGTTGCCAGCTTTCGAGTGCGCGCCGTCGGCCACCTTGGCATTGTTGTCATTGGGATCGAACAACGGCAGGTCGAGCGCCTTTGCAAGGTCGAGCGCCAGAAAGCCCATCGGCAGGAAATCGTTCGGGGTGTCATCGTAGGAGAGCTTTGCCGATGGACTGGTCTTGCTCTCTTTGGAAATCGTCGAGAAGCCGTGGTCGGAGGCGATGATGATGTTGGTATCGCCGGCAAGGCCGAGTTCATCGAGCGCCTTGCGAAGCGCCGCGAGGTTGTTGTCGGCGTTCTTGATGCTGGCGAGCGAGGTCGGCCCATTGATGCCCGGTGTCACCGCATTCAGGCTGTCGCCGTTGTTGTGCTGGCTGCCGTCGGGATCGCGCGACCAGAACACCATCAGGAACGGCTTGTTGCGGGCCTTGAATAACGGCAGCACCACCTTGGCCGCGACGTCGACGAAATAGCCCTGTTGTTCGGTGTTGGCCACCACGGTGCCCGGCGTCTTGGCATCGCCGGCTTTGCCATTATCGCCGCGCGGCGGCGTCGCCAGCGGCAGGCCGGCCTTGGCGAGCGCAGCTTTCATTTCTTCCGACAGCGGCACGCCATTCTTGCCGCCGGTGGCGTCATCGATGACGATCGAATGGTTGCCGTCGGCACCGACCTTGTCGGTATGATCAAAAATCAGGGTGGGGCCGACCTTGCCGAGCGCGGCGGTGCTGAAGCCTTTGCCGCGCGCCATCTTCAAGATGGTTTCCTCGTTCAGATAGTCACCGCCGAAATGCTCATCGACATCGGCGATGACGCTATCGACCTCAAGGAACGGTGTCACCGTGCCGCCGGCCGGCCCGACCGGATAGCCGGTATAGATCGTGTTGGAGAAGTCGCCGGTGTCGCCGAGGTGGTGGCCGGTCGCCATCGCCGAGGCATTGGCGGTCGTGAAGGTGGGAAACATCGAATGGGAATTCTTGAAATTGACTCCCTTGTCGCGTACTTCGGCCATGGCAGGCGCCGTCTCGGCGCTGACGATCTTTCCGCGCAAGCCGTCCGGCACGAACAGGATGAGGTTGTGAGGACGGCTGTTTTGCGAGAAGGCGGCGTCCGCCGACAGCACCAGCAACCCAGCAGATAGCATCGTCACCGTGCGGCGCATCTTTTGAAATTCTCCCAAAATCGAAACAGAATCGAAACGACGGCCGAAGCCGCCGTTTTCCTGTCTAGGTTCGCCCCACGACAGAATTGTTACAAGGGGCCCTGCTCAATTCTGTGCCTGTGAAGCGTGAGTCTTTGAATAGCAGCCTTCGACGCTGAGGCTAGCCAGCTGTCTTGTTCGTCACCCGGAGACGCTGGGCGAGCACGCGCATCACTTTGAGCGCGAAGTAGGGAGTTTGGCTGACCAGAAACAGAAATTGCCTTTCAGATACCGGCACCAGTTCGACATCGGCGATCGCAGTCGCAGTCGCACTGCGCGGCTCGCTGTCGATCAGCGCCATCTCGCCGAAAATGCTATCCTGACCGAATTCGGCGACGGTGCGGTTGCCGATCTGAATCCGAACTTGTCCGCTCTTGATCACGAAAAGCTCGGTCGCCTCGTCGCCCTCGCGAAAAATGACATCGCCAGCTTTAAAGAGCCGGACCGCGATATCGTTGCCGGTCAGTATGCTGAAACCCGTATCGTGCTTCATAAGAAGATCCCATTTACCGAACCGTCACATTAGGAGGACGGGTGGAACGGGGCAAATGTCATATTTTTGTCATGTTAGCTGCGCTGGCGCGTGAAGGGCCGGCAGTTATACGCCTTGCGGAAGCCGGCCGCCTTGGCGTCGTCCTCGGAGCAGAACCAGCGATCCGGGCGGGTCAGCGCGGGATAACTTGCACACATCTGCAGATGATAAATGCCGATGTTGCCGGTGACCTTGGCGCGCAGCGCATACTTGCCCTTGATACCGCATCCTGACGGCATCGCGGGGTCAGGCGGAAACAGTGCCTCGCGGATTTCGCGATCCTTGTCGGCCCGGCAGGCGCCGCCGAGCAGCGCACCATCGCGTCGTCCGGCGCGGAATTCCAGCGGGGCGATGAAACATCCCTTCCAAAGACCTCGGCGATTGTTTCTGGCATCGGCTTCGTCATCGCCGAAGCGGCTTTTTCCCATGGACGGAGAGTTCATGGCGAAGCCGCCTCTGACCATCAGTTGATTGAGGCTCACGGCCTCATCCTTCACCGTGCAGGTGCCGAGGCGCCAGTTCTTGTAAGCGGTGTCCGGCCCTAAGTCCTCGCAGCGGACGTCGCGGCCGCCGATCAGCCTGTTGAGTTGATCGCGCGCCTCGACCCCGCAGGTCCAGCTGTCGGCATGATCGTCGATGCAGAGCTGATCGTAGGCCGGTGCGTCGATGCCATCGAGGCGATAGGTGGTCCCGGCGATGTCGATCGCGCTGCCGTCGCGCACCACCGGACTGGCGGCGAAGCTTGGGCCGGCGGCGAGCAGGGTCAGGGAAAGGACAAACCAACGCATGATCGAACTGCGCAAACCAATGTAACCTGTGCCCACGCCTATCACATCTTGCCGATGAATGCTTAGGCCTTGTGGTCGCGCTCCCGTCCGACCTTTAGCCAATGTGTTCGGCTTGTCCTCGGAGCGTCTCACCACAGTAATCTCCCGGAGGCTCTCCAGCTCTCTCAGCTTGTCCGGACAGGCGGCGATGTCCTGCGAAGACACCTGGCTGAGAAGGATCGAAAGTTCGTCGGTGCCATCCTGGTTTCGGTTTTCCGCCGGGAAACGATTGATTTGGCCGTTGCGCCGCAATGCCAATCAGAGCTCCCAGCGCGGCGGCGGTCGGCCGGCTGAGCCTGATAATGGAATTTTATGGGACAGGAGAAGCTGCACCGGGAGGTCGCGGCTGCTGCCCTGCTGGTATGCCCGGTGCAAGATCGGGAACGATGGTTTTCCCGCATATAACCCGTTGCCTCGGCTCGGTTTTGCTGTACGACATGGTTCGCATAAACCCGCGCGCCAGCGCGGCAGGAGGGAGGCCACAAGTAGTCTTCGCATGTTCAAACGAATTCTGATCGCCAATCGCGGCGAGATTGCCTGCCGCATCATCAAATCGGCGCGGCGGATGGGTGTCGAGACGGTTGCCGTCTATTCCGAGGCCGACCGCGACGCCCTTCACGTCGAGATGGCCGACGAAGCCGTGTTTATCGGCCCGCCGGCCGCGGCCGAAAGCTATCTCGTGATCGACAAGATCGTTGAGGCGTGCCGCTCGACCGGCGCAGAGGCGGTGCATCCCGGTTACGGGTTTCTCTCCGAGCGCGAGGCGTTTCCGCGTGCGCTGGAGAAGGCCGGCATCGTCTTCATCGGACCCAATCCGGGTGCCATCGCCGCGATGGGCGACAAGATCGAATCGAAGAAGGCGGCTGCGGCTGCCAAGGTGTCGACCGTTCCGGGCCACCTTGGGGTGATCGAAGACGACAAGCACGCCGTGAAGATCGCCGATCAGATCGGTTATCCCGTGATGATCAAGGCGTCCGCTGGCGGCGGCGGCAAGGGCATGCGGATCGCCCATTCCAAGGCCGAGGTCGCCGAAGGCTTCAATCTCGCCAAGGCGGAGGCGAAATCATCCTTTGGTGATGATCGTGTCTTCATCGAGAAGTTCATCGTCGACCCCCGGCACATCGAAATCCAGGTGCTCGGAGACAAGCATGGCAACGTGATCTATCTCGGCGAGCGCGAATGTTCGATCCAGCGTCGCAACCAGAAGGTCATCGAGGAGGCGCCGTCGCCGCTGCTCGACGAGACCACGCGGCGAAAGATGGGTGAGCAGGCGGTCGCGCTGGCGAAAGCCGTGAACTACGATTCCGCCGGCACCGTCGAATTCGTCGCGGGGCAGGACAAAAGCTTCTACTTCCTGGAGATGAACACGCGCTTGCAGGTCGAGCATCCCGTGACCGAGCTCGTCACCGGCATCGATCTTGTCGAGCAGATGATCCGGGTCGCCGCCGGCGAGAAGCTCAAGATCGCCCAAAAAGACGTAACCTTGAAGGGGTGGGCGGTGGAATCGCGCGTCTACGCCGAAGATCCGTTCCGCAATTTCCTGCCCTCCGTCGGCCGGCTCGTCAAATACCGCCCGCCGGCCGAACGCGAGGCTGGTGGCGTCACCGTGCGCAACGACACCGGCGTGCAGGAGGGCGGCGAAATCCCGATCTACTATGATCCGATGATCGCCAAGCTGGTCACGCATGCGCCCTCGCGTGCGGCCGCAATCGAGGCGCAGTCGATGGCGCTGGATTCGTTCTATGTCGACGGCATCAGGCACAACATTCCGTTCCTCGCGGCACTGATGAACCATCCGCGCTGGCGCGAAGGCAAGCTATCGACCGGCTTCATCGCTGAGGAATTTCCGCGCGGATTCTCGGCGCGTGCGCCGGAAGGCGAGATCGCAAGGCGTCTGGCGGCGGTTGCGGCCGCAATCGATCATGTCCTCGGAGAGCGCAAGCGGCAGATTTCCGGCCAGATGATCGGCCGTCCGGTGCGGCGCGAAAGCCGTCGCGCGGTGTGGCTCGACCGCGAGGAAATCGCGCTTGAGATCATGCGTGAGGCCGACGATCTCGTGATCCGCTTCGCCGATGCCGACGGCACAATGAGCCAGGCCCATACGGTTACGTCGTCCTGGAAGCCGGGCGAGCCGGTCTGGCATGGCGCAATCGATGGCGCGGACCTGGTCATGCAGGTACGTCCCGTTCTCAACGGCTTCCGTCTCGCACATCAGGGCTTTGAAGTCGCGATCCAGGTGTTCACCGAGGCCGAAGCGACCGCCGCGCGGCTGATGCCCGTGACCACCGCATCCGATTCCGGCAAGAAGTTGCTGTGTCCGATGCCGGGTCTCGTGGTCTCGATCGCGGTCAGCGAAGGCCAGGAGGTCAAAGCCGGCGAAACGCTTGCGGTCATCGAGGCGATGAAGATGCAGAACGTGCTGCGCGCCGAGCAGGACGGCAGGGTGAAGAAGATTTATGCCGCCGCCGGCGCAACGCTGGCGGTGGACGCGCTGATTCTGGAGTTCGCATAGGCAACGTCATTGCGAGGAGCATGGCGACGAAGCAATCCAGACTTTGCTTTGCGATCTGGATTGCTTCGCTTCGCTCGCAATGACGATAAGGAAAAATAAGAATGACTTTCCGCGCGCGCAGAGACCGGCTCCGCTCCGTTCTTACCGGATCAACCTGCATCCATCCCGGCTCGGTCTATGACGCGATTTCGATCCGCATCGCCGAAGATCTTGGTTTCGAAATCGGCATGTTTGGTGGTTCGGTCGCCTCACTCGCGGTGCTCGGCGATCCCGATATCGCGCTGATCACGCTCACCGAACTCGCCGAGCAGATGCGGCGCATGTCGCGTGCCTCGACCTTGCCGGTCGTGGTCGATGCCGATCATGGCTACGGCAACGCGCTGAACGTGCGTCGCACGATCGAGGAGCTGGAGACCGCGGGCGCCGCAGGTCTCACGATCGAAGACACGCTGCTGCCGCCGGCTTACGGTGAGGCGAAAACCCAGCTGATTTCGCTGGAGGAGGGCGTCGGCAAGGTGAAGGCGGCGCTGGATGCGCGGCGCGATCCGTCGCTCGTCATCATCGGGCGCACGGGAGCGGTGTCGATTTCCTCGCTTGAGGATGCGATCGCGCGCGCGAAAGCCTATGAAGCCAGTGGTGTCGATGCATTGTTCTTCACGGGCATCAAGGCAAAGGCGGAGCTGGAAGCAATTTCGCGTGCGACGCGGCTGCCGATCGTGCTCGGTGGTGCGCCGGAGGCGATGTCCGATCTCGCCTACCTGAGGGAGCAGCGGGTCAGGATCGCGCTGCAGGGCCACGCGCCGATCTCGGCGGCGACGCAGGCAGTTTACGCGACCCTTAAGGCGTTGCGTGAGGGAACGCCGCCAAAGGCCTTGACCGGTCTTGCGCCGGCCGATTTGAGCGCGCAGGTGGCGCGCGAGGTCGAAGTGAACACCCGTCTGGCCGCGTTCCTGGGGATCAAGCGATGAGCGGCGTCATTCGCCAGGTCGTGATCCGCGGTCGCGTGCAGGGTGTTGGATATCGCGCCTGGGTCGACCACGAGGCGAGGCGCCTTGGCCTGAATGGCTGGGTACGAAACCGCAGAGACGGCAGCGTGGAAGCCGTGTTCGAAGGCGAGACGGAAGTCGTCGCCGCGATGATTGCATCCTGCGGGAAGGGGCCCGGAGCCGCACGGGTCGACCATGTCATTGAGGAAACAGCAAATGACGATGCCTTGCGGCTGCGGCATCCAAGCGAAGCGTTTTCCGTGCTGCCGACGATCTAATAAACGGCGTTCAAGGGAGAGAACGATGACAAGAAAATTCCGATGGACCCGGATGGCCGCCGGGCTGGCCCGCTTTGGCGTCCTCGTGGCGCTTGGGCTTCTCGCCGGCCGGTTCGACGCTTCGGCGCAAACGCCATCGGCCGCATTGCCCGGCGTTGATCCAGCCTTGCTGGAAGATATTGTCGTCGGCAGCCGGATCCTGGCCGATTTTGGCGTGCTGGACGGCTTCGGTCACGTCAGCGCGCGCCATCCTACCAACCCGAACCACTTCCTGATGTCGCGTTCGCTGGCGCCCGCGCTGGTCACGGCCGACGACATCATGGAGTTCGATCTCGACGGCAATCCGGTCGATGCGCGCGGGCGAAACGTGTTTCTCGAGCGCTTCATCCATGCCGAAATCTACCGGGCGCGACCCGATGTGATGTCGGTGGTTCACACACATTCGCCGGGCGTGATTCCCTTTTCCGTGAGCAACGTGCCGCTACGTGCGATGTATCACAACCCGTCTTTCCTCGCCGTCGGCGTACCGGTGTGGGATATCCGGAAAGATTTCGGCGACACCAACATGCTCGTCAGCAATCAGGCCATCGGCAAGTCGCTGGCGTCAGCGCTCTCCGATAAGCCGGTGGCGTTGATGCGCGGCCATGGCGATGTCACCGTCGGACCGACGGTGAAGATGGCGGTGTTTCGCGCCTACTACACCGACGTGAACGCCAAGCTGCAGGCGCAGGCACTCGCGCTTGGCGGCGAGCCGAATTACCTGACGCCGGGCGAGGGCGTGAAGGCCGACCAGACCAACTTCGCGGTGATGGATCGCATCTGGAACCTGTGGCGACTGAAGATCTTGCCGACCCTCGCCAAATAGGTCGCGGTGGTTCGATTCTCGGTAACTTGACACGTCCGTTCATCAAGAGGTGAGGGAACGCCTGCCGCGCGTTCCCGGTTGTCCTGCATCAAGTACGAGGGAACAACCCATGAAACTAGCGACCTTGATATTGGCGGGCGCGTTCGCGCTCGCAACTTCGGTTTCGCTGGCGCAGGCCGCCGGAGCGGGTGGTGGTGCCGGCGGCGCGGCAGGTAGCGCAGGTGCGTCTTCGACGGGCGGCACCAGTGGTGCAGCGGGCGGTGTACCTGCAGCGGGCAGCCCGCCGGGCGCGACCACCGGTCAGGCAAAGCCCGGCGCGATGGGCAACCCGAGTGCGCCGATGAATCCTTCCGGGAACTCGCTGATCAACACCTCGCCGAGCGGATCGACCCTCGATCAGACCGGGAGTGGGACCAACACCCAACGTTAGCCGGCGGCTCGGCCAACGGACAAAAGCCCCGCTGGACAGCGGGGCTTTTTTCTGGATTACGTCTTCACATCCAGACTTCGGAACGCTGCGGACAAGGTTCGAAGCGCCGCGAGCTTGACCGGATCGGCCACCTTCGAATGCAGCATCACTTTCGATGTCGGCATCGGCGGCAGGCCGCGTTCGGGGCCGAGGTCAATCATGCCGGGTGGGGCGATACGCCGAGCCAGTGGCGCGACCCCAAGCCCGGCGAGCGCGGCCGCGACGGTTGCGGAAACGCCTCCGCCAACAAAGGCTTCGTTCCATTCGATGCCCGCCTTGTCGAGCGCGCGCACCGCGATCGCGCGCACGCCGCAGGGCGGGGCCAGCGTCGCCAGGGGCAGGCTCTCGCCCCGCTGCCACTTGAACCGGGGTGCTGCGAACCAGCCGAAGGAATCTTCGGCAAGTTTTTCGCCGCCGCGCCGGCCGGATTCCTGGCGCACAATTACCGCATCCAGCGCGCCGGCATCGTAGGCATCGAGTAGATCGCGCGAGAAGCCGATGGTGACGGCAAATGATAATTGCGCCGACACCGCGTTGAGTCGCTCGAGCAGAGAGACGAGCTGGGGACCGGCAGCATGATCGCTGATGCCGAGTGACAATTGCTGGCGCGAAGCCCGCTCGCCCAGAAGTGCGCGGTCGTGCGCCGCCATCAGCGTGCGTGCATTCGCAAGAAATGCCGTGCCGTCCGACGTCAGCCGGACCGCGCGCGGCGAGCGCTCGACCAGCCGCTTGCCGAGCACGTTCTCCAGCCGCTGTAATTTCATACTGACCGCGGCCTGCGTGGTGCCAAGCGCCTCTGCCGTGCGGGTGAAGCTTTGCAGTTCCGCCACCAGCAGAAAGGCCTGAACGGTCGGGATATCGAGCGTCCCGGTCATCATCAATATATCTTATCTTTGATATACACAAAGATAAGGTACCAAAATGAGGAGGGGACGTCTAGCTTTCGCCTGACGCATTCGTTTTGCGGAAGACAAGGAGAAGACCATGCCGCTTATCACTGTCAGCTATTCGAGCTCCCGCCATTCACCCTCGCTCAAGGCCGATATCGCTGCGGCCGTCAGCGAACTCACCGCGAACATCCTGCACAAGGACCCGAAGGTGACGGCCATTATCGTCAAATCGGTCGATCCGGCGGACTGGTTCGCCGGGGGCAAATCGTTGGCCGAGCAGCAACTCGCAAGCTTCTGGCTCGACATCCATGTCACCGAGGGCACCAACACCAAGGACGAAAAGGCGGCCTATATCGCGTCGATGTTTGCGCGCATGGGGGAACTGCTGGGGCCGCTCCATAACGAGAGCTACCTCCATGTCGACGAGGTCAAGGGCGACGCCTATGGCTTCGGAGGGCTGACACAGGAA
>NZ_DASSRP010000340.1:0-5530 GCF_035701725.1 Bradyrhizobium sp.
AACATGGAAACGGCTGCGGTCCGGAACCACCTCTGGTCCACCACTGATGGTTTCGATGGTGATCTCATCGCCGCTTTCGATGGTGATGACAGGGCGCAATTTGGCTTCGAAGAAGCCCCAATGGCAGGTTTCGGGACTGGCCCGCAGCTGGTGATGCGTCATAACGGGTCTTCTGTGCTGAGTGGACGTCGCGTATGAGGCTGTATCAGAGATATCGCCGGCAAATCGAGGGTTTTGGGGGAGCTCGTGTTTTTTTTACTGTCGAAAACGCTGGGCACCATGCTGATGCCGGTGAATTTCCTGATCGGCATCGGCCTGATAGGTGCAATACTTCTGCCAACGCGTTACGCCAGATCGGGCCGCCGGCTGATGGTGGCCTCGGTCTTGCTCTTGGCCCTGTGCGGATTTTCGCCGCTTGGAAGGTTCTTGATCCTGCCGCTTGAAGAGCGGTTTCCGTCATGGGACGCGGCCCGCGGTGCGCCCGACGGCATCGTTGTGCTCGGTGGGGCGATCGATCCCGACCTGTCGGCTGCGCTCGGCAGGCCGGCGCTTGGACGTTCGGGTGACCGCATCGTCGCGACCGCAGAGCTTGCTCGGCGCTATCCCAATGCACGCGTCGTCTTTTCCGGGGGCAACGCCAACCTTGTCGGCGATGCCAGCGCCAAGGAAGCCGATTACGGGCTGACCATGCTTGAAGAGCTTGGTGTCGCCAGGGAGCGGCTGGCGGCCGAGCGGCTCTCGCGCAACACCGTTGAAAATGCCGAATTCACCAAGAAAGTCGCCGATCCCAAGCCAGGCGAGCGCTGGCTGCTCGTGACGTCGGCCTACCACATGCCGCGCTCGATCGGGCTATTCCGCAAGGCGGGATTTCAGATCGAGGCTTTTCCGGTCGATCGGCGCTCCAGCAAATCCGAAGTTTTTGAGTTTTCGTCGGTTTCGACCAACGGTCTGGACCGCACCGACATTGCGATGCGCGAATGGATCGGGCTCGTGGCCTATCGGCTGACCGGAAAGATCGACGATTTCCTGCCGGGACCCGGCCCGAATTAGCCGAGGCCCGGCGGCCGCAAGCACCCGATAATCGGCTAGGATCGTCAGCAACAGACGTAACCAAACAAAGACAACGGAGCAAACGCCCATGCAGCAACAGATCCCGCCGGAGACATTTGATCCCGTTGGCCTTGTCGCTGACCTCAACAGCCTCCTTCGCCTCAAGACGACGGTGATTGGGCTGAAGATGTTTGCGACTGTCGAGGAAATGACAGCGATCCCGAAGATCAGGCGGCCGACCGCGATCCATACCACCGATCAGATCGTCAGCATGGCCTCGCGGCTCGGCTGGACGGTCGGCGTCACCGGCGATGACCTGGTTGGCGCGCAGTGCCGCGCGGTGATCGGATTGGGACCGCAGGACGAGAAATGGCGAGCCGGCGCAAACTACGTCGGGGTTTGGCACGGCACGGCCGAGGATGCGCGCAAACGCCAGGAGGCGCTCGATGTCGTGCCGTTCGGCCGATACCAGGCGATGGCAGTGAGCCCGCTTGCCAGCGGCCGGCTGAACCCGCCGGACATTTGCCTCGTCTATGCGACACCGGGCCAGATGATCATTCTGATCAACGGACTGCAATATACCGGCTACAAGAAGTTCGAATGGAGCGTGGTCGGAGAGACGGCCTGCGCGGATTCCTGGGGCCGCGCGCTGAAAACCGGCGAGCCGTCGTTGTCACTGCCGTGTTTTGCCGAGCGGCGCTATGGCGGCGTCCCGGATGAGGAGATGTTGATGGCGCTCAAGCCTGCCGATCTCGCCAAGGCTATCGTCGGCATGAAACAACTGGCAAAGAACGGCCTGCGCTATCCGATTGCGCCCTATGGTATCCAGAGCGACGTGCGTGCCGGCATGGGTGTGTCGTACGGCAAGAAGTGATCCAATCGGGCGCAAAAACTCAGGCACTCTCAATGCGAGGCGCAAAGCGATGAAGCAATCCAGAGCTTCCTGCTTGAATCTGGATCGCTTCGCGGAGCCTGTCATCGGGCACGCGTTCACGCGACCCGTTGGCTCGCAATGACGAAGCAATAGGAATCTAGAATGACAACCTCAAAGTTCGACATCGTGGTCTATGGCGCAACCGGCTTTACCGGTCAGCTCGTCGCCGAATATCTGGCTACGCACTACAAGAGCGATGCCCAGTTGAAATGGGCGATGGCCGGGCGAAGCCTGGACAAGCTTGCCAAGGTGCGAGACGCGATCGCCGCGCCGGCCGATACGCCGCTGATCGTGGCCGACGCCAGCGATCCCGGTTCGATCAAGGCGATGATCGATCAAACGCGATCGGTGGTGACCACGGTCGGCCCGTATCTGCTCTACGGCAACGAATTGATCGCCGCCTGTGCGGCCTCGGGCACCGACTATTTCGATCTGTGCGGCGAAGTTCCATGGATGCGCCGGATGATCGATGCCCATCAGGCGAGCGCAGAGCGCAGCGGCGCGCGCATCATGTTCTCCTGCGGCTATGATTCCCTGCCGTTCGAGCTTGGCGTATTCACATGCCAGGAAGCCGCGAAAAAAGCGTTCGGCGCGCCGGTCGCGCGGGTCAAAGGGCGCATCCGCGCCATGAAGGGGACCTTCTCGGGCGGCACGGCGGCGAGTGGCAAGGCGATCTTCGAAGCTGCGGCGAAAGATCCGAGCCTGCTGGCGCTGGTGCGCGATCCCTTTGCGCTAACACCGGGATTCAGCGGACCGAAGCAGCCGCCCGGCAACAGGCCTGTCTATGATGAGGATTTGCAGACCTGGCTCACGCCATTCTTCATGGCGAACATCAACACGCGCAACGTGCATCGCTCCAATGTACTGCTTGGTTTTCCCTACGGACGGGATTTCGTCTACGACGAGATGCAGATTGCCGGGCCCGGCGAAGAGGGCGAGGCGAGGGCCAAGCGCATCATGGCCGCCAACAACAATCTCGCCGGTGCGGCCGTACCCAAGCCGGGAGAGGGGCCATCGAAGGAAGAGCGGGAGAGCGGATATTACGACCTGCTGTTTGTCGGAATTTCTCCCGATGGGCGCCAGGTGCGTGCCTCGGTCAAGGGCGACCGCGACCCCGGCTATGGATCGACCTCCAAGATGATATCGGAATGCGCCATCTGCTTGCTGCGTGATGCGCCCGACGTGCCAGCCGGCATCTGGACGCCGGGCGCGGCCATGCAGCACAGACTGATCAAGCGGCTTGTCGATCACGCTGGCCTGACCTTTCAGGTCGAGACGTGAGATTGCCCGCATCGTAAGCGTACATGAAATCCATTCCCCGCGACGTGATCGGGATCAGGATCTTGAACATGTGGTCGCGGAGCCAGGCGCCGGTGGCACTGAATTCGCGCTTGCTGTTGCCGTTGCGGCGGGCGATCGCGACGATGCGTTCGGCCCGCGGACGGCGCTGCTGCTCAAAGGCCTGGAAGGTCTGGCCAAGGTCTCGGCCTTCGCGCATGAGACAGGCGAGCCTCATGGCGTCCTCGAGCGCGAGTGATGCACCTTGGCCCGCATGAGGGCTGGTGGCATGGGCAGCGTCACCGATCAAGAGCGTGCGTCCGCGTGACCACACCGGCAGGGTGGCGACGTCGAGCGTATCGGTGGCGACGATATTGTCAGCGGCGTGCAGAATACTCGGGATGGGCTCGTGCCAGCCGGCATGGAAATCAAGCAAATGATGTCGAATAACCTCCTGATCCATGGCGCGGTAGGCCGCCGCGTTGAGCCCCTGCGACGGTTGGGTGCTCCACCACATTGCGCCGCATTGCGGGTCGGGGCTGCAAAGGCCGTACCCGAAGAATCCGCTCGTTCCGAACGTGGCCTCGACGCGCTGGCCGATGCCGGTATCTTCGATCAGCGCGCGCGGTACGAAGCCTCCGAAGCCGATCAAGCCGGTATCGAATGGTCGAGGCCCGTCCGGCAGGACGTGCTGGCGTACCATCGAGTGCACACCGTCGGCGCCGATCAAAAAATCGCCCTCGGCGCTGCTGCCATCGGTGAAATGCGCCACGATGGGCCGGTCGGCGCGGTCCTCGATACGGGCCAGCCGCTTCTCGAAGCGCAGTTCGACGTTTTCGCACCAGGCTTTGTTGACGATCGCTTCCAACAGCGTCGATCGTCGCATATTGACCGCCGGCTGGCCAAAGCGCCGCACCATGTTCCCGTTAATCGAGCCGATCTTGCGACCCGACTGCGAGCGGAAGTCGAAGGAGTCCGCGACCGAGCCGGCGGCGATCATGTCGTCGGCGACCCCGATCTCGGCTAGAACCCGCATGCCGTTTGGCGCAATCTGCAGGCCGCCGCCGATGCCGGCCGAATAGGGCCACGCCTCGAACAATTCGACATTGAAGCCGGCACGCTTGAGGAGGATCGCGGCAGCAGGACCGGCAATGCCGGCGCCGATGATGAGGGCCTTGCGGGAACGGGAAACCATGGCTTGCTCCTGTCGTTGCGGCGGGCTAAAAAATCACAGATACTAATTATCTTAGTATCTAAGATATATACCGACTAAGATAAGAGTTCGACCTTGTCAAGGACGAAAACGCGCGCCGCGTTGATGCAGGAACTCGAAACCGCGCTGCGGAAGTCTTCCGCGCAAGGCACGCTGTTCGCGCAGGCCGTGGCGGACCACGCCGGGATTTCCAGTTCCGACATGGACTGCATGGATTTTATCAACATGGAGGGGCGGATGACGGCCGGCCGGCTCGCCGAATTGACGGGGCTGACGACCGGCGCCATCACGGGTGTGGTCGACCGGATGGAAAAGGCCGGCTTTGTGCGGAGAGAGCGCGACGACAGCGATCGCCGCAAGGTCTTCATCACGCCGGTGCCGGAACGGCAGGCGGACATCGGGCGCTTCTACGTGCTGATGCAGCGTGCGATGCAGGAGTTATTGAGCCGCTATACGGATGCTGAATTGAAGCTGCTGGTCCGCTTTGCAACCGAGGCCTACGATTCGGTGCTGGAGGCAACCAATCAGCTCAAGACGATGATGAAGGAACTGCCGAAAGGAAAACGCGCCGAGGTCAGGAAATCCCGGCGGCGTTGATGGCGCGATCGGGCGCGGCCTTGTAGCCCTGTGCAGCCGCGAACATGCCCCACATCGCGCCAAGCATCATCCAGAAGTGCCGCCAGTGGTCGGTGTCGATCACGAAAGCCTCGCCGGCGGTGCCGAGAAACGCTGCAAAGATCGCCAGATAAAGCCGCTGCCAGGGCACGGGCGTCAGCACGTGCCGGAATCCGATCACCACCGTCACCACGATCAGGGCCGGATAGCAAATGCCGGAGAGCCAGCCGCCCGACATGAAAGCATTCAGATAGGAGTTATGGGTGTCTTCCGGAAAGTAGTTGTGAAACTGCAGCGGACCGATGCCGAACGGCAGGTCGAGCGCCATCTCGGCGCCGAGAATGTGTCTGCCGAACCGGCCGAAGCGGCCTTCGTCATAGCTTTGATCGAAACTTGCGCGCTGTTTGAACATATCGGCAATGGAATCGAACGACAGCAGC
>NZ_DASSRP010000341.1:0-2689 GCF_035701725.1 Bradyrhizobium sp.
CTGCGACTGCGCCAGGAATATTTCTTCGTTTCGGCCTCGTTGCAGGATCTGGTCAAGCGGCACCTGGAGTCCGACGGACAGTTGCGCAGCCTGTCGCAGAAGGTCGCGGTGCAGCTCAATGACACTCATCCGAGCCTCGCCGTCACCGAATTGATGCGCATCCTGGTCGACTTGCACAACTTCCGGTGGGACGAAGCCTGGAAGATTACGGTCGATGCGCTGTCCTACACCAATCATACCCTGCTGCCGGAAGCGCTCGAGACCTGGCCGGTCGAACTGTTCCAGCGCCTGCTGCCCCGGCATCTCGAGATCATCTACCGCATCAATGTCGGCCACCTCGCGCTTGCCGAGGAGCGCTGCCCCGGCGACGTCGATTTCCGCGCCTCGGTCTCTCTGATCGACGAGAAATCCGGACGGCGCGTGCGGATGGGCCAGCTCGCTTTTGTCGGCTCGCATCGCATCAATGGCGTGTCGGCGATGCATTCCGACCTGATGAAGGAGACCGTGTTCCACGATCTCAACCATCTCTACCCCGGCCGCATCACCAACAAGACCAACGGAATCACCTTCCGCCGCTGGCTGATGCTGGCGAATCCGAAATTGACCGACCTGTTGCGCGAAACCTGCGGCGAGGCCGTGCTTGACGATCCGTCCTTGCTGCATCTTCTGGAAAAGCACGCCGGCGACGCCGCGTTCCAGGATCAATTCCGCAACGTCAAGCACCACAACAAGATCGCGCTGGCGCGGCTGATCGGCGAAAAGATCAACATCAAGGTCGACCCGGCGGCCTTGTTCGACGTGCAGATCAAGCGCATCCACGAATACAAGCGGCAGCTGCTCAACATTCTGGAGGCGATCGCCCTCTATCACGCGATCAAGGACGATCCGCAAGGAAACTGGGTGCCGCGGGTCAAGATCTTTGCCGGCAAGGCGGCGGCGAGCTATCGTTATGCCAAGTTGATCATCAAATTGATCAACGACGTGGCCGAAGTCGTCAACAACGATCCGGCGGTCGCCGGGCGATTGAAGGTCGCGTTTCTTCCCGATTACAATGTGAGCCTGGCCGAAGTCATCATTCCGGCCGCCGATCTCTCCGAACAGATTTCGACCGCCGGGATGGAAGCCTCCGGAACCGGCAATATGAAGCTCGCGCTGAACGGCGCGATCACCATCGGCACGCTTGATGGCGCCAATATCGAGATCCGCGACCATGTGGGCGCGGAGAACATCGCGATCTTCGGCATGGAGGCGGGCGATGTGATGGTCCGCCGCAAGCAGGGGCTGGACGCCACCGACGTGATCCGTGCCTCGCCGGGGCTCGCTCGCGCAATCAATGCGATCGGCAGCGGCGAATTTTCGCCCGACGACACCAGCCGTTTCGAATCGATTGCGCACGCACTGCGGCATCTCGATCACTACATGGTCAGCGCGGATTTCAATTCCTATTATGCCGCGCAGCGCGGCATCGATGACCGCTGGCAGACGCGAGCCGCCTGGACACGGGCGTCGATCCTCAACGTGGCGCGGATGGCTTGGTTCTCGTCGGACCGCACGATCGGCGAATATGCCGAGGATATCTGGAACGTTCCGGTGAACGGGCGCACGCCGAGCGCGCAGCTTCGCGCCAAAGGCTAGCCGCTCTATTCCCTGACAATGCCCTCGCCGGTCGCCTCCAGGCGGAATGCGGCGGCGAACAGCGCACGGGTGTAGTCGGTTTGCGGGTGCTTGAACAAGTCCGCGGCCGGGCCCTCCTCCACAACCTTGCCATTGCGCATCACGATCAGATGGCTTGCGAGCGAAGCGACAACGCGCAGATCGTGCGAAATGAACATATAGGTAAGGTCGCGCTTGCGCTGAAGTTCGCGGAGCAAATCGACCATCTGGGCCTGAAACAGCATGTCGAGTGCGCTGGTCGGCTCGTCCAGCACCACGAAATTCGGCTCCAGCACGGCGGCGCGCGCGATCGAGATGCGCTGGCGCTGCCCGCCGGAGAATTCATGCGGATAGCGGAAACGCGTCGCGGGATCGAGCCCGACATCGCGCAACGCCCGGACCACGCGCGCCTCGCGCTCTCCATTCGAGAGCGATGGCTGATGGACGCTGAGCCCTTCGGCCACGATATCACCGACCGACATGCGCGGGCTCAAGGCGCCGAACGGGTCCTGAAAAACGATCTGCATGTCGCGGCGATAGGGGCGCATCTCCTTAAATCGCAGCCCCTGGATCTCGTTCCCCAGGAACACGATCGGCCCATCGGACGAAATCAGCCGCAATAGCGCCAGCCCCAGCGTGGTCTTGCCGGAGCCGGACTCGCCGACGACCCCGAGCGTTTCCCCTTTGCGTACCGACAGGCTGACGCCGTCGACGGCCTTGATGTGTCCGACCACCGAGCGCATGAGGCCGCGCTTGATCGGAAACCAGACCTTCAGATTGTCGGTCGACATCACGACCGGCGCTTCAGGGCGCGGCGGCGCCGGATCGGGCTTCGGCTCAGCGTTCAGCAACGCGTGGGTGTATGGATGTTTCGGCGCGGTGAAGACCTCTTCGACCGGCCCCTGCTCGACGATCTTGCCGCCGTTCATGACGCAGACCACGTCGGCGATGCGTCGCACGATGCCAAGATCATGAGTGATGAACAAAAGGCTCATGCCGAGCCGCTTGCGGATATCGGCCAGCAGCGCCAGGATCT
>NZ_DASSRP010000342.1:0-2118 GCF_035701725.1 Bradyrhizobium sp.
TTCAAACGGCCCGGACGGCGGGGTTTCGGGCACGACCAGCGTCGGGCGTCCCGATCCGAAAATGATCGCTTCGGCGTACCATTGATCGTAGGATTCCGGCACCGAAACGATGGTGAGATCGCGCAGCCGCGCATATTCCACCAATCGCTCGGGAACGCGATAGCTCACGCTTTTCTCGTGAATGATTTCGTGCAGCAGGCCGGCCTTTTGCGCGGTGGATTCAAAGGCCGCCAGCAGGCCTTCCGCGCTGTCGTGGCTGCGATGCCCCTCGCGCGCAGCGATCGCTCCCGCCGCGCCAAAGGAGAGAAAGCTGCCGGGGATCTGAACCTGAACGTCGCACGAGATCGCCGCGAGGTGCGCGTCAAGTGCGGAGCCGAACGACACAGCCCGCTCGATCACCGAATCGGGTGTCGGGTCGGGGTAACTGGTCAGCGTGAGCAGCACATCCTTGATCGCCATCGAACCCTCCGGGCACATCAGAGGTATGAACGCTAGCCTCTGACGCTGCGGCCGATTTGATCTATCGCAGATCGCCGGCCACGCACTGTAAAGCCCGATCAAGCCTGCTCTTCTGAGAACTATCCGTTGATCCAGATCAACCTCACCCGCCCGAGCCGCCCTAGTTTTCGAGACCAGGGTGAAGCCATGAACAACATCGGACAAGAAGACTACGGCCCGGTCGCCAAGACGCTGCACTGGGCCACGGTTGCTTTGGTGATCGTCGCCTGGGCCCTGGGCTCGTTCGGCGACGAGCTTTCCGAAGGACGCGTCAGGGATTCCGGATTGCTGATCCATATCTGGGTCGGATTGACCATCCTGGTGATCGCGTTCGTGCGGATCCCATGGCGTATCGCAAACCCGCCTCCCAAGGCTCTTTCCACCGAGTTCGGGAAATGGCTGGTGCAGTGGACTGACCCGGTGTCCCGGTTGACGCACTACGCGCTCTACGGATTGCTGGTGCTGGTGCCGTTGCTCGGCATCGCGGTGCAGTTTGCGCGTGGCCATTCGCTGCCGCTGTTCGGCCTTGCCGAAATTCCCTCGCCGTGGGTTGCAGACAAGGCGTTCGCGCATAACGTGAAGGAGGTGCACGAGGTTCTGGCCAATCTTCTGCTCGTTTTGGCCGCGTTCCATATGACGGCTGCGCTGCTGCACCACATCGTTTTTGGCGACAACACGTTGCGGCGCATGCTGCCGGGCTCGCGCAAGTTGAGCTGACCGCCGGGCGCGAAACGAAAGATCGATATGCCTGCCACGCCGCACGTCGAGAAGCATTTCACCGCGTCGGAATCGGTGCGCGATGTGGTCATCGGCATGGCCGATGGCCTCACCGTGCCGTTTGCGCTTGCCGCCGGCTTGTCGGCCGCGGTGGTCAGCACCGACGTGATCGTCACGGCCGGACTTGCGGAAGTCGTGGCGGGCGCGATCGCCATGGGGCTCGGCGGCTATCTCGCCGCGCGGACCGATGCAGAGCATTACGCGGCCGAAGAGCGCCGTGAAAATGACGAGATCACGCATCTGCACGACAAGGAGATCGCGGAGGTCGAGACCATCTTCCGCGAATACGGCCTGGAAGGGCAATTGCTGCGGAACGTGGTGAACGCGATCGCGGCCGATCGTAAGCGCTGGGTCGACTTCATGATGCGGTTCGAACTCGGGCTCGAGCGGCCCGATCCGAAGCGCGCCCCGATCAGCGCCGCCACGATCGGAGGCTCGTACATCGTCGGCGGACTGATTCCGCTGATCCCGTATATGCTGGCGCACGATATCAAGACGGCGCTGCCAATTTCGGTCGCAGCCACCGGGCTGGCGCTGCTCTGCTTCGGCGCGATCAAGGGCCACTTTACCGGCACGAGCAAGCTGAAGTCGGCATTGCAGACGCTTCTCGTTGGCGGGCTCGCCGCCGCGGCGGCCTTCTGGCTCGCCCATCTGTTCGGCTAGCCGGAAGCCTTCGGGACTTGGGTATTCAGAGTTCTGCTTCGATCTACTTCTTGAGAGTGATGGCGACGTCCGCATAAAGATTTGCGCCAAGCTCGAACGGCATAAGCTGACCTTTGAAAGTACCCTCGCCACGAGCACCGTCGAAGCGACCCGTGCCGCGCAACACCGCGACCGGCGCTT
>NZ_DASSRP010000343.1:0-17929 GCF_035701725.1 Bradyrhizobium sp.
GGGCAGGACCTTGGCGGCGTTGGCGCCCAACAGGCCGGAGCCGAGGAAATTGGTGACGCCGGAGTCCTCGGTGGTGACGCGGCTGCGCTGGGTCTCGTTGGCGAAATTGGCCTGGTCGGTGATGTTGACGGTGACGGTCAGGAGGTCGCCGATCTGGTGGGCGCGCTGGTCCTTGAAGAAGGAGCGCGAGCCGTTTCGCCACAGCGAATTGGGATTGTAGGACACCGTCTCCGGTTTCGGCATCGGCATCTGCACCGGCTTGTAGCCGGGCTGGGTCGTCGGATTCTCGATCGCCGAGAGCTTTGGCTGTTCCCCGATCTGGGAAAGCCGGTCGATGCCGGAGCAGCCTCCGGCGCAGCTGACGATCGTCAGCATGGTCCCGGCCAGTGCGAAACGTTTGAACTTGGAAGCCAACATCTACTTTACTCTGCGTTTGAATTCGTCTGCGCGTTATTGCGGCTGGCGACCGAAACAGGGGCATCGGTGGCACTTATCGAGGAGGTGGTTTCGACGGCGGAAAGGCGCGGCGTGGGAACGCTGACGGCGACCTGTCCGCGGCCGATGACGGTGCCTACGATATTGCGCTTGGATTGCAGGTTGAGCACGGTCACGGTGTCACCTTCGGTGCCGTTTTCGACTGCTTTGCCGCGCATCGTGAGGTAAATGCCGGCCGCCTCATAGATCAGCGTGACATTGTCGTCGCGCTGCACCAGATCCGGTTTGCCGAGATCGGTAACGTGCAGCGGCTGCCCGGCGCGCGAGCCTTTGCGCATCTGCATGCCGACGGCGCGGGTGCGGTCTGCGGGGTCGTTGCCCACTTCAGCCTTTGGGCGTCGCTCGGTGACGACGTCGGATGCTTTCAGCAGCTCGCCACGCTCGACATTTCGGGTCAGAACCGCGGCCTCGATCATCTCGATGGCAACGCCGGTGAAGCGAAGCTTGGTGCGCGAAATGCCGCTGTCGCTCGCGATTTCGAACGAGACGTCGAAGCGGCCGTTGCGGGCATCGTAGCGCACGGCAGCCGCCTGCAGCGCGCCGGTGTTCGAGGCTTCCAGCCGGACATCCTGCACGTCGCGGTCGAATGTCAGGTTGAGGTTGGCCGCCTCGCCAAGACCGCTGCGGTGCTCGAGCGCGTGGGCGACCTGGGATGCGATTTCCTTGGCATCGAGAATGCGTGCGAGGCGCGTGACCGAAACCTGCTTGATGCCCCTGGTGTCGACGCCGATCACCTGATGCGCCTGAAGCGCGTTGATGACCTGCGTCGTCGGCAGCGATCCGGTAGTGCCGAGATCGGGCGAGCGGTAGATCGGGATTTGCGCCGCCGTGCCGGCATTTTCGATCATGTCGCCGATCCGCACGATGTCGCTTTCCACCGTCACCTGCGCGCGCAGCACCGGCGAGGCGATGGTGTCTTCTTTTTCCTGCGCGACCGCGGGCAAGGATGCCGCGAGCAACAGGGCGGTAACGAGCACCGAGCGGATAATCATCCTCTATCCCCTTAGCGGAACAGCGCAGTCGTCGACTGCATCATCTGGTCGGCGGCGCTGATCACCTTGGCGTTCATTTCGTAGGCGCGCTGTGCGGCGATCAGGTCCGACATCTCGGAGACGACGTCGACATTGGCCTGTTCGAGGCTGCCCTGGTTGATGGTGCCGTAGCCATCCAGCGTGGCGATGCCGTCTTGCGGCGTGCCCGAGGACGGCGTGTCGATGAAGTTGTTGTTGCCGACCGGCTGCAGGCCGGCCTTGTTGACGAAACGCGTCAGCGCAAGCTGGCCGATGATCTGCGAAGTCGTCGACGAGGCGCCCTGCGGGATCACGGAAACCTGGCCCTGCGCATTGACGGTGAGGCCCGTCGAATTTTGCGGGATCGTGATCGTCGGCTGCACCGGATTGCCCTGAGCGTTGACGATGCGGCCGGTGTTGTCCATCTGGAAGGTGCCGTCGCGGGTGTACTGGAAGGTGCCGTCGGGCATCAGGATCTTGAAGAAGCCTTCGCCGGTGATGGCAAGATCAAGGTCGTTGCCGGTCTGCGACAGCGTGCCTTGCGTCATCGAGCGCGGCGTGCCGACCGTCTTGACGCCGCCGCCGATGTCGATGCCGACCGGCAGGATGGTGCCCTGGGTCGAGGCTTGGGCGCCGACCCGGGCGATGTGCTGATAGATCAGGTCCTGGAATTCGGCGGTCTGCTTCTTGAAGCCGGTGGTGCGCAGGTTGGCGATGTTGTTGGAGATCACCTGAACGCTAAGTTCCTGGGCCGCCATTCCGGTCGCAGCAGTATGAAGGGCTTGCATCGGTGGTCTCCTTAGGCCGGCACGTCAGCGAGTTGCTGGATGGCGGTTTTCTGCAATTCGCTTTGCTGTTGCATCAGGTTGGCGATCGCGGTGTAGGCGCGTGACACTTCCATCATGCGGCTCATCTCGCCGACCGCATTGACGTTCGACTTTTCGAGGTAGCCCTGGCGCACCGTCGATTTGGTGTCGGCTTGCGGCGTAGCGCCGTTGCCGGCCGAGTAAAGGTTGAGGCCTTCCTTCAGCATCTTCTGCGCGTCGGTGAAGCTGACGAGGCGCAGCGACCCGCGAATCGAATCGGCGCGGCCGCTGCCCTCGACCACCGTGACGGTGCCGTCGGGGGCGATGTTGATGTCGTGATCGGTCTGCTGAAAGACGATCGGGCCGTTGGCGCCGAGCACCGGGTTGCCGGCCACCGTCACGAGCTGGCCCTGGGGGTTGATGTGCAGGTTGCCGTCGCGGGTGTAACGCTCGCCGGCCGGTGTCTGCACGGTCAGGAAGGCGGCGCCGTCGATGGCGAGGTCGAGCGGATTTCTGGTTTGTTCGAGCGGGCCCGTGCTCATGTCGCGAAAGGTGCCGCGGTCCTGGACGAAGCTGACGCGGCGATCGCTGCCGACGAAATTGTCCTCGTGCGCCGGCGTGTTGAGATATTCCTCGAACAACGAGCTGTCGGACTTGAAGCCGGACGTGTTCACGTTGGCGATATTGTTGGCAATCACATCGAGCTGACGCTCGAGCGCGGTTTGCCGCGACAAGTTGATGAGAAGCGCATTCTCCATCGCATCGGTTCTCCCCTCAAACGATCCGCAAGGAGCTCTCCCAAGCCGCGTGCCGATCTTTCAAACCGCCTTTAGGCTCTCCCAAGCCGGGGTGGTTCGGGGAGGATCAGAGCGAAAGCCGTGCCAATCGGGAAACCTAAGGTGTTTCAGATGGTTGGGTGATCGAGAGTGGGTTTTGAGGGGCGGCAATAAGGTCTTGTTGACCATGTTTGCCCGGCAACTTTTTCCCAGTGACCGCGCAAAAGAAAGCTTCCGTTAACCATTATTACCTTAGCGTTCAAAAAGAGCGCAGGACGTGCCGCGTTGTATCGCGTCAGAGGTTCGCCTGGCGGCGTCTAGTGTCCCAATTTCCGAAGTTCGACGCATTTTGCGGAGCCACGTTTCGAACTTCGGAATCCAGAGGACGGTGGCAAACCTAGTTTTTTAGTGTGGCTTTAGTTCAGAGGTCCGCATGATGAACCTGCGGCACAAATGATGCGGACTTCTGAACTGCCACACTAATCCATTTTCGGAGCGGGCGGGGCGATGGCGGACGAAGAGAAGGAAGGCGCGGCGGAAGCCGCACCTGCGCCGAAAGGCAAACTCAAGCTGATTATCGCCGTCGTTGCCGTGCTTGCGATCGCGGGCGGCGGCGCGACCTGGTTCTTCTTCCTGCGTGGTCACGGCGAGGACGCCCAAGCGCACGCCGAGGCGCCGCCGCCGAAGCCGCCGGCCTATGTCGAAGTGCCGGACCTGTTGGTCAACCTGATCGGGCTGCCCGGGGAGCGGGTGCAGTATCTCAAGGCCAAGATCGTGCTCGAGGTGAAGGAAGAGAAGCAGGTCGAGGCGATCAAGCCGTCGCTGCCGCGCGTCACCGACATCTTCCAGACCTATATGCGCGAACTGCGTCCGTCCGACCTCAACGGTTCGGCCGGGCTGTTTCGCCTCAAGGAAGACCTGACGCGGCGCGTCAACGCGGCGGTCGCGCCGAACCAGGTCAGTGCGGTGCTGTTCAAAGAGGTCGTCATTCAGTGACGGTGCGGATCTAAACACATGGCGGGCAACGATCCAGTCGACCAGGATGCAATTGCGGCGCAATGGGAAGCGTCGCTCGATTCCGCGGACCCGAGCAAAGACGCCGCCGAAGCGGAGGCCAACGAGCTTTCCGAAACCATGGCGCTGCAATGGGCGGCCATGGTCGAAGACGGCAGCCGCGACTTCGGCACCGGCAAGAACGGCGGCGAACGGGTTCTGTCGCAGGAGGAAATCGACAACCTGCTCGGCTTCAATGTCGGGGAAGTCAATCTCGACGACAATTCCGGCATTCGCGCCATCATCGATTCGGCGATGGTGTCCTACGAGCGCCTGCCGATGCTGGAAATCGTCTTCGACCGCCTGGTGCGGCTGATGACGACATCCTTGCGCAATTTCACTTCCGACAATGTCGAAGTCTCGCTCGACCGCATCACCTCGGTCCGCTTCGGCGACTACATGAACTCGATCCCGCTGCCGGCCGTGCTCTGCGTGTTCAAGGCCGAGGAGTGGGAGAATTTCGGCCTCGCCACCGTCGACTCCAGCCTGATCTATTCGATGATCGACGTCCTGCTCGGCGGCCGCCGCGGCCAGACCTCGATGCGGATCGAAGGGCGCCCGTACACCACGATCGAAACCAACCTCGTCAAGCGGCTGGTCGAGGTGGTGATGGCCGACGCCGAACAGGCGTTCCGGCCGCTGTCGCCGGTCAAATTCACGATCGACCGGCTCGAAACCAATCCGCGCTTTGCCGCGATCAGCCGCCCCGCCAACGCCGCGATCCTGGTCCGCCTGCGCATCGACATGGAAGACCGCGGCGGCAATATCGAATTGCTGCTGCCTTACGCGACCATCGAACCGATCCGCAACGTTCTGTTGCAGATGTTCATGGGCGAAAAATTCGGCCGCGACCCGATCTGGGAAGGCCATTTCGCCACCGAAGTCGCGCAGGCGCAGATTGCCGTCGATGCCGTGCTCTATGAGGCCGATATCCCGCTCAAGCAGCTCATGAAGCTCAAGGTCGGCGACACGCTGCCCCTGGAAATGCGAGCCGATGCGCTGGTGGCCGTGCGCTGCGGCAGCGTGACCCTCACCGAGGGGCGGATGGGGCGTGTCGGCGACCGCGTCGCCATTCGCGTCGCCAAGCAATTGCGCAAACCCAATACGACCTTTGCGATGTTCGAGAAGGCCGACGAGCAGACCAAGATGATGGAGGCTCCATGAGTCATGTCCTGGGAGTAGCAATCGAGAGCCTGGTCGCGATCTTGCTCATGCTCACGATCGGTTACTGCATGTTGCTGAACAAGCGGCTGAAGCGGTTGCGGGCCGACGAGCATTCGCTCAAGGCAACCATCGCCGAGCTCATCACCGCCACCGAGATCGCCGAGCGCGCGATCGGCGGCCTCAAGCACACCGTGCGCGACGTCAACGAAAACCTCGGCTCCCAATTGGCGGCGGCGACCGAGATGTCGACGCAGCTCAAGAAGCAGCTCAGCGAGTGCGACAACGTGGTTCGCCGGCTGTCGAAAATCGCCATCGCCGCGCGGCCGAGCACCAGTGCGGTGGCGCCGGAACCGGCGCCGGCGAGCGCACCTGCACCCGCAGTTGCGCCTTCGTCCTCCGCTCCGCCGATGGCGAGCGCCAAAGCGGTTGCGGCGGCGGCGCAGGCATTCTCCGAACGTAGAAGGTCGGGTGGACTTGCGGCATGAAACCGTTTCGTAACATTCGCGTCCTTCCCGTTGTTCTGGTTGCGGTCTTCGGTCTTGCAGTGCTGAAGATTGCCGGCCTCGTGCTCGACGGCGGCTATGTGTTCGATTACCGGCCGGGCTCGACCAAGCCGTCCTGGGCCCAGGAGACGATCAATTTCCCCGGCCGCCGCTATGCGGATGCATCGGACATCACCGGCTCGGTCGAGAAGAAAGAAGAGAAACCCAAAGAAGAAGCCAAGCCGGAAGTCGCCAAGCCCGAGAGCACCATGCAAAGCGAGCAGAGCCCGGCGGTTTCGCCTTCCGAACGCGCGATCCTCGAGCGCTTGCAGGCGCGGCGTCAGGAACTCGAGGCGCGGGCGCGCGAGATCGACATTCGCGAGAGCCTGCTCAAGGCCGCCGAAAAGCGCGCCGAAGGCCGGGTCGAGGAAATGAAGGCGATCGAATCCCGCATCGTCGGCGCCACCGCTCAGAAGGCCGAGGAAGACGCCGCGCGCTTCAAGGGCATTATCACGATGTATGAGGCCATGAAGCCCAAAGACGCCGCGAAAGTGTTCGACCGGCTGGAAATGTCGGTGTTGTTCGAGATCGCCTCGCACATCGCCCCGCGCAAGATGTCCGACATTATGGGCCAGATGCAGCCCGAGGTGGCGGAGCGGCTGACGGTCGAAATGGCGCGCCGCGCCGGCGGCGACAAGTCCGTCTCCGATGCCGACCTGCCGAAGATCGAAGGCAAGATAGTTCCGCCGCAAAAGGCCAATTAGCCGGAATGTTTAACAGCTCCTTAAACCGCCAATTCTAGATTCGAACGCGGGAATGATCTGCGCCGGTAGCGGCCCGTCGGCGAACGAACTGAAAGACGTATACGGCAATGGCGCGAATGGCTGCCGCTGGATTTTGGTCGCGACTGCGCAGCCTGGCGCCGCCACTGCCGCGCGGCCTGCTGCCGGCTTCGCGTGCCGCGGCAGCTATCCTTGCTGGCGCGTTGGCTGTTCTGGCTTTTTCGGCTCCGGCGCGGGCTGCTGACGCCGTAAAGGCCGAAGCGACGCTGTCTTCCAGCGGCGGCTATGCGCGGCTCGTCGTCAAATTCGCCGAAGATGTCGGTTCGGAAGTGGTGACGGCCGGCTCGATCATGGTGATCCGTTTCGAGCGTCCGGTCGACGTTTCCGTCGATGGGGTGGCCAACGCCGTGCCGGACTATATCGGATCGGCACGCCGCGACCCGGATGGCTCGGCGATCCGTCTGTCGCTGTCGCGCAAGGTCACCGTCAACACGATGACCGCGGGCGAGCGGTTGTTTGTCGATCTGCTGCCGGATTCCTGGAAAGGTCCGCCGCCGAGTCTTCCCCAGGAAGTGGTGCGCGAACTTGCCGAGCGTGCCCGCGCCGCCGAGCGCGAGCTGCGTCAGCAGCGCGCGATGTCCGAGGCCAAGAAGCGACCGCCGGTGCGGGTCCGCACCTCGGTTCAGCCGACCTTCGTGCGGTTCGTGTTTGAAATGCCCGACGGCGTCGGCGTTTCCTCGGTGCTGAACGAGCAGCGGCTCAAATTGCTGTTCACCAAGGCGCTGACATTTGATCTCGCCGACGCCAAGCTGTCGCTGCCGCCGAACGTTTTGGCGATCACGCAGAAGATCGAAGGCGAAACCGCGGTGGTGGAACTCACCATGCTCGGCGACGTCGACGTTCACTCCTTCCGCGAAGACAAGAACTACGTCATCGACGTCGCCTACCAGCAGGCCGACAAGCCGCAGGTATTGCCGCAGGTCTCGGATGCGCCGCCTGCGCCGTCGCGCACGGCCGAAAAACCGGCGCCGGCCGCCAAGAGTTCGGACGCAAAGAGTTCAGACGGCAAGTCTTCTTCAGCAGAAAAGTCCGCTTCAACGGAAGTGGCTCCGCCGTCCGAGACCATGCAGACGATGGCTGCGGCTCCGGCGGCGCCGATGGCGAAGCTGCCCGCCGCGGCCGAGAATCCGCCGGCATCCGACAAGCCGGCCACGATGGAAAGGATGGCTGCCGCGCCTCAGCCGCCAGCACCGGCCGAATCCTCCGCGGCCTCAACCGTTCCGGAAACCGCCGAACCTGCGCCAAAGATCGCGCCGAATGCCGCGATGCCGGCGAAGGCGGATGAAGCTCCGGCGAGCGAAGCTGCCGTGAAAAAGCCGGCTGCGGCGCCCGCGATGGCGTCCCCCGAGACCAAAGCCCAGCTCGCACATAGCGACGTCAGCGCCATCCGCGACGGCGGGGGGCTGCATCTGACCTTCTCCTTGCCGCCGGGAACGCCGGCGGCGCTGTTCCGGCGCGCCGACACGCTGTGGCTGATGCTGGATTCCAAAAAGCCGATCGATGTCGAGCCGATCCGCGGGCAGGGCGGCGCCGCGGTGACCGACATCAGCGTGGTGCCGCAGGAACGCGGCCAGGCCGTGCGCTTTCGCCTCAACCGCCCGCAACTGCCCTCGCTCGCCGGCGAGGATCTCGCCACCGGCACCAACTGGACCGTGACCTTTGCCGATACGGTGCAGACGCCCTCGCAGGCGCTCTCGGCGATCAGAAACATCGCCGATCCCTCGCTCGCAAATGTCACGGTGCCGATGCAGGGCGCCGGCATGCTTCACCGTTTCACCGATCCGGACGCCGGCGACACGCTGTTCGTGGTGACGGCAAGGCCGCCGGCGCGCGGCTTCATCAAGCGCCAGGACTTTGTCGAGCTGTCGCTACTCGAATCGATTCATGGCGTCGCGATCCGTCCGAACTCCGACGACGTGACCGCGGATGTCGGTCCCGACAAGGTGATCCTGGGCAAGCCCGGCGGCTTGACGTTGTCGCCGGCCGACAGTGGCGCCGAGCGGGCGCCCACCGCCGTCCGACCGATCTTCGATCTCGGCGAATGGCGCAAGAATCGCGACGCCAACTTCAACGCGCGGGCCGATGCGCTGATCGAGGCCGCCGGTGCGGCCGCTTCCGGCAATCTCGAGCAGCGCGTCTCGGCGCAGCTCGATCTTGCGCGGTTCTATATGGCGCGCGCGATGTATCCGGAAACCGTCGGCGTGCTCAATCTGGCGCTGGCCGATTCCAAGGTGGGGGCGGAAGATCCCGCGGTCCTGATCGTTCACGCGCTGGCGAACATTCTGATGGGACGTCCGGAGCGGGCCCTGAAGGATCTCGCAAGCCCGGCGATCGGAACCAACTATGACTCGCAACTCTGGAAGGCGATGGCGAGCGCACGCCAGAACAAATGGGCGGACGCGCGCGAGAAATTCAAAAGCGCCGAATTTGCCATCACCTCGCTGCCGGTCGATCTGCAGCGCATCGTGATTGCGGAAGCCTTGCATGCCTCCCTCGAAGTCAAGGATTATCCGGGCGCTGCCAAGCGCGCCAGCGAGCTCGATGTGATCGGAATTGCACCCGAGCAGGCCGCCGCGGTCGGGGTGTTGCGCGGCCGGCTCGCCGAAGGCCTCGGCCACGAGAAGGACGCGCTCGACGAATATAAGCGCGCGGCCGCCTCGCCGGACCGTCCCTCGGCCGCGGAAGCCAAGCTTCTGCAAATCGCCTTGCAGCAAAAGCGTAACGAAATCACCCAGGAAGACTCGCTGCGCGAGCTCGAAACCCTGTCGGTGATCTGGCGTGGCGATGCGATCGAGGTGCAGACGCTCGAGATGCTGGCCAAAATCTATGCCGATATCGGGCGTTTCTCGGAGTCCTTTGCCGCCGTGCGCACCGCCAACCTGCTGGCGCCCAATCTCGAGGTCGCGCGCCAGGGCCAGGACGCGGCCTCGGCGCTGTTTGCGCAGCTCTTCCTCGGTCCCAAGGGCGATGATCTTCCTGCGATCGATGCGCTCGGGATGTTCTATGAATACCGCGACCTCACGCCGATCGGCCGGCGCGGCGACGAGATGATACGGCGCCTGGCCGACCGCCTGGTCGCCGTCGACCTGCTCGATCAGGCCGCCGAGCTTCTGCAATATCAGGTCGACAAGCGGCTCGAAGGCGCCGCGCGGGCCCAGGTCGCCGCGCGCCTTGCGATGGTCTATTTGACGGCCCGCAAGCCCGAGCGCGCCATCATCGCGCTACGTTCGACCCGCATCGCCGATCTGTCGGGCGAATTGCGCCAGCAGCGCCTGCTTCTGGAGGCGCGCGCGCAAAGCGATGTCGGCCGTCACGAGCTTGCGCTCGACATCATTTCCAACCTCACGGGCCGCGAAGCGATCCGCCTGCGTTCCGACATCTATTGGGCCGCGCGCAAATGGCGCGAGTCTGCCGAGCAGATCGAGCTCTATTACGCCGATCGCTGGCGCGATTTCAAACCGCTGACGGCAGCGGAGAAAAGCGACGTCATCCGCGCCGTGGTTGGCTATGCCCTTGCCGAGGATGCGATCGGATTGACGCGCTTTCGCGAAAAATACCTGCCGCTGATGAGCGGGGAGGCGGACCGCACCGCTTTCGAGATCGCCAGCAAACCGGTCGGCTCGACGGGCGCCGACTTCGCCGCGATTGCCAAGATGGCGGCCAGCGTCGATACGCTCGACGGGTTCCTGCGCGAAATGAGGACGCGCTATCCCGACGCGACCGCGCGCGCGATCACGCCGCCGGGAACGGCCAAGGCCGATCCGACGCCGACCGGATCGCTGCCCGCTATTATCGGCACCCGAGCTTCGATTCCGAAGTTCGCAAGCGGTCGTGGCGGCCTTTAAACTTCCAATTCGCCGTACCAGGCAGGCGCGTGCCGAATTGAAGGCGCATGAATCCGACTGCCCGGACGGTATCGAGATCATCGTCATTCCAAGCGGGGACAGCTGGGAGTTCCGCGCTTCGGCCGATGCGGCAACCGTCGCCCGGCCGGGCTATCCGGAATGTGTCGCGATGATCGTGCAGATCGGCGATCATCTGCGCAGACAGTATGACGTCAAGGGGTGAAGACGTTCCGGCTTAACCGCCGTAGCTCTGCACCAGGCTGCCGGCGACCAGCGACCAGCCGTCGACCAGCACGAAGAAGATCAGCTTGAACGGCAGCGACACCACGACCGGGGGCAGCATCATCATGCCCATCGACATCAAGACCGAGGCCACCACGAGGTCGATGATCAGAAACGGCAGGAACAGCAGAAAGCCGATCTCGAAGGCGCGCTTGAGTTCCGAGATCATGAAAGCCGGCACCAGAATGCGCAGCGACATCGCGTCCGGCGTCGCCGGCGGTGGCTCGCCCGACATGTCCATGAACAGCTTGACGTCCTTTTCACGGACGTTCTTCAGCATGAAACCGCGCAGCGGCACCGCGGCACGCTGAAGCGCGTCCTCGACGCTGATCTGGTTGGCGATCAGCGGCTTGATGCCGTCATCGTAGGATTTTTGCAGGATCGGTCCCATCACGAAAGCGGTGAGGAACATCGCCAGCGCAATGATCACGGAGTTCGGCGGCGCGGTCGCGGTGCCGAGCGCGGTGCGCAACAGCGACAGCACGACCACGATGCGCGTGAACGAGGTCATCATGATCACGATCGACGGCGCGATCGACAGCACCGTGAGCAGTGCGATCAGCTGAATCGCGCGCTCGGTCACGCCGCCACCGCCCTGGCCGCCGAGATTGATGCTGATGTCCTGCGCCCATGCGGGCACAGCCGCCAGAGCGGCGGTGAGGAGAGTGCTTAGAAATAAAAATACTCTACGCGGACGTTCCGCCGGCCTCACGAAGGATTCTTCGGCCGGCCGAGCAGCGAGGCCATCTCGTCTTCGAGATTGTCAAAGCCGCTCTTGGGCGACGGGCCCGCAGGCGCGGGGGGCGGTTGCTCGCTGCGTGGCACGGGGCGGGCCGCCGGCGGTTCCGGTGCCACGGGCGGTGCGACCGCTTCACCGGCCGGCCGGCGCAGCGCGGCTTCGAGCCGCTGGGCCATTTCGGCGAGATTCTGATCTGCCGACGCCATCGGCGGCACCGGCGGCGGCGCGGGTGGGGTCACGGGGCGCGGTTCGCGCGGCGGCGCCTTCGGCGTCTCGACGACGGTCGGACGCGCGGGCCGCGGCATGATCGGTTCGCTTCGCGGCATCGTCTCGCCGCGCGGCATGCGCGGCGGGGCCGGTGGCATCACGGGTTCGGGGCGGCCACCCAAAGGTTCGGCGGTGAACCCCGCGAGCGGATCGGCCGGGCGTTCGGCGCGGACGGGCCGGCGCGCTTCGTCGGCAAAAGCGGGCCGCGCGGGCCGCGGCGGCGGCTCGGGCATTTGCGGTTCGGCGTGATCGAAGGGTTCCGCGCGCGCGGCTTCATTGTCGCCCCAGCCGGCGGCGTCCGGCAGCGGCACGATTCGCGGCTGCATGTCGGGGCTGGCGACCGCCGGCCGTGGCGGCAACTGGTCGCGGCCGGGCGCAGCGCGCACGATATTGGGCTCGACGACGATGTCGGTCGGGCCGCCGATCATCAAGAGATGCTCGACATTGTCGCGCCGGACCAGCACCAGGCGGCGGCGGCCATCCACGGCCGCGGCGTCGATCACGGCAAGACGCGGCATTCGTCCGCGTTGGGTGTTGGCGCCAAGGCGATTCGAGGCGAATCGGCGGATCAGCCAGGCCACGACGCCGATCAGCGCCAGGACGACTACAAACGCGAAGAAAAATGTCAGTGCCTGCATGCTTTGTCCCCGGCAACCCGCAACAGCTTCTCAAGGCCTCCATCCCCGAAGGCACAATCAAAGCGAACCCATGACGCCCGATGAGCCGCCCAAGCCCGGCTGGAAGTCCGGCTCAAGTTCAATTCTGGCTCAAGTTAATGCCCCACGGCAAAAGCTGCCGCCCCGCCAGCCTTAATAACCCATGAATCGGTTGGGCCAAAACGACTTCTGGAAATGCGGATGGCAATGTTCTGGTTGGTTAACGCAGCATTCGTGGCGAAATTGCGCTCGAATCGGTTGGCGCATCGCCGTGCCCCGGATGAATCGCCAAAGCACCCGGCAGGTGCCCAGTTTCCGAACTGCGTGCCCCGTCGCGGCACCCACCTTCACGAACTTCGGAAAGCCATGGGCACCTGCAAACTCATTGATTCTAGTACCGCTTCGATCTGTAGTCCTTGGTCGGGTTCGCCGCTTGTGCTGCAGGGACTTCAGATCGGCGGTGCTAGTGCGATCTTAACCAGCCGTTAACCATACAGGCGGCAAATTCTGCCTACCCAGAGAGTGGCATCCGGCCGCTATCCGAGGGGGAGCGCGGCGATGCCCATCAACGACCTTCCGACCCTGTCGATCCTGCGGACCAAGATGCAATGGCACCAGGAACGCCAGCGCGTTCTGGCTGAAAACGTATCCAACGCGAACACGCCCAATTTCAAGCCGCGGGATCTGGTCGAGCCCAAATTCGAGCCAGGCAGCGGCAAGATCGACGGCGCGGTGGCAACGCTGCCGATGACACGTACGAGCGCGAGCCATCTCGGCACGGGCGACGCCGACCCGACCTTCGGTCAGAACCGCCGGACCGGCTTTCTGACCCGGCCGGCGGGCAATTCGGTCAACCTCGAAGACGAAATGCTGAAAACCTCCGCCAACCAGATGGATTACGCGGCGGCGACCTCGCTCTACTCCAAGAGCCTGCATCTTTTGAAGACCGCGATCGGCAAGGGCTAGCCGGCGACCGGCGGCGTAGCGGCCGCGATCGGCGAACCAGGGAAGGAGGCGTCTTATGGCAAACGATGCGAATGATTTCGCCCGCTCGATGGGGATTGCGACCTCGGGCCTGCGCGCCCAGGCCGGACGCATGCGGGTCATCTCGGAAAACATCGCCAACGCCGATTCGACCTCATCGGTTGCGGGCGGCGATCCCTACCGCCGCAAAGTGCCGACGTTTTCCTCGGCGCTCGACCGCGCGCTCGATGCCCAGGTGGTGACGCTCGGCAAGATCAGGCCCGACCGATCCGACTTTCACGTCAAATACGAGCCGAACAATCCGGCCGCAGATGCCACCGGCAACGTCAAATATCCGAACGTCAATCCGCTGGTCGAAATGACCGACATGCGGGAGGCGCAGCGGTCCTATGAAGCCAATCTCAACATCATCGGTGCGACGCGCCGGATGATTCAACGCACGCTCGATATCTTGAAGACCTGACAGGAAGGCTTAGCCCATGGCTTCACCGACAATTGCCGCCAATGCCTATGCTTCGGCCGCCCGCATGCTCGAAAGCGGGGCGGGCGCCAAGCCCTCCGAGACCGGCGGGCTTTCATTCGGCGACGTGCTCAAGGAAGCGGTCGGCGGCGTGCTCGACGCGGGCCGCAAATCCGATGCGCAGACGGTCGCGATGGCATCCGGCAAGGCCAACGTCATGGATGTGGTGACGGCGGTCGCCGAGACCGACGTCGCAGTGTCGACGCTGGTTTCGGTACGCGACAAGGTCATCGCGGCCTACGAAGACATCATGAAGATGGCGATCTGATTGGGGGCGAATGGCGAATAGCGAATGGGGAGTAGCGAATGGGGATCGATCTACAAGCCATTCGCTACTCGCTATTCGCCGGCGTGGTTGGCGAAGTTAGGACCGTGAGGGCGTGAAATGACCGGTGCGGAAACTCTCGACGTGGCGCGCGATGCGATCTGGACCATCGTGTTGGTATCCTCGCCGCTGATGGTGGTCGGGCTTGTGGTCGGCGTCGTGGTATCGCTGTTCCAGGCGCTGACCCAGATCCAGGAACAGACGCTGATCTTTGTTCCGAAGATCCTGGCGATCTTCGTGACATTATTATTGGCGCTGCCATTCATGGCCGATTCGCTTCACAGCCACATGATGCGGATATCGTCGCGAATCATAGGCGGCTAATGCCATTATGGGCAACGCGGTGAACTTGGGATTCGCGAAAGCGGCGCCGCGAGCCGGGGCCCGGACGCTCGCTTATGCGCATCGATATTTCGCTTCTGCCGGTGCTGGCGGCGTCCTTCATGCTGGTGTTCGCCCGCGTCGGGGCCATGGTGATGCTGCTGCCGGGACTGGGCGAATCCAACATTCCGGTGCGCATCAAGCTGGCGATCGCGCTGCTGTTGGCGCTGATCATCCTGCCGCTGCACCGCGCCGACTATCACGTCAACACGGACACGCTTTCCGCGCTGCTGGTCCTGATGATGTACGAGATCCTGATCGGGATCGTGCTCGGGGCCACCGCGCGGGTGACGCTGGCGGCGCTTCAGGTCGCCGGTTCCGTAATCGCCCAGCAGCTCGGCCTCGGCTTCGTCACCTCGGTCGACCCGACGCAGGGCCAGCAGGGCGTCGTGATCGGCAACTTCCTGACGCTGCTCGGCGTCACCATGCTGTTTGCGACCGACAGCCATCATCTCGTCATCGCCGCGCTCAACGACAGCTATTCGATCTTTTCGCCGGGCGAACTCGTGCCGAGCGGCGACGTGGCGGCGCTGGCCACCCGCGCCTTCACCGCCGCTTTCAAGATCGGCATGCAACTGTCGGCACCGTTTCTGGTTTTTGGCCTCGTCTTCAATATCGGTCTTGGCGTGTTGGCGCGGCTGATGCCGCAGATGCAGGTCTATTTCGTCGGCGTGCCGCTATCGATCCTTGCCGGCTTTCTGATCTTTGCCGTCGTGCTGGCGGCGATGATGGGAAGCTTCCTCGACTACTTCGTCGCCGTCATGCACGACATGATTCCTCTCAAATGAAGGTCGCTGGCGCGGCGAATTTGAAGTTCCTATCGACGGGGCCGCGAGTTGATCTTCGGAACTTGAAATTCAAGGCCGCTCCAGAATCCAGAGTTGATAGAGCACCTTTGATACCGAAGTTCGCATCAGAGGTTGCCGCGCCATGCTGCGAACTTCGGAATCCGGTGCTCTAGATGGCTGACGAGGATGATGGCGGCGAACGCTCAGAAGACCCCACGCAAAAACGTCTAGATGACGCGCTGGAACGCGGCGACGTCGCCAAGAGACAGGAGGTCAACACCTGGTTCATGATCGCGGGCGCGACGCTCGTGCTGTCGACCTTTTCCGGCTCGATCGGCGGCATCGAGACGCCGCTGAAGAACATCATCGCCAATTCCTGGATGATCCGGACCGATGGCCCGGGCCTGTTGCTGCTGGCGCAAAACCTGGGATATGCGGTGCTGGCCGCCATCGGCGTGCCGCTATTGATGCTGATGATCGCGGCGATAGCCGGCAACATGCTGCAACATCGCCTGGTCTGGTCGGGCGAATCGCTCAAGCCGAAGCTTTCCAAGATTTCGCCGATGGAGGGCGCCAAGCGCATCTTCGGCAAGCAGGCGGCGGCCAATTTTGGCAAGGGCTTGTTCAAGCTGGCAGCGCTCGGCGCCGTCATGACCTCGATCCTGTGGCCGGAGCGGCATCGGCTGGAATCGATGCTGCGCTCGGATCCGACCGCGCTGTTCGGCGTGATCATCAGTCTGACGGTGCACCTGATGGGTGCGGTGGTCGCGATGCTCGCGGTGGTCGCGATCGCCGACTATTTCTTCCAGTACCGGCAATGGTACGAGCGGCAGAAGATGTCGCTGCGGGAGATGAAGGAGGAATTCAAGCAGTCCGAAGGCGATCCGCATATCAAGGGCCGCATCCGCCAGCTCCGGCAGGCGCGAATGAAGAAACGGATGATGGCGGCGGTGCCCAAGGCCTCCGTGATCATCACCAACCCGACCCACTATTCGGTCGCGCTGTCCTATGAACGGGGCATGCAGGCGCCGGTTTGCGTCGCCAAGGGCGTCGACCTGATCGCGCTCAAGATCAGGGAGATCGCAGGCCAGCACAACATTCCGATCGTCGAGAACGTGCCGCTGGCGCGCGCACTTTATGCCACGGTGGAAATCGACGAGGAGATTCCGGTCGAGCACTATCACGCGGTCGCCGAAATCATCGGCTACGTGATGGGTCTCAAGCGCGGGGTTTCGAACCGGCGGGCATGACGCGGTTCCCCCTCTATCCGACGGGGATACCCAGCCCACTGAATAACTTGCGGGATGGACTTGCGCTTTTGGGTGCGATTCAGGCACTTGAGGTGCCTTAAAGCGTGCCGCACCAGCGTATCCAGCGTAAAATTAAGCGCGTCCTCTCCGTGTCGACAGGCTACTCTCTATTTCCATGACCGCCGAACCTGACCACCTTCCGTCGTCCCCGCCGCTCACCGTCCACGAGCCGGTGCGACGCAGCGGCAGCATCCTTCTGGTGCTCCTGGTGGCCGGCGCCATCGTCGCGTGTGCCGTGGCGCTCACGACCATCGGCCGTGCACAGGCCCAGCCTTATATCCTCGGGCTGTTGGCGCTGCTCGCCATGGTCGGGCTGTTCAACCTGTTTGCCTTTGCCGCCGGCATCGTGCGGTTCGCCGACCGCTCGATCGACGATCCCGTCATCCGCCGCATCGCCGACCTCGCTTATGACGGAATCGCGGTCACGGATCCTTCCGGCCATGTCGTCTATTCCAACGCCTCCTACCTTGCGATCACCGGCGCGGCGACGCCGCAGGATGTCCGTCCCGTGGAGCGCGTCTTCATCGGCAACCCCGACGTCTCGGAGGCGGTGTTCCGCCTGCTCAAGGCCTCGCGCGAAGGCAAGCGCCAGCAGGAAGAAGTCCGGCTTGCCGGCACGGACGGCGTTCACGGCCGCTGGCTGCGGATGCGGGTGCGTCCGCTCGGTCAGGGCAAACGCGACGCCAAATATGCGGTGTGGTCGATCGCCGACATCACCCGCGACCGCGAGCGCCAGGAAGACGTCTTTCAGGAATTGCAGCACGCGATCGAATATCTCGATCATGCGCCATGCGGCTTCTTCTCGGTCAATCCGGCCGGCGAGATCGCCTATGTCAATGCGACGCTCGCCAACTGGCTCGACTACGATTTGGCGGAAATCGGCTCCGGCGGGCTGAAACTCACCGACATCGTGTCCGGCGATGGCGCCGCGCTCTTGACCTCGATCACGCCGTCGCCCGGCGAAGTCACCACCGAAGTCTTCGACATCGACCTGCGCATGCGCACCGGCAAGACCATGCCGGCGCGGCTCTACCACAAGCTGGCCTTCGGCGCCGACGGCACGCCCGGGGCCTCGCGCACGCTCGTGATCAGCCGCGCGCGCGACGAGCGTGCCGACCCGCAGCGGGCGGCCGAAGTGCGCTTCATGCGCTTCTTCGACCACACGCCGATGGCGATTGCGACCGTCGATCGCTCCGGCGCGATC
>NZ_DASSRP010000344.1:0-6286 GCF_035701725.1 Bradyrhizobium sp.
TCACGACGTTTTCCTCTGCAAAGGCGATCGCAGGGCGAGGATCGCCGCGAAGCCTTGTAAGGCGCTAGGCCCGTGCAGCCGCACGTTGCATCTCGGCCTGCACGGTGGCGTAGAGAGCTTGCCAGGACGCCAGCAATTCCGGCGTCAGTGACGCGCCGAGCTTGCGCTCCAGGCTCCACATCAGCGCTTCGCCCAACGCGGTGTATTGCGAGGCACGAACGCCAAAGCGGGCGTGCTGGCGGCCCGATGTTGCGACGATCGACTGGAATATCGCGTGCTGATCAAGCGAGCCGACCAGCGCCGCGATCATGTCCATCAGCTTGGCCCGTTGCTGCTCCATGTCGTCCTTGAACAGCGCCTTTGCCTCGGGGGCCAGCTCGAAAAACCGGAGATAGCACAGCTCGGCGATGTCGCCGCGCATCGGCCACATCGTATCGAACGAATTCTTGATGAGACGAACTTGTTCGGGCGTCATTGAATCGGTTGCCGCAATCTGCGCGATACCGTCACACGACGCCGCCATGCAGGCAAGCTCGATTGTCGTTCTTCAAAGGCTCTCAGCGCCCGTCATTCAGGAGGGCTGCTAGGCGGCTGGTGCACACTGCAACAGCGGCTTGAAATATTCCACCTGGTGGAAGTTCGGCCGTGCCGCTTTCGGCAGGAAAGCGCTCCAATAGCTGCGCTTTTTCGCCTGTCCAAGCACGGAATAGAGGTTGCCGCGGATCTTGCCGGGATCGCCATCCCAGCCCAGAGCCTTGAGCGGAATTTTCAACTGCGCCGTCCACCCGCCTTTTGCGATCTCCGCCGTCGATGTCAGCCCGAGATCGACGCCTTCCTGATGCTGTTTGGGATCGTTGATCCTGACCTGGAATGTCTGGTTGTAAGGCGACACTTCGAACTCAAAGTAAGGAAATCCGCGCTCGGAAAACGTCGCGAACACCTCGACGACGTCGTACTGGTAGGGGTGCTCGCCGGGACCAAGCTCCCTCTTCGCATTGATGGACGACGAGGTGACGGAAAAGCGCGCGATCAAGACATCACCAGCCAGCGAAGTGTGCACCTCGACGGGATTTTTGAGCGCCGACCTCGTCGGTGCGACCAGCGACAACTCGCAGGCGCTGGCCGTCGAAATCCCGGCGGTCGAACAGCTCAATAGCAGGACGAGAGCGACGAGCGGTCTCGTCGCTGCAAGCGGAGCAGCGAGCCTAATCGCCGCCGCTTCCATTGCCGTTGCCGTTTTCGGCCTCCTCGCCGATATGCTCGACCGACACGACGTGCTCGTCGTCAGCGGTATCGAACACGATCACGCCTTGCGTCGAGCGGCCGGCGATGCGGATGTCTTCCACCGGACAACGGATCAGTTGGCCCTTGTCGGTCACCAGCATGATCTGATCGGACTCCTCCACCGGGAAGGACGCGACCAGCTTGCCGTTGCGGTTGTTGACCGACATCGCGACGATGCCTTTGCCGCCGCGTCCCGTGGTGCGGTATTCGTAGGATGTGGTTCGCTTGCCGTAACCGTTGGCCGACACGGTCAGCACCACCTGTTCCTGCGCCGACATTTCGACATAGCGTTCCTGCGAGAGCTGAATGGCGCTTGAGACCTCTTCGGCTTCGCTGTCCGCGGCCGCCTCTTCGGCGCTGCCTTCACCGGCGACCGCACGGCGCATCTTCAGATAGGCTGAACGTTCTTCCGACGTCGCCTCGACATGGCGCAGGATCGCGAGCGAAATCAGCCGGTCACCTGCGGCCAAGGCGATGCCGCGCACGCCCATCGAGGTGCGGCCCGAGAACACGCGAACATCGGTGACGGGAAAGCGGATGCACTGGCCGCCAGCCGCGGTGAGCAGGACGTCGTCGTGCTCGGTGCAGATCTGAACGTCGACGATCGCCTCGTCCTCGTCGAGCTTCATGGCGATGATGCCGGAGCGGCGAACATCGACGAAGTCGGAGAGTTTGTTACGGCGGACGTTGCCGCCGGTGGTGGCAAACATCACGTCGAGATTGCTCCAGGAGCTCTCATCCTCCGGCAGCGGCATGATGGTCGTGATGCGCTCACCCTGCTCGAGCGGCAGGATGTTGATCATCGCCTTGCCGCGGGCATTGGGCGCTGCCATCGGCAGCCGCCAGACCTTCTCTTTGTAGACCTGTCCGCGCGAGGAGAAGAACAGCACCGGCGTGTGGGTCGAGGCGACGAACAAGCGAGAGACGAAATCCTCGTCGCGGGTCTGCATGCCGGCCCTGCCCTTGCCGCCGCGGCGCTGCGCGCGATAGGTCGACAGCGGCACGCGCTTGACGTAGCCGGCGTGCGACACGGTCACAACCATGTCCTCGCGCTGGATCAGGTCTTCGTCCTCGACCTCGCCTTCCTGCTCCATGATGACGGTCCGACGTGGGGTGGCGAATTCCGATTTCACCGCCGCCAGCTCGGTCTTGATGATGCCCTGGATGCGCGCGCGCGAGCGCAGGATGTCCAGGTAATCCTTGATTTCGACCGCGAGCTTGTCGAGCTCGTCGGAAATCTCGTCGCGGCCGAGCGCGGTGAGCCGCTGCAGGCGCAGGTCGAGGATGGCCTTGGCCTGTTCCATCGAGAGCCGCGCGGTGCCGTCGGGGGCAAGGCGATGGCGGGCATCGTCGATCAGCGTAATCATCGCGGCGACATCCTGCGCCGGCCAGTCGCGCGACATCAGGGCCTCGCGTGCCGTGTTCGGGTCGGGCGAGGTACGGATCACCTTGATAATTTCGTCGATGTTGGCGACCGCAATGGCGAGGCCGACCAGGATATGCGCGCGGTCCCGCGCCTTGTTGAGCAGGAACTTGGTTCGCCGCGTCACCACCTGTTCGCGGAACGCGATGAAGATCTGCAGCATGTCCTTCAGGTTCATCACCTGCGGACGGCGGTTGTCGAGCGCCACCATGTTGGCGCCGAACGTGGTTTGCAGCGGGGTGAACCTGTAGAGCTGGTTCAGCACCACGTCGGGCACGGCATCGCGCTTGAGCTCGACGACGACACGAAAACCATCGCGGTCGGATTCGTCGCGCAGATCGGCGACGCCCTCGATCTTCTTCTCGCGCACCAGTTCGGCGATGCGCTCGACCATGGTGGCCTTGTTGATCTGGTAGGGAATCTCCGTGATGATGATCGCCTCGCGCTCCTTGCGGATCGTGTCGATCGCCACCTTGCCGCGCATCACAATCGAGCCGCGGCCGAGGTGATAGGCCGAGCGAATACCTTGCCTGCCGAGGATGATGCCGCCGGTTGGAAAATCCGGCCCCGGAACGATCTCGATCAGTTGGTCGATCGAGAGGCCGGGATTGTCGATCAGCGCCGTGCAGGCGTCGATCACCTCGCCAAGGTTGTGCGGCGGAATGTTGGTCGCCATGCCGACCGCGATGCCGCCGGCGCCGTTGACGAGCAGGTTGGGGTATTTCGCGGGAAGGACCGACGGCTCGGTGTCGGAGTTGTCGTAGTTGGCCTGGAAATCGATCGTGTCCTTGTCGATATCGTCAAGCAGCGGGATGGCAGGCTTGGCGAGGCGGGCTTCGGTGTATCGATAGGCCGCCGGGGGATCGCCGTCGACGGAGCCGAAGTTGCCCTGGCCGTCGATGAGCGGCACGCGCATGGAAAAATCCTGCGCCATGCGCACCATGGCGTCATAGATCGATTGGTCACCATGCGGGTGATATTTACCGATGACGTCGCCGACGACGCGCGCGGATTTCACGTATTTCTTGTCCGGCGTGTGACCCTGCTCGTACATCGAGTACAGGATGCGCCGATGAACCGGCTTGAGACCGTCGCGCGCATCCGGCAGCGCACGCGACACGATCACGCTCATGGCGTAATCGAGGTAGGAGCGCTTCATCTCGTCGAGGATGGAAACGGGACGGACGTCAGAAGGTCCCGACGGTTCGCCGGGCATGGTATCTTCAGGTTCAGACAAGGGAAAATCCGGTCAAATCAGAATCATGTTCATATAGCGCATCGGGGCGCCAAAAACCACCTCAAACTGGCATTTGTGAGGGGTTTTTCCCTTCGTTTTTCCAGCTACTTAGCGGTTAATCCGAGGTCCGGACGGAACCGCGCGCGATGGGCTCGCGGGGGCCTAAAATGAGCGCGCGCATGATGGTTGTGAAACGGCGCGCATCGACGCCGCGGCAACGGCGTCAACGCCCGCACCGGCGCTGAACGGCAAGGGAGCGCGAGGCGCTCCCTGTGCTTTGGGCGAAGGCTCAGAGGCAATCCCTCAGAACGGAATGTCGTCGTCCATGTCGGCGTTGCGGCTGCCGCTGGCCACTGCCCGGCGCGGCGCGCTCGACGGACCGCTGACGCCGAAATCGCCGCCCCCGCTCCCCTGATCGTCGCCGCCGAAGCTGCCACCTCCGCCGCCACCGCGGCCGTCCAGCATGGTCAGGTTCGAATTGAAGCCCTGCAGCACCACTTCGGTGGAATACTTCTCGGCGCCGCTCTGGTCGGTCCACTTGCGGGTCTGCAACTGGCCTTCGATGTAAACCTTGGCGCCCTTCTTCAGATACTGCTCGGCGACCTTGCACAGACCCTCATTGAAGATCACGACGCGGTGCCATTCGGTCTTTTCCTTGCGCTCACCGGTCGCCTTGTCGCGCCAGCTCTCCGAGGTCGCGACGGAGAGATTGGCGATCGGCCGCCCGTCC
Source organism: Bradyrhizobium sp. (assembly GCF_035701725.1). Taxonomy (GTDB): domain Bacteria; phylum Pseudomonadota; class Alphaproteobacteria; order Rhizobiales; family Xanthobacteraceae; genus Bradyrhizobium. Next base: position 4,675 of record NZ_DASSRP010000344.1, read on the forward strand.
TGGGTCCGCCGGATTTCGGGATCCTTGCCGAGATTTCCGACCAGAATCACCTTGTTCACGCTTCCTGCCATCGCCCTCTCTCCACTCGCATTCCTGTTGGCGCAGACCCTATACGCTCGCTGGCTGGCGATGCCCCTGCATCCGCGCGGTTATCCACATATAGCATCGGCGCCCCAAATGTTCCAGTTTTGTTCCCAAGAAAGGCCGGAAAACCGTATTTTTCACGGGCCAGGCCGCGGGATTCACGCCGTGCCGGCTCTGGCGCGGGCCGCCCTGCAAAACGCCTTAGAATTCATCGGCTTCACCAACGCACAGTTCATGTCCGAGTGTGGCTTTTGGGAGACGGCTTTGGGGCCCCGGATGACCTATGATCCCACGTGAAATTGGGCGGATGGGCGCTGCCTCTAACTTGGAATAGGCCTCGTGCACAACACGACGCGCTGGTGAAGAAGATCGGGACGATGAAGAAAAGCTTCCTGCTCGGTGCACTCGCACTGATCTCGCTGGGCGCGATCGCGCCGGCTGTTGCTGCCGATCTTCCAGCGCGCCCCTACAGCAAGGCACCTGAAGCGTTCATACCGGCGCTGTACGACTGGAGCGGCTTCTATCTCGGCCTCAACGGCGGCTGGGGCACCGCGAACCGTTGCTTCGATCAAACTGCGCCGGTTGTCGGCACCGAAGGCTGCCACACGACATCAGGCGGTTTTGCCGGCGCGCAGCTCGGCTATCGCTGGGAAACCGGACCGTGGGTCTGGGGTCTTGAAGCCCAGGGTGATTGGTCCGGCCTGAAGGGCAGCAACATCAGTCTGGTGACGCCTGCCGATACCAACCGTTCCCGCATCGATGCGTTCGGTCTGTTCACGGGCCAGGTCGGTTATGCCTGGAACACCACCCTGCTCTATTTCAAGGGTGGCGCCGCTGTCATTGCCGACCACAACAACATTCTCGCAGCCGGCGCGGTGCTGGCGTCACCTTCCGGCGAAACCCGTTGGGGCGGCACCGTCGGCGGCGGCATCGAGTTCTCGTTTGCGCCGAACTGGTCGGCGGCGTTCGAGTACAACCATCTCTTCATCGCCAATGCGACCACGACCTTCACCAACGTGAACAGCGGCGCGGTCTTCAGCACCGATCGCATTCACGGCGATGCCGATCTGGTCTCGGTGCGCGTCAACTATCGTTGGGGCGGCCCGGTGGTCGGGAAATACTGATCGCAACATACGCGTTGGAATTCGAAAAGGCCGGCCACTGCGCCGGCCTTTTTGTTGGCGGCTTCTCACATGGGCTCGTTGGCGCGCGTTGACGTTCCGATTGGGAACCCGCGCGAAGAAACCAGGGATCGCACCAAACGGACCGCGCAATCGAGCCGAACAAAACTGGCAGCAGCGGTCAGCACCCCAACTATCCGTTGATGGTTCTCACTGGCTACTAGCAATCGATTCCCGTTCTTCCTATGTTCCGAGCTTAACCTCGGCGCCTGATCGCTTTCCCGTCGGCGTCCGCTCCCTTCTCTGGAATTTTCGGTATGGACGAAGTGATCAAGGCCAAGCAGCGCCAACAGACGGGCCAGTCGAGCCTGCGCGCGATCACCATTCGCGGCGCGCGCGAACATAAT
>NZ_DASSRP010000345.1:0-12931 GCF_035701725.1 Bradyrhizobium sp.
TCGATCAGCACCACGCGGCGTCCGGCGATGAGGTGTTGCCGGTCGGGCGCGACCTTGAAAGCGCCCTGCACGTTGCTGGCCCGCTGTGGCCGTGACAGGCCGATTTGCTGTTCGGTAGGGCGGACCCGGCGCAGCGCCTCGGCTGCGACTTTGACGCCTGTCTGCCGCTCGATGGTGCGCGCCAGCGCGCCGGACTGGTTGTAACGGCGGCTCCATCCGCGCCGCCAATGCAGCGGGACCGGAACGAGCGCATCCGCCTCATTGAGCAGTTCGCGGCCGGCCCGTGCCATCCAGCGGCCCATGGCCGGGGCCAGATCGGTGCGATCCTGGTATTTCAAGGCATGCACCAGCGTCCGCGCCACGTCGTCATAGCGCACGGCGGCGCGCGCCCGCGCATAGGCGGGCGGATTGGCGATCGCCTCCATCGAGAGCATCTCGGGTCCGGGATCGTAGACAAAGGGAATGCCGAGCCGGGGACAGAATGGCGGGGCGATAAACGACAATTTGGCCCAGCAGCTCGCGCACACGCCCTCGCCTTCGACCGGCTCGCGGCAGGCCACGCACAGTGTCGGCAGCGCGATGTCGAGCGCCAGTCTTGATGCGTGCGACCATACGCTGCGGCAGGCGTTGAGCGCATGGTGGAAGTGGGCGGAGATGAAGCGGGAGGGCTCGGCGTCCATGATGGCTGAAGGCTATCGTCGGGACCGCTGACGCTCAAGCGGCAAGAGCAAGTCCGGTGCAGCGCGAACAGTCGGCGGCGATCTTGCCAAAGCCGATCGTCGTCGCCAGCTTTAGTTCGCCGTCCCCGCTTTGATCTGACCGCGAAGCGCATCCCCATGCTTCAAGTTCTATTCCCTCAGCCCTACCAAATCGAAGTTTCCAGGCTTCGCCAGCAACTCGAGGAGGCACATCTCGCCTGGGTGGCGGACTGGAAACTGCGACAGGCAGAGTTCAAAATCGAAAATATCCGCTTCCGCCACGATCCGCTTTGGAACAAGCGGATCTTCAGTCTTCAAGCCGCCCGCGACGGCGACATCTGGTTCTGGCGCGCCACCCGCGTCATCTTGGGCTGGGGCGTGGCCTCGATCTAGCCGCGTGCGGCCCGCACGCGCGAGCCCGGCTGATAGGCCAGCCGGCTGTGGCCGGCGCAATAGGGCAGGCCGTTCAGCGGCTGGTTGCCGCAAAAACAAAAACCCTCTTCGCCCGGACTATTGATCGGCCAGCGGCACTTTTGCTCGCTCAGTTCGAACAACGAACAGTGCTGTTCGCTGAGGATCATTGGCTCACTTTCTTCCGCCGCGGGCGTCTCCGCAAACAGTTTGCGCAGAATCCGGTACTGCAATCTGGGCACCGAGCGCGAGCGGGCTGACTTCGCATTCTCTCGGCGGACCATCGGTTTCTTGTCGCGGGTCAGGTTGAGGCGCGAAAGCTTGCCGATCACGGCGTTGCGGCTCACCCCGATTTCACTGGCGATCTGACTGCAGGAAAGCCCGGCTGCAAAATGGTTCTTGAGAAGTTCGACGCGCTCGGTGGTCCAGGTGTTGTCGGGCATTTGAAAGTCCAAAAAGCATGAGCCGTCACATCGGCTCCCCCAAGGCCTCCCAGTCGCCGATCCGTCTCGTATGCCGCGCTTAAGGGCTTTTGCCGTTGTCGCGGATCGAAAGCAGCCCGTCCTTGATGGCGAGACGAATTCCCTCCTCGATCAGGGTCCTCGCAACGCCAGGTACGCTTGTCCCGTGGGTTCCCTGTCTGACCAGTTTTTCAAGGTAAGTGATGGTCGAAAGGGCCAAGGTGACTGGAACCCGGTCGGTTTCGGCTTTTTCTGTGGCCATGAAAAACGCTAGCCCTTAACTGAGGTACTTAAAAGTAACTTTTAAGAGTCTATTAAGGCCTAAAACAGCTCGGATTGCGAGTCCAAAAGCAGGGGCGTACCAACCGCCATGAGCTCGAATCCGGACCTCCCACCCCGTTTGTTTGACCGCGCCCTGCTGGGCGAGCGCCTCCAGCGCGCGCAAAGGCTGGGACCCGCGACCTTTCTGCTCGACCGCGCCGCCGAGGACCTGGCTGACCGGCTCAACGCGGTGTTGCGCGACTTCAAAAGTGTGGCCGAGCTCGGGACGCCCGGCGAACAGGTCGCCCGAATTCTGTCGGAGCGCTTCGATCGCTATGCGCGGATCGATCTGCCGGCGCGGGAAACCGAGCCGCTGGCGCTTGAAGCACAATCGCTCGATCTCGTGATGTCGCTGCTCGCATTCCAATTCGTGAACGACCTGCCCGGCGTGCTGGCGCAAATCCGGCGTGCGCTGCGTCCTGACGGATTACTGATCGCGGCCATGATCGGCGGCGAAACGCTCACCGAATTGCGACAGTCGTTTGCATCGGCTGAAGCCGAGCTGGAAGGCGGGATATCGCCGCGCGTGGTGCCATTCGCGGATTTGCGCGACATCGGCGCGCTCTTGCAGCGCGCCGGTCTCGCGCTTCCGGTCACTGACGTCGACCGCATCGTGGTGCGTTACGACAATGCGTTCGGCCTGATGCATGACTTGCGGCGCATGGGCGCGACCAACATCCTGATCGAACGGCGGCGGATGCCGACACGCCGTTCCACGATGTTGCGAATGGCCGAAACCTACCAGGAACGCTTCGCCGATCCCGACGGCCGCATTCGCGCCACCTTCGATATCATCTGGCTGTCAGGCTGGGCGCCGCATGAAAGCCAGCCCAAGCCGCTCAAGCCGGGGTCGGCGAAAGCGAGCCTTGAAGAAGCGGTAAAGAAGGCGAAGGGGTGATCCGCGGATCTTCGTCATTCCGGACGGCGCCAACGGGTCGCGCGAATGCGCGCCCAATGACAGGCTCCGCGGCGATCCGGAATCTCGAGATTCCGGGTCTGGTGCTTACGCACCACCCGGAATGACTCCGTCACATCAACAGATCCATCAGATGCGGGATCAGGGGAATGTCCGCCGGCGGCATCTCGTAGTCGCGCAGCTTGTTGACGCGGACCCAGGCGAGGTTTTGACCCTCGCGGGCCATCACCTGGCCTTCCCAGCGCCGGCAAATGTAGAGCGGCATCAACAGGTGGAAATCATCATAAGCGTGGCTCGCAAAGGTGAGCGGCGCAAGGCAGGCCTCCTTCACGTCAATGCCGATTTCCTCGTGCAGCTCGCGAATGAGCGTTGCTTCCGGCCGCTCGCCCGGCTCGACCTTGCCACCCGGAAATTCCCAGAGGCCCGCCATCGACTTGCCTTGCGGCCGCTGCGCGAGCAGCACGCGCTTGTCCGGATCGACGAGCGCGCAGGCGACGACAAGGGTAAGTTTGAAATCGGCCATGTTTGCTCCGCCCGAAGCGGATCTCAACCATGTCCGCGGGGCGGGCGCAACGTATCTTTGCTGTGCGCGCTAGCAGGACTTGGCCTGCAAATGCTGGACGCAGGTGCAGGTAATGTTCGAGGGGTTGAGCGTGCTGCCGTATTTGACGTCGTAATACGCCGGACCGTTCGAATTGGTTGGGCTGTTGGTCGAACAGCGCGGAAATATCCAATAGGCATCGGCTAGCGTCACGGTGCCGTTGATCGTGCCGGGGAGCGTCGAACCGAGATTGGGCGTATAGGCGTAGCTGACCTCGCTCACAATGAACGAAACCTGGTCGTTCTCGTTGTTGGGATTATTCGCGTTGCCCACCGTTCCGTTGAGCGATGCGGGCACGCTCAAGGCGCCATAAGGTGCGTTTGCGCCGATGCTCGTCCGTCCCGGTCCGAACGTCGATCCGTTATACGACTGGCTCCATTGAAGGGTCAGGTTGCCGGAGCTATCGCTGGAGATTTCGGACACCGTGACAGTCATCAGCGAAGTGCCGCCGCTGATGGTCGGATAGGGTGCAATGATCGCCGTCGCACCCGTCAGAATGTTCTGCATCGAGCTCGTGCTGAGCGCGGTATTCTGTGTCACCATATCGCCGACCGAGTGTGCGGTCGCGCTGACCTTGACGTTGATCGCCATTCCGTCAGCGAGTTCGACGCCGCCGATGTACAGCACCAGCATGAACGGCACGACGATCGCGAATTCGGTCGCTGCCACGGCCTCGGCATCGTTCCAAAATTTTCTGATGGGAAATGAGAGTCTCGTCATAGGTTGATACCCCTTAAGGAGCGGCCGGCTCGTTCTGGAATGCGGCGGACGCCATGAGCATCCGCGTGCCGTTGGCTTGATTGGCCAGATTGAAGGCGATCGGCCCGAAGAAAACCGGCCAAAGATACATCACACGGACCACGACAATGTCGCCGGCATTTCCGGGATTGAATTGCCAGGTATTGTTGACGTTGCCGCTGCTGTCATAGGTCAAGGTCGGCATGCTTGTATTGGCCGAAGACCAGTTGCTGGCGACCTGCACGTCGACCATCAAGGTCGCATCGCATTTGAAAAGCATGGCGCCATAACCGCAGACGGTATTCTTGAATGCGGTCTGGGCGTTGGTCGCGCTCATGCCCGCATCCTGCGTCTGCGTCTGCCCGGTCAGAATCTGCCGGGCCGCCTGCCGCACGGTGTTTTCGAGCATCGCCTGCGCAAAGAAAATCAGAAACGTCTGGACGAGGGCGGCGACGAGGGCAAGAAATGGCGCGGCGACAAGCGCGAACTCGACCGCCGTGGCGCCCTTGCTATCCCCGATAAACGCGCCGAACCGATGGCGTCGTTTTCCTGCTGCGATATCCATTTCGGCCATGACGCCCTCTTACTGGGTGAGGCTGGCGGTGCTCGACGCGACCTTGATGAACAGGTCGCTCAGCGCCTTTGTGATATCGCCGCCGGTTGCCACGTTTTTATAGAAGCCGGGCGAGGCGCACGATTGCAGATTTTGTGCGATCTTGCCGGTGTCCGGCGCAGGCTCGTCGTACGTGTCGACCCAGCTCATGTACCAGCTGTCCGTAATGTTCGCACTGGGGCCCATGTTTTTGAGCTGCAGATATTCCGTGTAGAGGATTGCGATCTTGATGCCCCGGGCCTTGATGGTCGCGCACACGGACGTGTCGAGCGGCTGCTGGCAGCGCTTGCTGCCGGCGAGACTCGCATTGGGGCAAGCCGAAGCGCCCGAGACGATCTTGTCCTCGACGCCGTCGGTGACAAGGAAAATCACCTCCTGCGGCGTATCGCCGGCCGAATTGCTGCCAAGGCCGGGGGCCGACAAGCTGCTGTTGATGCTGGTGAGCGCGCCGGCAATATCGGTGCCATAGTCAGTGTTGCAGGCCCCGGAAACGACGCAGTTCTGGTGGTCGACTGGCATCAGGGAAATGTTGCTGATCTTGGTTCCGGCGGTCGTCGGCGTGGTCAGGGTCGCCAGCGTGTGCAGGGTGACGTCGAACGTATAGAGCGCCGCCTGGTAGGTGGTATTGTTCATGACCGACATGCACTGCATGACGCCGGTCTTGATGCTCTGATCCGGACAAGCCGAATATGCGACGAACAACTGGGTGAGCGCGTTCTTCAGGAGATCGATCCGCAGGGTGACGCCTTTTTGCTGCGCGATCGTCAGGTTGTCCACACTTGAGGAGTTGGCACCGCTGTCAAGGTTGGGGTGCGTTTCGTGGCAGGCGAATCCGCAACTTTTCGAGGGGGTTGGCTGGTTTGCGGTGTAGGTGATCAGATTGTTGATATCGGCCAAGCTCGCGCCGATGCCCATCGACGGCGAGTCGTCCAAGAGAAAATACCAATTGATGTTGGGCGCTGCCGCCGCCTGCGATGTCGCCGAGCCGCTGATCGGCCACGACACCTTATTCGCGCCGTTCCCCAGAATAGTGGGAAAATTGTTGAGGGATGCGGCATTATACGAAACCGTCACGGTGCGCTGAAGTCCGTTATCGACGACGTTGATCGTCGGTGTCGGCGCCGGTGTCGCGGCCAAACCGGGAATGCTGTTCGCCCTCGACATGAAGATGGCGTTGGCAGTCGCAGCGGCCACCGAGTCGCTCTGCATCAGCATCGCGGGCCTGACGGCGGCGATAGCTGCGGCGTCGGCAGCGGCGTCCAACTGCTCCTTCTTGCGCAATGCCTGGGTGAAATCGAGCGTCATGCCCAGCAAGAAGACGAGCGGAACCAGCATGATCGCAAAAATGACGGCGACGTTGGCCTTGCGGTCGCTGGCAAAGCGGTAAAACCAGGTGCGGAGCATAACCTTCATCCCAATCGCCTTAGGTCCGGCAGAGGCAATTCCCAAGGATTTCAGCCGTTGAGGACGGTAGAAGACAGGATCGAGCCTCCTCCGTTCGTGGCCTGGAACTTTGAAGATTGGCTGTTAAGCAATGCTTACGCCGACCGCGTGAACACAAGGTGCTCAAAAGTCGGCCGGATCAGATCGAGCCGGATCGTTAACCGGCTCTAAATGCGGCTGGTAAAATTCGAGTAATTGGCCGGGCCCCGCTTGCGATCGAGCCGAACGATGGCGCGCAAGCGTACGTCGTGGTTCACGCCGAGCCTGTCATCGGGCGCGCATTTGCGCGACCCCCGGCGTGCTCCGAAATCACAGAGAGGCTTATGAGCGATAGTCGCCGTTGATCGCGACATATTCCTTGGTGAGGTCACAGGTCAGGACCCGGTCGCGGCCTTTGCCGAGGCCGAGCGCCACCTTGATCTGGATCTTCGGCTGCTTCATCGCGTTCGACACTTCCGCCTCATCATAGGATGGATCGCGCGCGCCGCGTTGCGCGACGCGGATGCCGTTGAACGAGATCGAAAGCTTGTCGCGGTTGGCCGGTTCGCCCGCCTTGCCGACGGCCATCACCACGCGTCCCCAATTGGCGTCCTCACCCGCGATCGCGGTCTTGACCAGCGGCGAGTTGGCGATCGACATCGCGATCCTGCGCGCGGAAGCCTTCGACACCGCGCCCTCGACGATGATTTCGACCAGCTTGCGGGCGCCTTCGCCGTCGCGCGCCACCTGTTCGGCGAGGTCGGCAAGCACGGCGTGAAACGCCTTGGTAAACGCCTTCAGGCGCGGATCGGAAGGCCGGCTGATCTTGGGGGCGCCACGGGCGGCGGCCGTGCCGGTCGCAAAAGCGAGCAGCGTGTCCGAGGTCGAGGTGTCGCCGTCGATGGTGACGGCATTGAACGTATCCTCGACGCCGGTCTTCAGCAGCGACTGCAACGCGCTCGCCGAGATCGGTGCATCGGTAAAGATGAAGGAAAGCATCGTTGCCATGTCGGGCGCGATCATGCCGGCGCCCTTGGCCATGCCGTTGATCGTGACCTTGGCTTTGCCGAGCTTCACCGTCGCCGTAGCAACCTTCGGAAAAGTGTCGGTGGTCATGATCGCACGCGCGGCGTCCATCCAGCCCTCGGGTGCGGTCTTGGCCGCCAGATCGCCCAGCACGCCATCGAACTTAGTGGCATCGAGCGGTTCGCCGATCACACCGGTCGACGCGAGATAAATGTCGCTCGCTTGGCAGCCGACGGCTTTCGCGGCAATCGAGGCCGTCAGCGCCGTCGATTGGCGTCCGGTCTTGCCGGTGAAGGCATTGGCATTGCCGGAATTGACGACCAGCGCGCGCGCCTGGCCGCGGCCTAGTTTCGCGCGGCACCATTCGACCGGCGCCGACGGGCACTTCGAGCGGGTAAAAACGCCGGCGACCGTCGTCCCCTTGTCCAGGATCGCCAGCAGCACGTCGGTGCGACCCTTGTAGCGGATGCCGGCCGCCGCGGTCGCGAGCTTTACGCCCGAAATCGCGGGCATCTCGGGGACATCGGTCGGGGCGAGGGGAGAAACGGTGGAGGACATGAGGCTTCCGGCGGGAGGAAATAGGGAAGCGCTCTGTATCACCTTCGCTGGCAGGAAGGGAGAGGGTGCGTTCACCGCACCCTGTCATTCCGGGATGATGTGTGAGCACCAGAACCGGAAGCTCGAGATTCCGGGTTCGATGCTCACGCATCGCCCCGGAATGACTTCGTCACTTCTTCGCGGGCGCCATTTTGGAGTCGGCCGGCTTGGCGGCGTCGGGCGCAGGCGTATTGGAGGCCTGGTCCATGCGCTCGACCTTGGCGCCTTCGCGCAGCTTGGCCACGTACTCGGCCTGCGCCTTGCGGGTCACATAGGTCTCGATCTGGGGTTTGACCTGGGCGAAGTCGGGCGCCTGGCGGTTGCGCTTTTCCTCGACCTTAATGATGTGCCACCCGAATTGCGACTTCACCGGGTCGGAGATCTTGCCCGGCTCGAGCGCAAACGCGACGGCGGAGAATTCCGGCACCATCTGATCCTTGGTGAAGAAGCCGAGATCGCCGCCATCGGCCGCGCCCGGGTCCTTCGATTTCTTCTTGGCCAGCTCGGCAAAGTCGGCGCCTTTCTTCAGCTCGGCCTCGATCGCCTTGGCTTCGTCCTCGGTCTCGACAAGGATGTGCCGTGCGTGCACTTCCTGTTCGCCCGCGATCTGCTTGGCGGCCTCGTCATAAACTTTCTTCATGGCGTCATCGGTGGTCGCGGCCTTGCCTTCGGCCGCGAGCAGATTGTCCATCAGCAGGCGGTTACGGGCGAAGGCCAGCCGCGCCTTGAAGTCCGGCCGATCTTCGATCTTCTTGTCTTCCGCGGCCTTGGCGACGATCTTCATATCGATCAGGAACGCAAGGACGTTTTCCTTCTTGGTCGCAGGGTCCATCTGCGCGAGGCTCGGCCCAAGCTCTTCCTCGGCGAGCGAGACGTCGCTCTGACGGATTTCAGCGCCGTTGACCTTGGCGAGCACGGGGTTGTCGTCAGCGCGGAGCGGCAGGCTCGCGAACAGAGCAATCGCAAGTACACTCGCTGCGGTAGCAAAGCGGACGGGCGCACCACGTTTCGCGTCTGAAGTCGTCATGGAAAATCCTTATCTCGAAAGCCGTCTGGCTGTTGCGGCAGGGCCATTTTCTTGCGGGGTCAAGATCTCTTCGGAAAACCGGTTTTCGCCTTTCCGGACCATCCCCTAAAGCCGCGCGACACTCGCCCAATCGCGCCGCCTTGGCAACGCGAAAAGTCTGTCAAAATGATGAAATCGAGGAAAGGGTGGGTCGGCGCCAGGGGGCTTGGGCGGCTCGCCACGGACCTCGGGGAAGAGCCATTACCAGTGGCGATTGTGGACACTTATCAGCATCATCTCGTCACGGCCTGACGACCCCCGAATGACCCAGGCGCTATCTTCCTAAGGTCCGGGGATCGCGGGCTTTGGCGGCGTTGACAAGCCTTTGGGCCAGCCATATCTCTGCCCGACCTGAGTCAATGGCGATAGCGTTCATTTTCCAGCGCTTTGGCCGTTGAACCCCGGACTGCCGAACTCCCACTTATTCGACGGACGAACCCGGTGAGGGCCGGACCTTCGCGCGTCACGATGAGTTGATAGGCAGTCCCATCCGGCGGGCGGCCTCGCGGCAGCTTTGCCGAAGCTAGAACAGGAAGTTGGCATGATCGGCGCGCTCGCCCGCAAGTTTTTCGGTTCCGCAAACGATCGCCGGGTCAAGGGATATCAATCCCGTGTGGATGCCATCAACGCACTCGAGCCCGAGGTCGCCGCGCTTTCCGACGAGGCGCTGAAAGCGCGCACCGCGGAATTCCGCAAACAGCTCGCCGAGGGCAAGACGCTCGACGACATCCTGGTCCCGGCCTTCGCCACGGTGCGCGAGGCCGCCAAGCGCACGCTCGGCCAGCGCCATTTCGACGTTCAGTTGATCGGCGGCATGGTGCTGCACGAGGGCGATATCGCCGAAATGAAAACCGGCGAAGGCAAGACGCTGGTGGCGACGCTGGCGGTCTATCTCAACGCGCTCGCCGGCAAGGGCGTCCACGTCGTCACCGTCAACGACTACCTCGCCCGCCGCGACTCCGCCTGGATGGGACAGATCTATTCCTTCCTCGGCCTGACCACGGGCGTGATCGTCCACGGTCTCGACGATGCCGAGCGCAAGGAAGCCTATGCCTGCGACATCACCTACGGCACCAACAACGAATACGGCTTCGATTATCTGCGCGACAACATGAAGTACCGGCTCGAGGACATGGTCCAGCGCGGGCACTTCTATGCCATCGTCGACGAAGTCGACTCGATCCTGATCGACGAGGCGCGCACGCCGCTGATCATCTCCGGTCCGCTCGATGACCGTTCGGATTTCTACAACACCATCGACACATTCTTTCCCAAGCTCGACAAAACCGATTACGACGTCGACGAGAAGCAGCGCACGGTGACGCTGACCGAAGCCGGCATGGAGAAGCTCGAAACCCTGCTGCGCGACGCCGGACAGCTCAAGGGCGAGTCGCTCTACGACGTCGAGAACGTCTCGGTCGTTCACCACGTCAACCAGGCGCTGCGCGCCCACACGCTGTTCACCCGCGACAAGGATTACATCGTTCGTGACGGCGAGGTCGTCATCATCGACGAGTTCACGGGACGCATGATGCCCGGCCGGCGCTATTCGGAAGGCCTGCACCAGGCGCTGGAAGCAAAAGAGCATCAGCCGGTTCAGCCGGAAAACCAGACGCTGGCTTCGATCACCTTCCAGAACTATTTCCGGATGTACGAGAAGCTGTCCGGCATGACCGGCACCGCGGCCACCGAGGCCGACGAACTGTTCGACATCTACAAGCTCGATGTGGTGGAAATTCCGACCAACCTTGCAGTCGCCCGTCTCGACGAAGACGACGAGGTCTACCGCACCCAGAACGAAAAGTACGCCGCGATCCTCTCCGAGATCGAGCGCGCGAATGCGCGGCTGCAGCCGGTGCTGGTCGGCACCGCGTCGATCGAGAAGTCCGAAGTGCTGGCCGAATACCTCAAGAAGAACGGCTACAAGCAGATCGACTTCGGCAACGAAAAGGCGATGGACAAGCTTTATGCGGCGGCGCGCGCCGGCAAGCCGGCGAAACTGTTCGCGGTCTTGAACGCGCGCTTCCACGAGCAGGAAGCTTACATCGTGGCAGAAGCCGGCGTTCCCGGCGCCATCACGATCGCCACCAACATGGCCGGCCGCGGCACCGACATCAAGCTCGGTGGCTCGCTCGACATGCGCATCCAGCACGAGACGGCGGGGATTGCCGACGAAGCCGAGCGCAAGGCCAAGATTGAACAGATCAAGGCCGACGTCGAACGCTTCCGCGACATCGTGCTGAAGGCCGAAGAAACCATCGAGATCGAACCGGCAAAAGGTTCGAAGCCGGCCAAGACCGTGACCAAGCCGGGCGGCCTCTACATCATCGGCTCCGAGCGCCACGAGTCCCGCCGCATCGACAACCAGCTCCGCGGCCGTTCCGGCCGTCAGGGCGACCCCGGCCGCTCGAAATTCTTCCTGTCGCTGGAAGACGATCTGATGCGGATTTTCGGCTCCGACCGGCTCGACAGCATGCTGACGCGGCTCGGCCTGAAGGAGGGTGAGGCGATCATTCATCCTTGGATCAACAAGGCGCTCGAAAAAGCCCAGCAAAAGGTCGAAGCCCGCAACTTCGACATCCGCAAGAACCTCTTGAAGTTCGACAACGTCCAGAACGACCAGCGCAAGGTGATCTTCGATCAACGCGTCGATCTGATGAAGGACGAAAGCGTCGCCGAGACGGTCACCGACATGCGCCATGCCTTCGTCGAGGACGTCGTCACCAAGCACGTGCCGGAACATGCCTATGCCGAGCAGTGGGACACCGCCGGCCTCAAGGAAGAACTCAAGCGCGTGCTCGATGTCGACCTGCCGGTCGACCAATGGGCCAAGGAAGAAGGCATCGCCGACGAAGAGCTGTTGACCCGGATCGAGAACCATGTCGACCAGCACATGGCGGCGAAGGTGGCCCAGTGGGGCCCGGACGTTATGCGCTACGTCGAAAAGACGATCCTGCTCCAGACCCTCGACCATCTCTGGCGCGAGCATCTCGTGATGCTCGACCATCTGCGCCAGGTGATCGGCCTGCGCGGCTACGGCCAGCGCGATCCGTTGCAGGAGTACAAGTCCGAAGCGTTCAGCCTGTTCGAGTCCATGATCGCGCACCTGCGCGAGGCGGTGACGGCGCAATTGATGCGCGTCGAAATTGTGCCGCCCGAAAATCAGCAGCCGGAACTGCCGGCAATGGAAGCGCACAAGGTCGATCCTAATACTGGCGAAGACGAAATGGCCTTTGCCAACGCCTCGCTGGTGCCGACGGCGACCGCCAACCGTGATCCGAAGAACCCGGCGACGTGGGGCAAGGTCGGCCGCAATGAGGATTGTCCGTGCGGCTCGGGCAAGAAGTACAAGCACTGCCACGGCAAATATGCTTAGCAAGCAACTTCAATGAGTTAGACGTTTCGAGTGCTCATAACTCGGCTATTTTTGTCTAACACTTGAAATGCTTTCATTCCGCCCGGTGCTTGCTGATCTTCAGAGGCATCACGAATGGACGGCGCTCGCTATCTGGAAGATGGCAGGCTGACAATTTTCAAACGCGATGGCGTTTTCTACGCACGCATCCGGCTTACACGTAAGCGCTATGTTTGGCGCTCGCTCAAGACAAGCGATGAAGCTACGGCGGTTCGAGCGGGTCGGAAGCTGCTGTTCCAAATAGAACACAGAGCTGATGCTGGACTGCCCGCAAAATCAAAAACGTTTAACGCTGTCATCGATGACTATGTGCGCTTTCGCGAGCGAGATCATCAGCACGGCAAAACGTCAGCTGGCATGCTGCGGCAGGTTGTTCGCGTAGCGACGTTCTGGCGTGAGTACGCTGGGCATCTGGCTATTGATGCCGTCGATGACAGGGTGATGAGAGAGTTCATTCCGTGGCGCCGTGACTATTATTCCAAATTCAAAAAATTGCCCAAGAATGCAAAGCTGCATCCGACTGACAAGACGCTTCAGTGGGAAATGATGCTGGGCAAAGCTGTTGTCAAATGGGCTGCCGAACAGGGGCTTCGTGGAAATAAGCCGCCCATCAGCGTAACCTTTACGCCAAAGAAGAAGCGGGTTC
>NZ_DASSRP010000346.1:0-4645 GCF_035701725.1 Bradyrhizobium sp.
CCGGGATAATGATAGCCGGCCTTGTTCAGCGCCTCCTTGTTGAGCGGCGCGGTGACGATGCCGCCAACGCGCCCCGACAACGACAAGCGCACCCCCCGCTCGACGGCCTTGTAGGCAAAGCGTCCGCCAGCCGAAGACAACACGCCTGGCGCGATCTCGTCACTTTCCGTGTCGGCTTGCAGGAAAGCCAGATTCGGCCAGATGGCGTCATCGGCCGAGACCGCCGGCATCTCGAGACCCGCATCAAGCTGGCGGCCCGCCTGATCCAACGCGCGGCGGCTGCCGATGATCAGAAGCTTGAGGTCGCCGCTGGCAAGACGATCGCGCAGTCTGATGCACGACTTGACGATGATCTCGGGACCGATGCCGGCTGGATCGCCCATCGTGATCGCCAGGTGTCGTTTGCTCATTGTTGTTGTTCTCCGTCACGACGAGGCCAGCCGAATGGCAATCCGCTCTACTATATCAAGCCGTTTTGCTTGAGAAGCTTCCACAACACATCGGCCGTCCCAAACGCCCCGGATTTCGAGACCACTTCGACGCCTGACCAGGGGCCGCCTTCGACGACCGACTTGGGAATGCCCGGCTCCAATCGGCCGAGCACACGAAGCGCCCGCGCGCCGACCGCGGTCGCCTGCGCTTTCAGCGTTTCGCCACCGGCGACGATCAGGCAGCCCGGCGGATCGACCGACCGGCACAAGGTGGCGATCTCGCGCGCGAAATGCTCGGCGATATCGGTGCGCGAGGCCGTGGGCG
The DNA here is from genome assembly GCF_035701725.1 of Bradyrhizobium sp. Lineage (GTDB taxonomy): Bacteria > Pseudomonadota > Alphaproteobacteria > Rhizobiales > Xanthobacteraceae > Bradyrhizobium. The sequence continues at coordinate 757 of NZ_DASSRP010000346.1, forward strand.
CCTCCAGTTTGACGAAGGCAACGCCCTCGGCAAGCGCCTGCTTGATCCGGCCGAGATCCGCCGCGATGTCGTGACTTCTGATCACGACGGGCTCGCAGGCGGCGAGTTGCACCTGAGTCGTGCGATGGTCCGAGCCGAATATACCGAGCACCGGTCGCTTCAGCCTGTCGGGCGCCCAGAGACCCGTTCCGCGCGCCAGTGCGCTCGCAAGTCCTCCGCTTCCGCACCACAGCAGTCTTCCGGGATAATTTCTTCCTGCCTGAACCACCCGGTCGAGATCACCCTCGGTTTCGGCATCGAACACAGTGATCCCCGCCTGAACGCGCGCTGAGGGGCTCGATTGCCTGGCCTCCAGTTTTCGTTCCCGAAGTTGCTCGACGATCTTCTTGCCGACCGCGCTCCAGCCGCCATCCGCCGCTCGCGCATATTGCTGGCCATTGATGGTTCGCCGGCCCTGGTGAACGAAGGCCGGCGCGACAATGCAGGCATCCCAGGCTCCGAGACGCAGACACGCATCGAGCTCGGCGACCCAGGGCCCGCGAAGCAGGCTGTCGATCTTCTTGTACGCCACGGTTGCGCCAACCAGCATGGTTGCGAACTCGCCGACCACGGCAAAAGCCCGTTCGGGCGACAGCTCGCGCGTGCCGCTATCGATCGCAAAACTCGATTGGGTGGGCGCGATCGACGACGCAGACCAAAATACTTGCAGCGGGCCGAATTGGCCCACCAGTTCGGCGGACGTATCGAGCGCCCCGGTCAGATCGTCGGCCAAAAGTATCAGCGAAGACATGGGCCCAGTATCCACCGAAACGATGGAAAGGACTATGCAATTCCTCGGGAATTTTCGCAAAAGCAGGAAGCACGCCTGTTAACGGCCGATCCAACATCGTCGTTTCGCTGGTATGGAACCGGAACGAACTCGCCGCGGTCGCGGGCTGCTTGCAAAGGCTGAACTGTCGCGGCCCGAGCCGAAACCGGCTACGGCGCACAACCGTGCAGGAACAAGGCGGCGACGGCCTGAGCCCGCCGCTCCAGTTGCGCGCGCGTCGGCGGCGGCGCATGGCCGAACAGCACGGCACGCTGCGGCTGGAACACGAGCATGCCGAGCAGCATGCCGGCCGACGCCTCCGCATCGTCGATCTTGACGAGGCCACGCTCGCTCTGCGCACGCAGCCAGTTGGCCAGCGTCTGCTCGGTTCGCCGGATCGCCTTGGTATAAAAGGTCTCGGCGATCTCAGGAAATTTCTCGCTATCGCCGAGTATGACCCTCTGGAGCGAGATCACGTCGCCAGCCAGAATGAGTTCGCCGCAAACCATCAGCGCCTCGTGCAACGCCTTTTCGATGTTGCTGCCGTCACAGGCGCGCAGGCGCACCACCGATGCAAACGTGTCGATACGATCAGTGATCATGGCCTCGAACAGCGCCGCCTTGTTCGGGATCAACCGATACAGCGTCTTGGTGGAAACGCCGGCGCGGCGCGCCACGCTGTCCATGCTGGTCGCTGCATAACCGCTGGCGGCAAACTCGGTCCGCGCGGCCTCAAAAATCAGCGCACGCGTATCCTCATCGCATCGCGCCTGCGGCCGGCCGCGGCCACGCCGCACTTCGGCGCAGGGGTCTTCCTGTTCATTGGTCTTCATCGTCGTCGCCATAGCGAGCGCCCACTTTCCGAAGTTCGTTGTCCATTGCGGCACCCACTGCACGAACTTCGGAAAGTCATGGGCACTCGCAAACATATTGATTCTCGTACCGCTTTATCGATCTGAAGTCCCTGATCGAACTCGCCGCTTGTGGTGCAGGGACTTCAGATCGGCGGTACGAGCCATGCTTTTAGATGATGACTGTCATTCCATTGACAGTCCCAATATGCACTGTATTTTGGAAAACGTCAAGTTTCCTAATTCACCGCGCCGTGACCCAATCGAAATCTGCTTTCGCGGCAAGGGGTTAAGTCCAATAGAGGATGCCGCCATGACCCGCCACGCCACTGATTTTGCAGCTGAAAAGGCCATTCCCGCCGAGACAGTCCAAAAGCTGGTCCCCTCGTCCGCGCCGGCCACGGAAACCACCCATGCCGCCAAGAACGGCGGTTTCAGGAGGCTGTTATTGGCGGGAACCGCGGTCGCGGTGCTGGCCGGCGCATCCTGGTACGGCTTTGACTACTGGACCGTCGGCCGTTTCCTGGTCTCGACTGATGACGCCTATGTGAAGGCCGACAACACCACGGTGGCGCCGAAGGTTTCCGGTTATCTGCATGAAGTGCTGGTTGGCGACAACGAGCACGTCAACGCCGGCCAGATGCTGGCGCGGATCGATGACCGCGATTTCAAGGTTGCGCTTGATCAGGCGAAGGCCGATGTCGCTGCCGCCGAAGCTGCCGTGGTCAGCAAGCGCGCCCAACTCGATGTGCAGCAGGCGATCATCGATGCCGCCCGGGCGACGCTGGACGTCGATACCGCCTCGGCGACCTTCGCCACCCAGGAGAACAAGCGCTATACCGATCTCGCCGCGACCGGCTATGGCAGCGTGCAGAACGCGCAAGCCGCACAATCGCGTCACGCCAGCGCGCAAGCGGCGATCGAACGCGACAAAGCCAATCTCGCCTCCGCTTTAAAGCAGATCGAGTTGCTCAAGGCCGAAATCGCGCAAGCCGTCGCCGCCACCTCGCGCGCCTATGCATTGCAGCACCAGGCCGAACTTAATCTCTCCTACACCACGATCATCGCGCCGATCGACGGTGTCGTCGGCAATCGCACGCTGCGCGCAGGCCAATATGTACAGGCCGGCACGCAATTGATGTCGCTGGTGCCCGCCTCAGGCGCCTACGTGATTGCGAACTTCAAGGAGACGCAGCTTACCCATGTGCAGCCCGGCCAACCGGTCGACATCGATGTCGACATGTTCCCCGGCAAGCCCGTGCACGGCCATGTCGACAGTCTCGCGCCCGCCTCGGGGCAGGAATTTGCACTGCTGCCGCCGGACAATGCCACCGGCAACTTCACCAAGGTGGTGCAGCGCATCCCGGTCAAGATCGCTTTGGAATCCTCCAGCGTCGAGCTGCGGCCGGGCATGTCGGTGATCCCGACCATCCAGACGCAGAAGCATCAAGCGTTGGCCGCGGGCGCGCCGCAGCCCGCCTCGCCTTCCGCTTCGCACGCCAGCATCGCGCTCCTCGCCTCGCAGAAGTGACGTGAGCGATGAGGCCAAGATAGAGACCAAAGGTGATGACATGTCAGACCTTGCCCTCTCGACCTCGCCCGCAACCCCTCGCCCGATCACGGCCAGCGTGAGGCCAGCGGCGCCGGAGCGCGCCAGCGCCGCGGTGTGGATTTCCGTGATGGCCGCCATGATCGGCGCCTTCATGGCGATCCTCAACATCCAGATCACCAATGCCTCGCTGCTCGACATCGAGGGCGGCATCGGCACCGGCGTCGACAACGGCTCCTGGATCTCGACCTCCTACCTGATCGGCGAAATCGTGGTGATCCCGCTGACCGACTACCTCAGCCGCGTGTTCTCCTTCCGCAAGGTCATGCTCTCGCATGCCACGCTATTTGCGCTTTTCTCGGTGCTCTGCGCCTTCACCACCGACCTGCCCTCGATGATCGCGATGCGCGCCTTCCAGGGCTTTTTCGGCGGCGTGTTGATCCCGATGGCCTTCACGCTGGTCTTCACCAAGCTGCCGCAGCAGCAGAAGCCGATCGGACTGGCGATGTTCGCACTGGCTGTCACCTTTGCGCCAGCAATCGGTCCGACCATCGGCGGCTATCTCACCGAGAATTATGGCTGGCAGACCATCTTCTTTGTCAACGTCGTGCCGACCGCGGTGATGGTCGCCATGCTCTCGCTCACCCTCGAGCGTGAACCGATGCAGCTTGGCCTGCTCCG
>NZ_DASSRP010000347.1:0-15824 GCF_035701725.1 Bradyrhizobium sp.
GAAGGGCAAAATCTGATCGTAGAGCGTTATTCCGGCATGGGTCAGGTAGACCGCTACGGAGACGTGGCTCAGTCGATTGTCGCGAGTAAGCCCGACCTAATTGTCGCTGTGAGTGGTCCAATTGCGCTGCAGTTGACGCCCCTGACTACTTCCATTCCAATTTTGGCGATCTCTGCCGATCCTGTCGTCGGTGGGTTGGTGACGAACCTAGCGAGGCCCAGCGGAAATATCACAGGTATCAGCGTTGACACGGGTCTCGACGTGTGGGGCAAACGACTGCAATTCCTGAATGAAGCGGTCGCGAACCACTTGACGAATGCTCGTTATTTCGCTGGCTCTATAACCAAGTGGTCGGTTGAAGCTGGGGCGGGAGTACAAAAATCCGCTCAGCAAGCTGGCATTCACCTCGCCGCCATATCGTTGGGTGGCAATGCTGAAATCGGAACGTACGAACGGGTGTTCGATGCAATGGCAAAGGATCGGGTCGATGGTTTGCTTGTGGCCGATGCCGGCGAGCATCTTGCTTATCGTCAGTTAATCGTCGATCTCGCTGCCAAACATCGTCTGCCTGCCATCTATCCGTTCCGAGAGTTCGCAGATGTCGGTGGTCTGCTCGCCTATGGTGTTGATGTCGCGGACAACATGCGTCGCCTCGCGGATATGACCGATCAGGTATTGAGGGGGACAAAACCGGCGGACCTTCCCTTCTACCAGCAGACCAAATTTGAGCTGGTGCTCAATCGAGGGACAGCAAAAACTCTCGGAATTGAATTTCCGCCGACCCTGCTGTCTGTCGCAGACGAGGTGATCGAATAGTCTGGCTGTTTGCTGCGACGCAAGAGTCTGGATTTGGCCCGTTGGTGAAGTGCGCGCTGACCGAGTAGATGCCGGCTTGCGGCGGCAAAGAAGACGTGGACTTTTGCTCAATGAAGTGCCCCGCAAAGCTCGACTTCGGGGCACAAGACTGGTACACACGGTCCGCTCGGGTTAGCTTTAAGCCATTGATTTTGCTTGTTTCTCCGTCGTCTTGCGGCAGTCCCCCCCTCTCCGCCACCCTTCGCGCTGACGCGCTTCGGGTGGCAGGCCGTTCGCACCGAGCGTGCGTGGCTTGGTCCGAATTTACCTGTCTATCGGTCATTCCGGGGCGATGCGAAGCATCGAGCCCGGAATCCAACTCACCGCTGCGAAGGCTTGCGAAATGGATTCCGGATAGCCGCTGCGCGGCTTCCGGAATGACAACGCAAAAGTCTCGGCATGCCTCATTCCGGCGGCGTGTTTCGCCCGGGTGATTCATCGTCTCGTCCCTCAACGGGCGAACGGTCGGCCGCTACACCGGACGGGGTATGCGGGCCGTCGCGTGCAACACTTCGACGTCGTCCATGCGGCCGATCGAATTGATCTGGATCAGTGCTGAAGTTCCCGTATCGCAATATCATATGATGGCTGGTCAGGTTTCGAGGACTTGGGAGGCCGCCTTCAGGGGCCTCCTCGGTCGCTCCAATCCTATGGACGTTGGCCATAAACGCGATCGCGTGTTGGCCCCGAGGGTATGCACAATTCCCCGTCGCCCTGATTGTCCCGGCTGGCGTCTTCAGCTCAACGTTCCTTGGAATCATTCACCAGCGACAATTCGAAACGCGAGAAGGGTCCCGGCCATCGCGCCGGAACCCTTCTCTAAATTCTACCGTCTCTGGCGCGAGCTATTAGTGTCCCGCGATGCCGGACGTCATCGCAGCTTCATCCTGCTCCTCCATCCAGCGGTAGGGCCGCACAGCATAAGCATAGCTGTCCGGCGCGGCATAAAACTCGTCCGGGCCCGCATAGTACGCGTTGCTGTCGCGGAACTGCTCCTGCGCTGCAATCGGGGCGCGATGCGCGCGCATATGGTGTTCCGCGGCGACAGCCATCGGCGCCGTCAATGAAACCAGCGACACTGCGCCGATCATCGTAAGAATTTTGGTTCGCATTGTTCTCTCCTTCATACGGCGTCCTGTGACCAAGGCCCCTTGCACGCCGTCCACTGTACCAACGCCTTGAGCAGGTTTAACTGGCGTAAGATGCAATCACGAAGCGGCGAGCAACTTGGATGATCAGGCGCTGTTCCAGCTCAGATCTTGGGCAACAGTTCCTGCGGTGAAATCCGCAAAAGCAAGAAGCCTGCGCCCGGTTTAGTGGCCGCGCGCGGGCGCGTTCAGGTCGATCGTTCGCAGCGAAAGCGCGATCGGAACCATGACGGTGCCAATCATCGCCAGCGTCCAGAATACGTCGATATAGGCGAGCAGGTCGATCTGGTGCTGAAGGGTCTGGCCGACCCAGGCGACCGCCTGACCTGCCGCGTCGGACGCGTTCGAACCCTGCGCCTGGAAGAACCGCGTCATCTTCTCGATGGTCTGCTGATAGCCGATGTCGGACGGCGCGATGTGTTCGATCAGCCGGCTCTGGTGAAATTGCTGTCGCTGTGCCAGGACGGTTTGCGCCAGCGCCACGCCCATCGAGCCCCCGAGATTGCGCGCCACGTTGATCAACGCCGAAGACTGGTTGGTCTTGTCGGGCGGAATGCCGTCATAGGACGCGGTCGTCACCGGCAGAAACAGCAGCGGCAGACCGATCGCGAGATAGATGCGCGACATCGCCGCGTAGCCGTAGGAGATATCGCCGGTGATGCCGGTGAGGTGCCACATCGAGAGAGCCGCAATCGAAGCGCCCGCCGCGATCAGGTATCTCGGCTGCACCGATCCGATCAGTCTGCCCGTGATCGGCATCATCGCCATGGTGACGAGGCCCCCGGGCGATAGCACGAGACCGGCGAGATAAGCGGTGTAGTCCAGCTCGGTCTGCAACAGCTGCGGCAGGATTTGCGTGGTCGCGATCACGATCGCGCCGGTGCCGAGCATGGCGAGAAAACACGCGCCGAACTGCCGCTGGCCGAGCAGGCGGATTTCGATGATCGGATCCTCGCGCCGCAGTTCCCAGATCACGAGCGCAATCAGGCAGAAGGCCGACGCGATCGCGAAGCTCAGGATCATGGTCGATCCGAACCAGTCGTTGCGCTGGCCTTCGTCGAGTACGAATTCGAGCGACCCGAGGCCGACGGCCACAAAGACAAATCCCATGTAGTCGAAGCGCAGCCCCTTCGCTAGCAGCTTGCGGCGGTCCTCCTCGGCGCCCGAAGGTTCGTTGACCAGCGCTCCGACCAGGAACAGCGAGAGCATCCCCATCGGGACGTTGATCAGGAAGATCCAGTGCCAGGAGTAGTTGTCGCTGATCCATCCGCCGAGCGTCGGCCCGATCACGGGTGCCACCACCACGGCGATGCCGTAGATCGCGAAGGCCTGGCCGCGCTTGGCCGGCGGAAAGGAATCGGCGAGGATTGCCTGCTCGCTGGTGGCCATGCCGCCGCCGCCGATTCCTTGCAGCACCCGGAACACCACCAGCGCCTCGAGATTCCAGGCCAGGCCGCACAGCAGCGAGGCCAAGGCGAAAGTCCCCACGCAGATCATGTAGAAGCGCTTGCGGCCGATGACCGTCGACAGCCATCCCGAGATCGACAGCACGATGGCATTGGCGACGAGATAGCTGGTGATGACGTAGGTGCTTTCGTCGATGCCGACCGCAAGGCCGCCAGCGATATAGCGCAGCGCCACATTGGCGATCGTGGTGTCGAGCACCTCCATGAAGGTCGCAATCGAGACCACGAAGGCGATGAGATAGGGATTGTGACCGCCGGCCGCCGAGCGCTCGGGAGACCATCCGCCGCTGCCGGCCTGTGCGGCGTCGCTCATCGAACCTTGGTCCAGGGTATCACCGACATGCCGGGCCCGATCGGCAGATCGACGGGCCATTGATCGGCAACGATCTTCACCGGAACACGCTGCACCACCTTGACGAAGTTGCCGGTGGCGTTTTCCGCCGGCAGCAGGCTGAACGCTGTGCCCGAGCCCGGCTGCACCGACTCGACATGGCCGACGAGCTTGCGGTCGGGATAGGCGTCGACCGCGAATTCGACCCGCTGTCCGGGCCGCATATCAACGAGCTGCGTCTCCTTGTAGTTCGCAACCACCCAGATCTCGTCGGGCACAAACATCGCCAGGCTTTGACCGGCGGCGGCGAAGGTTCCAACAGCGCCCGACAATTTCACCACGCGGCCGGGCTGCGCCGCGACGACATCGGTATATTGAAGGTTGAGTTCGGCCTGGCCTTGCTGGGCCTGCGCCTGTTGCAGCGAACCTTGCGCGCTCTCGAGCTGCGCCTTCAGGGTTTTGATGCCGAGCTGTGCCGCGATTAACCCGGCCCGGGCGCGCGCCTCGTTGGCCTGCTGCGATTGCAGATCAGAGCGCGTCTGCTGCTCGCGCTGAACGGTACCGGCGCCCTTGTCGACCAGATCCTTCGCCCGCGCCTCTTCCTGCTGCGCGAATTTCAGCTGGGCTTCGGCCTGATCGAGCTGGGCCTGCGCCTGCTTGATCTGCTCCTGCTGGCTGTCGATCTGCGCCTGAATGTTGTCGATATTGGCCTGCGCGATCGCGACCTGTGCCTTGGCCTGGTCGACAGCGATCCTGTAATCCCGCTGGTCGATCCTGGCGATCAGCTCGCCCGTACCGACATGCTGGTTGTCGGTGACGGGAACGTCCGTGACGTAACCGGAGACCTTGGGCGCGATCGAGAAACTGCGCGCGGCGATGAAGGCGTCGTCGGTCCACTCATAGTCGCGAACGCTCAGCCAATAGAGCAGCCCGCCGATGGCGGCGATGAGCAGCACGCCCGCGCCCGCAACCGACAGCATCCAGTGCTCACGCAACTGCGCGCGCAAGGATGCTTTGGGCTTGTTTGCCGAACTTCCGCTCGGCTCGCCGGATTTTTGCTCTCCCGTTTGCGGATGCTCCGGGCGCGCGGGCTGTTCCGGCGGCGTGGCCGGCCGCCGCGGTTTCTCCTCGGCGCGGCCGCGCTGCGTGGTTGATGCGTCCACGACGATAAACCTCTGCGCATGGTTTGGACGTTGGTGCTACGCGCAGCGCCTAGCATCGTTCCCTTCGTCTATTCGCCAGCAGTTCCGCGCGGCAGGGGTAACTGCGAATGGGGCGGGAACCAAGCAACGCAGGTTTGCGCGCGATCCGCGCGCGCCTCGCGGCATAGAAACCTGCCGGCGTCGTTGTGAGGCGAAAACGAGACGATAACCATACCGACGCGAGAAGAGGCCCGCCGGATGATGCGCCATGGAACCGGGCGCCCAAGCCCGTTTCCGCTCGGGGACGGCTTTCATATCGGGCTAACCCTGTTCCGGCGCGCCGGATGAGCCATTCACCAAGCGTAAGGGGAAGCCAATATCCTCTAGGCAACGCGTATTGCTCGTTCCGGGAACCCATGAGCCGACCGACCATGCTGCCGCCGACTGCCACTGATAACGGTGAGGACTTCGAAGCGCGCGTTCGCCGCGAGGTACTGCGTCGCATGGCCATGACGCCGGCGATGCTGCACTCGATCGATGCGAAGGGCCGGCTTGTCTCGGTCAGCGACAACTGGCTCGCCAAGCTCGGTTATGCGCGCGAGGAAGTGCTCGGCCGTCATTTGACTGAATTTGTTGCTCCCGCCACGCGCGAGCATGTCGTCAAAAACCTGCTGCCGGAGTTTCTCCGCGCCGGCCGCTGCGACAATGCCGAGTACCAGATACTCTGCAAGGACGGCCGCGCGATCGACGTCCTCTTGTCCGCCGTCCTGCACCGCGATCCGGCGGGCGGAGAGCCAATCTCGATCGCCGCTGTCACTGACATTACCGCGATGAAGGAAGCGGAGCGCCAGGTGGCCGAGAGCGAAGCGCGCTACCGGATGTTCGCCGACAATTCAACCGACATCATCGCCTTGCTCGATCGCGACGGCGGCCGGCGCTACGTTTCGCCTTCGTGTTTTGCGATGACCGGCTACACGCCGGAAGAAATGCAGGCCTCGCGCACCGCCGACACCACGCATCCGGACGACGTCGCGCGGGTTCTCGAGGTGCTCGCCAACATGACGAGCGAGTGCACCGTAACCTACCGCATGCGCCTCAAGGCCGGCGGCTACATCTGGGTCGAAACCACCTGCAAGCCGCTGGCGGGCGCAGGCCAGACGGATCTGAGGATGTGTATCGTGCGCAACGTCGATGCACGCATGCGCGCCGAGCAGAAATTGCAGGAAAGCGAGAGCCGCTACCGCCTGCTTGCCGACAACGCGACCGACCTCATCATGACGGTAGCGCAAGACGGCACGCGCAGTTACGTCTCGCCGGCCTGCGAAAATCTGTTGGGATATACCCCTGAGGAGATGCTTCTTATCAATTCCCTGGACACCGTGCATCCGGAAGACGTCTCGACGGTCCATCTGATGCTCGCCAACAAGTCCGAACGCCCGGATCAACATCCGCGGACGTACACGTACCGGATACGACGCAAGGACGGCAGCTACATCTGGGTCGAGACGACCGCTCGCGCCGTCGAGATCGCCGGAGATGAAGGCCAGCGGCAGCTGATCATCCGCGACATCGAACAGCGTATGAAGTCGGAACAGGAGCTGAAGGAAAGCGAGGCGCGGTATCGCCTGCTGGCCGATAACTCCACCGACATGGTGTTCCGGCTCGATACCGACCTGGTGCGCCGCTACATCTCGCCGGCCTGCCGCGAAATCCTGGGCTACGAGCCGGAGGAAATGCTCGCCATCAAGCCGATCGACATGGTTCATCCCGAGGATGCACCGCGGCTCGCGCTGATATTCCAGACGCTGCTGAGCGGCAAGGCCGACCGTCATTCGATCATCAACCGGATCCGCCACCAAAACGGCCGATGGATCTGGGTGGAAGCGCAGTTGCGCGCGCTCAGAGATCCGGATGGCGGCGCCGTGACGGGAATCATCGGCGCGCTGCGCGACATTTCCGTGCGCAAGGCGATCGAGGACGAATTGGCGGAAGCCAATCGCCGCCTCCGTGCGCTTGCCGGACAGGATAGTCTCACCGGGCTCGCCAACCGCCGCGCGTTCGATGAAGCGCTTGCCAGAGAGCACCTGCGTTCGCGGCGTGACAAGACCGCGCTTGGCCTGATCATGATCGACGTCGATCACTTCCAGCGCTTCAACGACCTTTACGGACACCTGGCCGGTGACGACTGCCTGCGTTGCGTGGGAGCTGCGATCGGCGCGGCGCTGCTTCGGCCGGGCGATCTTGCCGCCCGCTACGGCGGCGAGGAATTTGCCGTGCTTCTGCCGGACACCGATGAAGCCGGCGCGGCCGTCACCGCCGAACGCATCCGAGAGGCGATCTTTGGCCTCAATATCCGCCATGCCGGCAATTCGAACGGGGTCGTGACCATCAGCTCGGGTGTCGCGTCGCTGAACTGCTCGGACATCGAAGCCGATCGCCTGATCGCGGCGGCGGACCAGGCGCTGTATCGCGCCAAGGACTTCGGTCGCAACGCCGTATGCCGCGCGGGCGACGTGACGCCGGGCGACGGCGCCGCGGCTAACGTCGCCTAGAGCCGGTCAAAGCCCCGATAGCGCCAGTGGTTCGAGGGCTGCAGAAAATGACGCTGCGCGTCTCAATCCCCGCAGCTCGATCGCGCGTAACGCCGCGGACAAAAAAGCGTGCGATGGCAGAGGGGCGCCACCGCACGAGGAGGGTTCCGTAAGTTCGCTAGAGGTTTCGTCGCGTTTACTGGGCGACGTGATGCTTGCGAACGTGAGCGTAGGTGTTGCGGACCTTCGGCTGATCCAGGCTGGCCTGGGCGTTCAGAGCCGGGGCGGGCGGATCCAGACGGAGCAGACCAGCGGGGACGCCCTGTGCGGCTGCCGGGGCAACCAGGCTGGCGGAAATCGCGATCAGGGCAGCAGAGGCGAAAACGATGCGGGTCATGATGCTTCTCTCTCGGTTAGACGCGTCATCCGCTGGTGGTAAGTATTTTAATACCGCAATTCCGAATCGAAGGTGACCGGTCATATTGACTTCGGGGCGGATTAAAACCGAACTCCATTACAGACACGCAATGTGTGCAATATGACCAGTCAGCTTAAAATGTCAAACGGATTAAGATCACGTTCACTTTAACAGCGCCTTGAAGGCGACGTTCAGGAAGTCGTCGATCGGCTGGCGGTCCTGGGTGATCCGGAGGCGGATGGTGGCACCCTCCCAGGAATTGACCAGGAAACGGGCCAGTTGGCCCGGGTCATGGCGTGGATCGACCTCGCCCTTGGCCTGCGCCTCGCGCAATAGCTGTTCGACACCGTCGCACCAGCGATCGAAAACCTCGCGCAGTTCCTGACGCATCCGCGGATATTCGCGGGCCATCTCGGCCGAGAACAGGCCCAGCATGCAGCCACGCTCAAAACCATTGGTGATCAGGCGCTCGGACAGAAAGGTGAAATGGTTCTTCAGCCGCTGCAGCGGCGGGACGCTCTCGTCGAACAGCATGTCCGGCCGCGAGCCCTCGAGATAGCGACGCAGCGCGTCGATCGCGAGATCTTCCTTGTTTTCGAAGTGGTTGAAGAACGAGCCCTTGGGCACCCCGGCGGCCTCGGTGATGTCCTGGATCGAACATCCCTTGAATCCGAGCGTATGCAGCGTGTCTACCGCGCTGCTGGCGAGCTTCTCGCGCAGGCTGGGTCTGGCCATGGACGTCTCTCCCGAGGGATTTACCCTCTGCGAGGGATGACAAATCCTCCCGCAAGCATGACAAATATGCGACTGACCGACTTAATTCAACGTCTTTAGTCTAAAAAGTGACCAGTCAGCTTGGTTCGAAGGCTACCAGCTACCTTGATACCCGTTAACGAACCCTGAATACCGATGGCGGATGAACTTCACAGCTTTCTTGTGCTGGCCGGTGCGGCCGTCGCCGCCGATAGGCCAAGAGTGAGCGGCGAATAGGGAGCAGCGAACGGCGAGTGCCAATGAAGGCTTCCATTTGCCATTGCCCATTCGCTATTCGCCACTCGCTCGCTATGTCATCGCGTCTGATATTCGGCGGAAATGTCCTTGCCGGTGTAGTCGGTCATCAGCGCGGTCGCGATCAGCGAAATCACCGCGCAGGCCGCGATGTAAATCGCAATGGCGGTCGCGGTGTGATAGGTGCCGAACAGCCAGGCCGCGATCAAAGGCGCCGGTCCGCCGGCGATGATCGAGGCCAGCTGATAGCCGAGCGAGGCGCCGCTATAGCGCAAGCGTCCGGTGAAGCTTTCGGCGATCAGCGCGGCCTGCGGGCCGTACAGCATATCGTGAGGGATCAGCGACAGCACGATCGCGGCAAAGATGACCGGCTCCGAGCCGGTGTTGACCATGGCAAAATAGATGAAGCCGAAGATGCCGGTTGCCGCCGCGCCGATCATGTACATGTTCTTGCGGCCGATGCGGTCCGAGATATGGCCGAACACCGGGATCGACACGAACGACAGCACCGAGGCGGCGAGTACGGCCGTCAGCAGGAAGTCGCGTGAGACGTGCAGCGTGCCGATGCCATAGGAAAAGATGAAAGCCGTGAAGATGTAGAACGGCGCCTGCTCGGCCATGCGCGCAAAGGCCGACAGCAGGATCTCCTTCGGATGTTCCTTGATGACGGTCAGCATCGGGGTGCGGTCGATCTTGCGCTCGGCGAGCAGCCTGGCGAAGATCGGCGTCTCCAGAATTCCGAGCCGGATATAGAGGCCGAGGCCGACCAGCAAGATGCTGAGCGCAAACGGAACCCGCCAGCCCCAGGACAGGAACTGATCGCCCGACATCTGGCTGAAGGCGAGAACGGCAAGGTTCGCCAAGAACAATCCGCAGGGCACGCCGAACTGCGGCCATGACGCGACGAGCCCGCGGGAATGATCGTTGCGCGCCCATTCCATCGACATCAGCACCGAGCCGCCCCATTCGCCGCCGACGCCGACACCCTGGATGAACCGCAGCACGGTCAGCAGCACCGCGCCCCAGATGCCGATGCTGGCATAGGTCGGGACCAGCGCCACCGCGAACGTTGCAAGGCCCATCAGTAGCAGCGTTGCGATCAGGGTCGACTTGCGGCCGATGCGGTCGCCATAGTGGCCGAAGATCGCACCTCCCACGGGCCGGGCGACAAAGCCGACCGCATAGATGGCGAACGCTTCCAGCGTGCCGACCCACGGGTCCGAATGCGGGAAAAACAGTTTTGCGAACACCAGCCCGGTGACGGTCGAGTAGAGAAAGAAATCGTACCACTCGATCGCGGTGCCGATCGTCGATGCGATCACCGCGCGGCGAAGCTGGGTCTGATGCTCGTCGGGGCTGAGCGAGGGGCCGAGAGGGATAACGTTGGTGTCGAGTGCTGCTGCCATGGGCTTGCCTCCACTGGCGGCTTAATTCTCGTATTCGCGTTTCTCAGAGCGGGTCTTTGCGAATGCCGGAATTCAGCGGCCACCAGCAAATCTGGGTTTCGAGTGGAGTTCAGGATCTGGCATTCGCCTCGCGAACGCGGCTCTCTGCGGCGAGCGCCAAATCCACTCCGCTGGCCCGTGGCGGCTCCGCATGCCCCACGAGTGGGTCGTCAGCGGGCGATTGTCCGTCGGGAACGTTCGGATAGGCGGAAGGGTTCCGTCGCTTATGGCTAGACTTTCGGGCTGAAAGATCTTCCGGCGATCAAGGATGGTCGCATGGCGCCGATTGCTGCAAAGCGGCAATCGCGGTACGCGCGCTCAGGCGCGGGATTTTTCGGCGCCGCCGAGCATGTCCTTGCAAAGCGCGACGCCGCTTGTGGCGACGTCGCGTCCTTTCCAGGCCCAATAGGTGACGCGGCCCATCAGGGTGTCGTGACGGCGCAGGCTGCGCGACCCGAGCACGTGGCCGACATTATCCGGAAAGCGTCTTATCTCGCTTTCCACCAGTTCGGTGATCGAGGCCATCAGCGCGTCCAGCCGCTTCCCCCAATCGGAATCTGCGAGTTGATCGATCCGAACCCGCAACGCGAACTCGGTGTCGTAGATGTCGATCAGGATTTCCTTGGCGACCAGAATTCGCTCCTTCTTGAGCGCGATGCGCAGCAGGGCGCGCCGGTCCTGCAACCGGTCCAGCACCATCGAGACGGCCGCCGCGTAGGGTGAGGCAGCGACGTCGGCTGCATTCTTGCTCGCGGCCGTCTTGGTGGCGAGCCGGAGCAGATGCCAAGGCGTCTTCAGTCGCTTGGCCACCAGCATCAGCGCAAACGGGACCTGTTCGCGATGGGTTTTCGCGAAAGCGTCGAGCAGCGGCGTGATCTTGGCGACATCGGCGTCTTCGAAGCGGGCGAACTTGGCCGGCAGCGCTTCGTTCAGCTTGGCGATTTCGTCGCGGGCCCGCAGCGCGCTGAGCATCTTGGTGAGGTCGTCGAACGCCGTCGGTGACGCCGTATAGGCCGAAAGCCTGCTCCTGATCTGGTCGCCGCTTTCGGGCGAGGCAAGGATGTTCTCCATGCTCTTGACGACTTTGCCCTGGAATGTCGCCGCCGCCTGGCGGGCTTCGCGCTGCTTGTCCATGCCGAGCAGATCGGTGATGTTCTTCACGTAATCCCGCGCCATGGTTGGCAACAGGTCGCGGGTGATCCACTCCCAGATCGCCGACAGCGAAGCGCGTTGGATTGCGCCGGTCGTGGGGTGCTGCGCCGCGCCTTCCACCAGCAGAGGCTCGATCGGGCCGAAGAAATAGCGCGCCGGCATGCTGTTGCGCTTCTGGGTCTGGCCGTTGCCGCGAAACTCGGCGCGCAACGACTCCATGACTTCGCCGGCGCCGGGAATCTCCTCGCCGCAAAGTTCCAGCCGCTCGAGCTCATCCAGCAGATTGCTGCGCGTCGGTGGCGTCAGTATTTGCAAGAATTCCTTGAGGCGGCTCTGAATCATTGCAAGTTGGGTGTGGTGGGTGCCGAACAGCCCACGCCGGTCCGTCGCCGGCGAAGTGCTTTCCGAGCGATCAAAGCAGGGCGTCGTAAATTAAGTCGTAAAAAAACCGGTAAGGCGCCGACGCGTCCCGGGGAACTACTGCTTCACATTTCAGGGAACTCGGCGTTCGGCTGCGGGGGCCGCAACATGTCGCTCAAAACGCGACGGTTTTTGCCATTAATTCCCGAAGCGCCGGGTTTAATCGAAACTTAACCCTGTGCGCCAATCGGCTGGCGCCGGTGAGTTCCCACCGTATTTGCCCGGTCGAGGAAATTAACGCGAAGTTGTCGCTGCCCCACTAACGGTTGCAATGGCCGAGACGTGCGATTTTTGCGGAATGCTACCGCTACTGTTCAGGTTCTCGTCCGTAGTTGAGAC
Source organism: Bradyrhizobium sp. (assembly GCF_035701725.1). Taxonomy (GTDB): domain Bacteria; phylum Pseudomonadota; class Alphaproteobacteria; order Rhizobiales; family Xanthobacteraceae; genus Bradyrhizobium. Next base: position 12,256 of record NZ_DASSRP010000347.1, read on the forward strand.
ACGATGAGCGAAGACAAAAAGACACCGGATCGCGTGACGTTCGGGCGGGGCTATGATGTTTGCATCATGGGAATCGACGGCACCTGGCGACGCGACTGCCTGCTCAACGCCATTTCCGACAACGACGCCGTGTTGACGGTCGAGGGCTCCATCCAGGGTCTTAATCTGAAGGAGTTCTTCCTGCTCTTGTCCTCGACCGGGCTTGCCTATCGCCGCTGCGAACTGGTCCGCGTCAACGGCAGCGAAATGGACATCCAGTTTCTCAAAGCCAAGTCTCGCAAGAAGAAAGCGGGCGCTGCCGCGCACTAGTCTTCGGTTCCGAAACATCGCGCGTTGCGCCGCCAAACATCCCGAATTTCCAAGCCTCCAATCTCCAGGTCTCCAATCTCCAAGTCTCCAATCTCCAGGTCTCGAACTTCAAACTTATCGAACTTCTGAACCGCCGGCGGCGGCCCAAGTCGGCCGGGGCCGTCATTTTCCCGTTTCCAAAAATTGTTTTGCGGGGTGCGGCGCAAAATCCGCATGCAGGAACGCGATCCGATCAAAAACCGGTCTATTCGCGTTTGACCGGTTCAAGCTGCTACTTGTGCGTTAACCATTCGTCCCGTAAAAATACGGGTGAGAAATGATTTGCGGTATTTGCTGTGCAAGCCGTTTTACCCACGTCGTTTTTTGCAGTTCAAGGGACGATGTCACATGAACGAAAAGCCGTCCTCTCGCGGTGAGATCTTTGTCGTCGACGACGACCCCGCCGTACGCGAAACCCTCTCGATCGTGTTGTCGGCGGGTGGTTACGAGGTCATCTGCTTTGCCGATGGCGCCGCGCTGCTTTCGGTCGCACGAAATCGTACCCCGGCCTGCATTCTGCTGGATGTCCATATCCCCGGCCAATCCGGCCTCGACATCCTCAAGGAATTGCACGGCGAAGACTACCCGGCGCCGATCTTCATCATCTCCGGACAGGGCGACATCGCCATGGCGGTCAGCGCGATCAAGAACGGCGCGCTCGATTTCATCGAGAAGCCATTCCGCGGCAACGAGATTGTGGCGCGGCTGGACGAGGCGATCGAAGCTTATGCGCGCCGCCGCGCCGATCGCTCCGGCTCCAACATCGGCTCGCTGCACTTCCCCGGGCGCGAGCCGTTGACCCGGCGCGAGCGCGAGGTGCTCGAACAGTTCACGTCAGGCGCTTCCAACAAGGAGGCGGGACGGCATCTCGGCATCAGCCCGCGAACCATCGAAGACCATCGTGCCAACATCATGAAGAAGCTCGGCGCGAAAAACGCGGCCGACCTGGTCCGGATCGTGATGACGGCCTCCCGCATGCACTGACATGCGCGGCGCGGTCGCGCCGTCGCCCGTGGCGCGGCCACCTATTCGGCATGGCGGCGCAGCGAAAACGCCGGAGCGTCGCAAGCGGCCCTTGCTCGCCATAGACGGCTTGTGACATGGAATGGTCGAAAGATCGAACGGGTGTCACCATGGCCGACAACAAGAAAGATCCGGATACGCTGCGCAGCGCGCGCTGGTTCGCGCCTGATGATCTCAGGTCCTTTGGTCATCGCTCGCGCGCCATGCAGATGGGCTACGCGCCGGAGGAATGGAAGGGCCGCCCGGTCATCGCGATCCTCAATACCTGGTCGGATGCGCAGCCCTGCCACATGCATTTCAAGAGCCGGGTGGAAGACGTCAAGCGCGGCATCCTGATGGCCGGCGGCTTTCCCATGGAATTGCCGGCGCTGTCGCTGTCGGAGTCCTTTCTCAAGCCGACAACCATGCTCTATCGCAATCTGTTGGCGATGGATGCCGAGGAGCTGCTGCGCGGGCACCCTGTTGATGGTGTGGTGCTGATGGGCGGCTGCGACAAGACCACGCCCGCGCTCCTGCTCGGCGCCACAAGCATGAACATCCCGGCGATTTATCTGCCGGCGGGGCCGATGCTGCGCGGCAACTGGAAAGGAAAGACCCTGGGCTCCGGATCGGACGCCTGGAAATTCTGGGATGAACGTCGCGCCGGCAAGATTTCCGAGCGCGATTGGGTTGACGTCGAGGCCGGCATCGCCCGCAGTTACGGCACCTGCATGACCATGGGCACCGCCTCGACCATGACGGCGATTGCGGAATCGATCGGCATGACGCTGCCCGGTGCGTCTTCGATACCTGCGGCGGATGCAGGCCACATCCGCATGGCGTCGCAATGCGGTCGGCGCAGCGTCGAGATGGTCTGGGAAGATCTGACGCCGAAGAAGATTCAGACGCGAGAAGCCTTCGAGAATGCCATCACGGTCGCGATGGCAATGGGATGCTCCACCAATGCGATCATCCATTTGATCGCGCAGGCACGCCGCGCCGGTCAGGATATCGGCCTTGACGATTTCGAGAAGGCGAGCCGCAAGGTGCCGGTGATCGCCAACGTGCGGCCCTCCGGCGACAAATATCTGATGGAGGATTTCTACTACGCCGGCGGCCTGCCGGGCCTGATGAGCCGGATCAAGCCGCATCTGCACCTCGATGCGGTGACGGTCACCGGCCAGACGCTCGGCGAAAACATCGCGCGCGCGGAAGTCTACAACGACGATGTCATCCGAACCGTCGACAATCCGATCTATGCGGAGGGCGCGCTCGCCGTGCTCAAGGGCAATCTTGCGCCCGATGGCTGCGTGATCAAGCCATCGGCCTGCGATCCGCGCTTCCTCAAGCACACCGGCACCGCGCTGGTGTTTGACGACTACCCATCCATGAAGAAAGCCGTCGACGACCCCGATCTCGACGTCACCGCGGACCACGTCTTGATTTTGCGCAATGCCGGTCCCCAAGGCGGTCCGGGCATGCCGGAATGGGGCATGCTGCCGATCCCGACCAAGCTGGTGAAGCAGGGCGTGCGCGATATGGTGCGGCTGTCGGACGCGCGGATGAGCGGCACCAGCTATGGCGCCTGCATCCTGCACGTCGCGCCGGAATCCTACATCGGCGGGCCGCTCGCGCTGGTGAAGACCGGCGACAAGATCACGCTGGACGTCGCCGCGCGCACCATCAATCTCGATGTGCCCAAGGCCGAACTGGAAAAACGCCGCGCCGCGTGGAAGCAGCCGGAGACGCGCTTCGAGCGCGGCTATGGCTGGATGTTCACGCGTCACATCAAGCAGGCCAACGAAGGCTGCGACTTCGACTTTCTTGAAACAAGCTTTGGCAAGTCGGTCGGCGAGCCCTCGATTTTTTAGCCCCCGTCATTCCGGGGCGAAGCGAAGCCTCGAACTCTGATGTGCAATTGCACATCAGAGAATCCATGGTGCCGCACGAATGCTGGGAGAAATGGATTCCGGGCTTGCGCCTTCCGCGCAAAATAGCTTCGCTATTTTTTGCCGCGACGGCGCATCCCGGAATGAGCACAGATAGGGAATAAGCCGATGTCAAAACTTTCCGACGCGACCCGCAACAAGCTCAAGACCGTCTCCACCGCAACGGTGGCGACCGCGCTGTTCAAGCGCGGCTTCCGCATCCAGATGATCCAGGATGTGCATCCGCTCGGCCCGGATCAGCCGGTGCTGGTCGGCGAAGCCTTCACGCTG
>NZ_DASSRP010000348.1:0-2072 GCF_035701725.1 Bradyrhizobium sp.
TCCCCACAGCAGCACCATCGGGACCGGAGACAGCAGAAGCGTTTCAACAGTGGTCTTGAGACTTTGCGGCCAATCGACGATGTCGCCGATGCTGGTCCGAGGCCAGTCGAATGTCCGGATCAGCGCGCCCATCTCGCCGCCACCGGATGGCCAGCGGTTCGGCACGTCGTCACTCATACCATCACCCTCGTGCGAACTACTTTCAGCTCATTCGACGGGCGATCAATGGCCGTCGCCAGTAAGGCAAGCGCCGTGCATCTTTGTGCACATGTGAACATAGCCACGCCGCTGCGCCAGGCGCGGCGTCGTGCCGCATGATGCCACCATTCTGCGGCACTTGCCAATCAGGCCGCGCGCCCCGCAGCGGCCCAAGTTGAGACGAGCGGCGCTGTCAGCACATCGCGGTATCCATTCAGGGTCATGAGCGGCAGCCGGGAACTTGCCTCGGCCCCGGGAGTTGCAAATTCAAGCATTTTACGGCCGGGGCCCAAATTGCTGGTGCGGAGCTAATGGGGCTGCGGTCTCCTCGTCGTGAAAGCTTCCGAGAGCGAGATGACCGACACCTCCAGCGCTTTCCAAAACAACGAGCCTGCAAACCTGCCGAGGATTTCCACCGGCAGCAGCGGACTGGACGACATCCTGGGAGGCGGCTTCGATGCCAATCGAATGTACCTCTATGAGGGCAGACCCGGCACGGGCAAGACCACGATAGCGCTGCAATTCCTTCTGAAAGGCGTGCAGACCGGTGAACGGGTGCTCTATATCACCCTGTCCGAAACCAAGCGCGAGCTGAACCTCGTAGCGCTCCGGCACGGCTGGACACTGAAAGACGTCGACGTCTTTGAACTCGTTCCGCCGGAGACGACGCTCGATCCCGGGCGCGAACTGACGGTGTTTCACCCCGCCGAAGTGGAGCTGAGCGAAACCACAAACCTGATCTTCAAGGAGGTCGAGCGGGTCAACCCGACCAGGGTGGTGTTCGACAGCCTTTCCGAACTGCGTTTGCTTTCCCAGAATTCGCTGCGTTACAGGCGCCAGGTTCTGGCGCTGAAACACTACTTCACTCACCGCAATTGCACCGTGATCCTGCTTGACGATCTTTCGTCGTCCCAGGACGATCTTCAGCTGCATTCGATTGCCCACGGCGTCGTCATGCTCGAACAGCTTGCGCTCGACTACGGAGCGGAGCGCCGCCGTCTTCGCGTGATGAAGATGCGAGGCATGCGCTTCCGCGGCGGTTTCCATGACTTTACGATCGAGCAAGGCGGCTTGCGAATCTTTCCGCGGCTGGTTGCGGCCGAACATCACAAGCCGTTCCCCGGAGAAACCACGCCCAGCGGCAATGCCGAACTCGACGAGCTTCTCGGCGGCGGCCTGGAGCGTGGCACCAACGTGCTGCTGATCGGTGCGGCAGGCGTCGGCAAGTCTTCGCTCGCGCTCACCTACGCGATCGCGGCCGCCGAACGCGGCGAGCACGCCGTGTTCTTTGCCTTCGACGAGGGACGCGGCACGGTCGAAGCGAGGGCGCGGACGCTCGGCCTGTCGTTCGACAAATATGTCGAGGCCGGATTGATCAGATTCCAGCAGATCGACCCCGCGGAGATGTCACCGGGCGAGTTCGCCGCGAACGTTCGCAACAGCGTCGAAGCCGACAACGCGCGCATCATCGTCATCGACAGCTTGAACGGATACCTGAATGCGATGCCCGATGAGCGCTTTCTGGTCCTGCAAATGCATGAACTACTGACCTATCTGGCGCAGCAAGGGGTTTTGACCATCCTGATCCTTGCTCAACACGGGCTGGTCGGGCCGATGGATACGCCGCTCGACATCAGCTATCTGAGCGACGCCGTGATCATGCTGCGCTACTTCGAATTGGCGGGAACGGTGCGGCGCGCGCTCTCGGTAGTCAAGAAGCGAAGCGGCCAGCACGAGCACACCATTCGCGAATTCCGCCTGAGCCGGGACGGCATCAAGGTCGGGCCGCCGATGAAGGAATTCAGCGGTATCTTCTCCGGCAACCCGCTCTACACCGGTCCGGCGATGCCAGAGGAACCGGTGAGGTGAGCGTG
>NZ_DASSRP010000349.1:0-13919 GCF_035701725.1 Bradyrhizobium sp.
CGGCATTGGGCCCGGACGCAAAGAACACGGCGGGGTCGCCGGGCAAAACCCGCATCAGGAGAAACGTAAAGACCAGCACACCAAAGAGCGCCGGCAGCGACGACATGAATCGCCGCGCCGCCCGCACCATCGTTGCGCCAAGGCCCTTCATCGCAAACCAGAGCTACTTGCGGCTGAGGTCGCGGTAATCGACCTGGCGATGGAATTGATAGGTATAGCCGTCGATCGATTTCGCCATCACCGCGTCCTGGCTCGGCTGCCAGAGCGCGATCTGCGGAATGGTCGCGGCGTGGATCGCATTCAGTTTCAGGCTCTCTTCGTCGTATTTTGCCTTGTCCGGTTCGAAGCGGGCTTGTTGGGCGAGCGCCGTGAGTTCAGGATTGTCGATGCTGGCGTAGTTCCAGCGCTGGTTGCCGGTGTAGAAGTTGCGGTAGAAATAGTCGGTCGATGGCAACCAGGCGACGATGCCTTCGGTGAAGAACGGCAGCTTCTTCTCGTTGATCTGCGTCGACATCTGTGCATCCGGCAGTTTCTGGATATCGACCTTGATGCCGATCTTCGCGAGCGATTCCTTGACCAGCGCCGCCATCGGCTCGGCGGTCGAGGCCTGACCGACGTTGAAGCTGAAGGTGGTCGAAAAGCCGTCCGGCATGCCGGCGGCCTTCAGATATTCCCTGGCCTTGTCCAGATCGAGCTTGATGGGTTGCGGGAACGGAAACGCGCTCGTGGTCGGTTTGCCGTCCTTCCATTCCGCGTTGAACAGCGGCGTGCCACGCCCGAACAGGGCGGCCTTGAACATGTCGTCATAGGGCAGCGCAAACGCGATCGCGCGGCGCACGTTGATATTGTCGAACGGCGGGATCGTGTTGTTCATCGAAATGAAGGTGACGGCGTTATATTGCGGCGTCGAGATCACCTTCAGCGTCCCCTTGCTCTCCAGCGACTGGACGTCGTTGGCCTGCAAATCGATGGTGATGTCGGCGTCGCCGCGTTCCACGAGGTTGGCGCGCGTCGCCGGCTCCGGCACGGTCTGCACAATCACGCGCTTGAACGCGGCGGCCTTTTCTGCCGTCCCGCGATTCCAGGCGTCATTGCGCTTCATGATCACCTGCTCGCCGGGCTTGAAACTCTCGATAACATAGGCACCGCTGCCCGCGGTGTGCTCCTTGAGCCAGGCGATCGCCCATGGGTCGTCAGCGGTTGCGTTGGCTTTCGCGACCTTGGAATTGATGATGATGGGATAGACAGTCGCGAGATTGGGCAGCGCCAGCTTGTCCGGCTTCGGCAAGGTGACTTCGAAGGTCAAGGGATCGATCACCTTGAACTGGTCGGCGCTGGTCATCGATCCCGTCAAGAGCTGCGCCTTGCCGAGCACGGGCGCGGTCACCGCGCGGTCGAGCGACCATTTGACGTCGTCTGCGGTGACGGGCGAGCCGTCCTGGAATTTGGCGTCCTTGCGCAAATGGAAGGTCAGCTTCAACCCATCGGGGCTGACGTCGTAGGATTCTGCGAGTTCGCCTGATATCTTGTCGAGATCGAACACCCATTTGCCGTTGAGCTGCTTGCGACCGAACGACACCAGACGGTCGTAGGTCGAAAGACTGACCGCGAAGGCTTCGCGGGTCGAGCCCGGCACGTTCGGATCGAGTGTGTTGACGGCAGCGCCGGTGACGTAGCGCAACGTCTCGGCGCGCGTTTGCGCCGAAGCCGGTTCCGCGCGAAGCGACAGCGCGAGGGCCGTGAACCCAAGCAACGTAAGACCCAAAATCCGACCCCGCATCATCTCAACACCCTCTGAATAAGCCCGGAACCCGCCCGAAAAGAGCGGCCTCTCTCATTGTGCATTTAAGCAAATTGCGCGCCAAGGGCCATTTTTCGCCTGCGTTGGTTCGCCACGACCCGGCTCGTGGTTTTTCACGCGGTTTGAGCCGGTTGCGGGCATTGCTGCTGATCACTGCGCCTGATTGACCCGCGGGATCACCGCCTGCGGCACATCATAGGCCCTGAACGAAGTCCAGTGCCGATCGAGGTCGGCGCGAAACAGCCCCCGGGTCAGGCCATGGACCAGCTTGGGGATCGCGGTCGTCATGGCGTTGATCGAGGAGCCGGACGGCCCGAAGCTCATGGTCGAAGCGAACGCAAACACGTGGATGTTGCCGATCCACGGCGTTACACCTGCAACGCGCTCGGTGAGCGAATAGTCGTCGGCAAGATACGGATAGCGGCCGAGCCGCGGGCTCTGCTCGTCTTGCGGCGGCCGGTAACGATCGGCCCAGGTCGCAATGTTGCCGGCGAAATGTTTCAGCTCAGGGCGCGCGGCAAAATCGATCTCAGTGCCGGCGCCGCTGATGACAAGATCCGCGCGCAATGCGCCGCGCGGCGTGCGCAATTCGATCTCGTCCTCCACCTCACGCGCAGCCTCGATCGGCGAGCCCTGGTGCAGACGAAAATTTGGAAATCGCGCACAGCGGTCATACGTCGCTTGCGGGAATCCTTCCCGCAATTCGAGAATGGCGCGCATGAAGCGCCAGCGCCAGAGATCGTCGAGATCGCAGAAGTGCCGCAGGAAGCCGCGGAAGGTCAGCCACCGATAAGGCTGAATTACCTGGATTTCGGCGCGGCGGCACAATAAGTGCACGCTCGCCGCGCCTGCCTCGAGCGCCATCGCGGCGTTATCGAACGCCGTCGCGCCGGCGCCGATCACTGCCACGGTTTTCCCGGCGAGTGCCGCGAAATCGATATCGTCGCAGGCGCGAACCACCCGCCTTGGGGACAAATGCCGCAACGGTTGGGGGATGGTCCAGTCGCCCATGGCTTCCTGGCCGGTCGCGAGCACGATCTTGCGCGCATAAAGCGTTTCGCTTGCACCGCCGCATGCGATGGTCGCCGCCAGCAGGTCGTTTCCGGCCGGCGCGATTTCCAGCAACTCACACCCGTTGCGCACGGAAAGGCCGGCGGCACGCCTGAACCACAGCAGGTATTCGGCCCAGCGTTCACGCAGGATCAAGTCCAGCTTCTGCCAATGCTCCTTGCCGAACCGGGCTTCGTGCCACGACTGATAGGTGAGGCTCGGCACGTCGAGATCGGGCCCGGTAAAATCCTTCGGGCTCCGCAGCGTGTGCATGCGCGCATAGGACAGCCACGGGCCTTCCTGGCCTTCGGCCGCCTTGTCGATAACCAGGATGTTGGTGACCTGCGAGCGTTTCAGGCCGAAAGCCGTAGCGAGCCCCGATTGTCCGCCACCGACGATCAGAACATCCAGCGCAGGCTTGCCATCCGGTCCAATTTTCGGCTCGAGCCAGGGCGCCGACGGATGCGCGATCTTGGCGAGATCGTCGCGCACCTGGGCTTCGAGCGTGGCCAACGCCTCGTCTGCGTCCAGATTTCGCGGATTTGGCTCAGGCGGCAAGCCAGCCTCCGTCGACCGGTAGAACGGTGCCGGTCGTGAAGGATGACGCATCGCTGGCGAGAAAGAGCGCGGCTTCAGCGACTTCTTCCGCCTGGCCGAACCGCTTCATGGCATGGCGATGACGCGAAGCTTCGCGCGCGCTTTCCGAATCCGCATGCCGGGCAAAACTCCGCTTCAGCATCGGGGTCTCAATCGCGCCCGGCGCAATCGCGTTGACGCGGATGCCGTCGCCCGCGAAATCGACCGCCATGGTCCGGGTCAGGCTGATGATGGCGCCCTTGGCCGCGATATAGGCACTGTTGCCCTTGCCGCCGGCGATCGCGAGTTGCGACGCGACCGTGACGATCGAACCTTTTGCCTGACGCTGCATCTGCGGGATCGCCGCGCGCGCCCAAAGCCAGGTACCGCCGACGTGGGTGCGAAACACCGCATCCCAGTCGGCAGGATCGGTCGTGATGACGGTGCCGCCACAGGACCAGCCGGCAGCCAGCATCAACACGTCGAGACGGCCGTGCCGGGACACGACATCTTCCACCGTCGCCTCGGCGAACGCGAGCTCCCCGACATCGCCGTGATAGGCGGCGCCTTCGGCGCCGAGCGCGCGAATGGCATCGAGCGTCTCCCGTATGCCGGCGTCATCGCGATCGACCAACGCGACGAAGCCGCCTTCGCGGGCGAACAACACCGCGCTGGCGCGGCCGATACCCGAGCCCGCACCGGTCACGATGGCGACGCAGTCTCTCAGCCGCATGTCACATCCCCTCTCCGTGGCGGAGCCACCAGTCATGCAGGTCTTGGGCCGAATCCGCGCAGCCAAAGCGCGCCCGCCAGCCGAATTCCTCCGCCAGGCGCAAAGTCGAAAGCGGCGCACGATCGGCATCGCTATGCAGATTAACATTCGGCGTTTCGCCGGGGCCGGCGAGACGACAGACGAGACCGGGATTGAGATCGGCGAGGTGCCGCCCCCATTCGAGCGCGGTCCACTCCTGCCCGGTCGAGATGTGGTAGAGGCCGTGCTTCGGTTTTGCCGCCTCGACCAATACCGTCACGGCGTCGGCGACATCGGGCGCATAGATCCAATCGCGCATGCCCGGGCGGGGCAGCACCGCCTGTTTCCGTTGCCGCAGAGCCGCGACGATCTGAGACTGCGGGCTCATGGTATCGCGCACGCCCGTGGCGTACTCCCATGGTCCGAACACACCGCTCAGTCGCACGCTGACAAGATCCGCACCCCACAGCGCGGCCAGCCGCGCCACCACGCGTTCGGACGCGTGCTTGGTGATGGCGTAAAGCGAAACCGGTTCACACGGCATCTCTTCGTCGAGGAGCGCATGGCGGAATGCGGCTGCGCCAAATGCCGACCCGGACGACAGATTGATGACCCGCCGCACCCCATGACGATGCGCGTCCGTCAGAATCGGCACTTGCGCCATCAGGTTGACTTGCAGGATCGACTGCGGATCGACGGCCTCGCGCGCCGCGCCCGCCGTAATGGCTGCGCCGAGCACGATCGCATCAAAGCCGCGCGCGATGACCTGTTCGATGGCGCTCCGATCCGTGACATCGCCTGCAATGACGCTCAGCCGAGGACCAAACGCTTCGAACTCTTTCGCGGCCGCGCGAGGCAAGCTGCCGCGATCGAACAAGGCCACGGCATGGCCCCGCGCCAGCAAAGCGGACGCGATATTGATCCCGACGAAACCGGTGCCGCCAAAGATCAGAATGTTCAATGCCGCAAGCCCCCGTGCTTCAAGGTCGACAATGCCTAGAGCAATTTCGCGCCGAAGTTGGTCTCCGGATTCATGTCCGCGACCAGCCGCCCCGTCGGCTTTGCCGCCTCACCGCCGGCGCGTGCCAGGAATTTCCCCGATCCCGCATTCGCCATCCGCTTGCCGTCCGCAATGACGGTCCGGCCCCGCGACAGCACCGTGACCGGCCAGCCCCGCAGCTTTCGTCCGGCGAACGGCGTATAGCCGGTCAGATCGTGCATCATCGCGTCCGACAACGTGACCTCGCGCGAAGGGTCCCAAATCGCGATGTCGGCATCGGCGCCGATCGCGATCGAACCCTTGCGCGGATGCAGGTTGTAGATTTTTGCGGGTGCCGTCGCGGTCAGCTCAACGAATTTCTCTAGACCCAAACGTCCCTTCGACACCATCGCGTCGAACAGAAGTGGCAGCCGGGCTTCCAGCCCCGGCAACCCATTCGCCACTTGCTTGAAGTTCGGATTGGGGCCGGCGCGCAACTTGCCGGTTTGATCGAAACGGTAGGGGGCGTGATCCGACGAGATGGTCTGGAGATCGCCGAGCGCGAGCGCCTGCCACAGCGCTTCCTGATCGGCTGATGTGCGCGGCGGCGGACTGCACATCCATTTCGCGCCTTCGGCGCCGGGCTTGTCGAGATCCTCGGCCGTGAGAAACAGATATTGCGGACAGGTCTCGGCAAATACCTTCAGCCCCTCCCCGCGCGCCTGGCGGATCACTTTGGCGCCTTCGGCGGTCGAGACATGAAAGATCATGATCGGCTGGTCGACCAGCGCCGCCATGCCGATCAGGCGATTGAACGCATCGGCCTCGGAAAAGCGGGCGTGACTGATCGAGTGATATTTCGGATGGGTATAGCCGCGCGCCAATAACCTTTTGACCATCCAGGCAATGATGCCGTGGTTCTCGGCGTGCGCGCACAGCATCGCGCCGGATTCGCGCGCCGCCACCAGAATGTCGAGCAAGGGCTCATCGTCGATCTTCAGCCGGTCGTAGGTCATGAAGATCTTGATCGAGGCATGGCCTTGCTTCACCAGCGCCGGAATGTCGTGGGCGAGTGTCTCCGGCGTCGGATCGGCAATGATCATATGAAAGGCGTAATCGATCACTGCGCCCTTGCGGGCGAGCGCGTGATAGTCGCTCACGACTTGCGGGAGGTGCATACCGACGTGCTGAGCCGCGAACGAGATGACGGTCGTGGTGCCGCCGAAAGCTGCCGAGGTCGTCGCGCTTTCGAAGGTGTCGGCATTCATGATGCCCGCCGCCGAAAGCTGCTCGATATGGGCGTGACTATCGACGCCGCCAGGCAGAACCAGCTTGCCGCGCGCGCCGATCTCATGTCGCCCGGCCGGCAGATTGCGGCCGACGGCGGCGATGGTCTCGCCGGAAACGCCGACATCCGCCTCGAAAACGTCTGACACGGTCGCCACGCGTCCGCCGCGGATCACGAGGTCATAGACGGGATCGGCCATGAAAATTCTCCGGAACAGAAACGCGAGATCGGGTTGCGTAAAACCCGCATTCGAAACCTTGCAAACTATGCTAAGAGCTGCAAGCCATAGCTGGTTTGCAAGGAAGAGACATGTCCCGCCCGCGCATCCTCGTCATCAATCCCAACTCCAACACCACCGTGACCAAGGGCTTGGAGGATGCGCTGAAGCCGCTCAATTTCGCCGACGGGCCGGAAATCGCCTGCACCACTCTCGCCGAGGGCCCTTATGGAATCGAGAGCCAGGCCGACGTCGATAGCGTGGCGATGCCGCTGCGGCGGCTGATCGAACGCGACAACAGCGCGTCCGCCTTTGTCATCGCCTGCTACAGCGACCCCGGCCTGCATGTCTGCCGCGAAGGCACCGACCGGCCGGTGTTCGGCATCGCCGAATGCGGCGTGCTGACCGCGATGACGCGGGCCGAAACCTTTGGCGTCATCGCCATCGCGCAACGCTCGATCCGCCGGCATCTTCGTTATCTGCGCCAGATGGGACTGATGGATCGGCTGGCCGGCGAACGGCCGCTCAATATGAGCGTCGCGGAGACCGCCTCCGGCGAAGGAACCCTGGCCAAGATGATCGAGGTCGGGCGCGCCCTGAAAGAAGAGGACGGCGCCGGCGCCATCGTCATGGGCTGCGCCGGCATGGCGCGCCTGCGCCGCGGCCTCGAAGATGCACTCCAGATTCCGGTGATCGATCCGACCCAGGCCGCTGCCGCCATGGCGCTCGGAACCGTGCAGCTTTCGCGGAACTAGTTTCCCTCCTGGGCTTCGGTATCGAGGCGCGCTGTCCACTCCGCGTGGGTCTCGCGAACCATGGTGAACGGCTCACGCTGATAGCTATAGAGATTGCCGAACAGGCGGCCGATCGGCCGATACGCGGCGAAGTCGACATACATGGTCTGGGTGTCGAGCAAGCCTTCGCGCGCATGAACCCGCAGCACTTCGCCCACCATCAGTTGGCGGCCCGGACCAAACGCCAGCGAAACTGTGCGTTTGCATTCCAGCGCAAACGGCGCTGCCGCAAGGCGCGGCACCTTGACGTCGACCGAAGGCAGAGTAGCAAGTCCTAGCGTGTCCACTTCGCTTTCGCCGGAAGGAAAATCGACGGCGCAGTCGTTCATCGCTTTCGCCAGCGCTTCGTCCACCATCTGGACCACGAATTCACCCTCGCGCTCGATGTTGCGCGTGGTGTCCTTGGGTGTGCGATCGGGCTTGTGCTGAAGGCCGAGCACGATCAGTGGCGGGTCTTCGGAAAAGACATTGAAGAAACTGAACGGTGCGGCGTTGACGGCACCGTTGACATCGAGCGTCGTCACCAGCGCGATCGGCCGCGGCACCACGACGGCGCAGAGCAGCTTGTAGCGATCCTGCCGCGATAGATCCTTGAGCAGAAATCCTGACATCGGATCAGCTCAACTTTCCGGGGGCGGAACGGCGCCGACCCGGCTCGTGATCAACCCATAATGCTCAATGCGCCGGTGCCGGGCAAAGTCGAAGATGGTCTTTTTGCCGAAAACGGTCGCGTCGAGGTCGCAAGGGTGAACCAGCAGTTCGTCGCCTTCGGTCTGGGCCTCCGCGACAATCTCGCCGTTGGGATCGACGATCAGGCTGCCGCCGATCAGCGGGAAACCGTCCTCGACGCCTGCTTTGGCGACCGCAACGACCCAGGTGGCATTTTGATAGGCCCCGGCCTGAACGGAGAGGCGATTGTGAAACAGCCGCTTTTCCGGTCCCTCCTCGCTCTTCTGCGAATTGACCGAGGGCGTGTTGTAGCCGAGCACGACCATCTCGACACCCTGCAAGCCCATCACGCGATAAGTTTCGGGCCAGCGGCGATCATTGCAGATCGCCATGCCGAAGATGCCGCCCAGATTGCGCCAGACCGGAAAGCCGGTATCGCCCGGCTCGAAATAGCGCTTTTCCAGATGCTGGAAGGCCCGCTCCGGATCGAACTCGGAATGGCCGGGCAGATGCGTCTTGCGATATTTGCCGACGATCTTGCCGGACTTGTCGGTGAGGATGCAGGTGTTGAAATGGTGGCCGTCCGGCGTCAGTTCGGCATAGCCAAAACTCATCGCGATTCTGTGCTCGGCGGCACGCGCAAACAGCGGGGCGGTGGCCGCATTCGGCATTTCGCGCTCGAACCAGGCATCGACCTCCGCCTGATCCTCCATGTACCAACGCGGGAAAAACGTCGTCAAGGCCAGCTCCGGATAGACGATCAGATCGGCACCGCGGCGCTTGGCTTCATCCATCAGCGCGATCATGCGCGGAACGACAGCCTGGCGGCTCTCGGCACGCTGGATGGGGCCCATCTGGGCGGCCGCAACATTGACAATACGCATCGACTAGAGCTCCGATTCCGAAGTTCGTAACCTTTCGCGGCGACCTCTGATACGAACTTCGGAATCAAAGGAGCTCCAGCAACTTATTGGTTCTAGCGCGGCTTTGAGTCTGAAGCTCCTATGACCCACGCGCGGCCAACCTAATAGGAGCTGCAAATTCGTCGCACTAGCTTTCCGGTTGCTTTTATTTCGCGCTGCAATGAACAAAAACCGGGCACGTTTTTGCAGCGCAATTCTGGTCATCAAGTCATAGAATCGTTTTGTTTGGAGTCAATTCGGATCAAGACCGAACATGTCCCGTCATGGCTGCCCTGACGTGATGACAACATCTGCGCGTTCATGTCCCGCCATGGGCCAACGGCCGGTGTTGCGTTCGGCGGTAAATTCTGGTCAATGCAAACCGATTGCGGAAGAGAACCAAATGGTCTCAATGTTCGCAAAGTGGCTGCCTGCCGTTCGATCGGACGGCGAAAGCCAAACGAGACAAAAAAGCTAAAAGAGACGGGAGAGGAAACATGACCGCGCCAGTCCGGGCAATGCCGAATTCGAAGACGATGGACCCTCCGCGTGGGCTGGCGCTGCTGCGCGATCCGCTCCTCAACAAGGGCACGGCCTTTACGGAAGCCGAGCGCGACGAACTTGGCCTGCGCGGCTTTTTGCCGGCCCATGTGCTCTCGATGGAGGAGCAGGCGACGCGCGTCCTGACCAATCTGCGCAGCCTGCCCAATGATCTGGAAAAATATATCGCGCTGAACTCGCTGCACGATCGCAACGAGGCGCTGTTCTTCCGCGTCGTCTGCGACAACATCGATGAAATCCAGCCGCTGATCTACACGCCGACGGTAGGCCTCGCCTGTCAACGTTACGGCCTGATTTTCCAGCGCCCGCGCGGCATGTTCATCAGCGCCAATGATCGTGGGCGCATCGCCGAACTGCTCAGCAACTGGCCCTATGAGGCCAAGCTTATCGTCGTCACGGACGGCGAGCGTATCCTCGGCCTCGGCGACCTCGGCGCGCATGGCATGGGCATTCCGGTCGGCAAGCTGTCGCTTTATTCGGCTTGCGCGGGCATCCATCCCGAAAACTGCTTGCCGATCGTGTTGGACGTCGGTACCAACAACCAGGATCTGCTCAACGACCGCTATTACATCGGCCTGCGCCAGAAGCGCCTGAGCGGCCAGGCCTACGATGATTTCGTCGATGAATTCGTTACCGCGGCCCGCAGCGCCTTCCCCGGCGTGCTGATCCAGTTCGAGGATTTCGCCAATCACTCGGCATTCCGTTTGCTTCACAAGTACCGCGACGATATCCCGGTCTTCAACGACGATATTCAGGGGACCGCCGCCGTGGCGCTGGCCGGGCTGTTCTCCGCGCTGCGTATCCGTGGCGGCAATCTTTCCGAACAGCAGATCCTGTTCCTGGGGGCCGGCGAAGCCGCAACCGGCATCGCCGATCTCATCGTCTCGGCGATGATGGCTGAAGGCCTTTCCGAAGCTGAAGCGATCAAGCGCAACTGGCTCGTGGATTCGCGTGGCCTCGTCGTCAAGGGACGAGCCGGCCTCACCGAGCACAAATTGCGTTACGCCCACGACCACACCCCGCTCGATGATTTCCTGACCGCAATCCGCACGCTGCGACCAACCGCCATCATTGGCGTCGCGGCCGTTGGCGGCGCCTTCACGGCGGAAATCCTGAAAACGATGGCGGAGATCAACGATCGGCCGATCATATTCGCGCTCTCCAATCCGACCTCAAAGGCGGAGTGCTCGGCGGAGGAGGCCTATCGCTACACCGACGGCCGGGCTCTGTTTGCCTGTGGCAGCCCCTACGATCCGGTCCAACTCGACGGCAAGACCTTCGTGCCGCGACAAGGCAACAACTCCTACATCTTCCCCGGCGTTGGGCTCGGCGCAGTCGCCAGCGGATCAAAGCTCGTCACCGACGAGATGTTCATGGCCGCCGCCCATACGCTCGCTTATCTCGTTACGCCGGAAGACATCGAGCAGGGCAGCCTCTATCCGGCACTACCGAGAATTCGCGAAGTCTCGGCGCATATTGCGTCCGCCGTCGCCGGCGTGGCCTACAAGCACGGTCTTGCCACGACGCCGAAGCCGAATAACCTGATGGCCTTCATCGAATCCCAGATGTACGACCCGCAATATTGAATACGTTCGCATTGCCGCTCTCGCGGCAGGAGCTGATACCGGCCACGCCGCGCTGGTCTTGGCCGCCCGCCAGCCGCTATCATTGGGATTGCCGATTGCACCGCCGCGGCCTTGCGGCGGACATTCGATTATCACTATCCAATGATGCGGCGGTGCCGTGAGCCTGAACGAGACCTATACCGAGCCGACCACCGCCTACTGGCAGGAGCTGACGGCCGGGATTCCGGCCCGCTTCAGCGCCTTGCCACCGTACCGCTTCGGCTATCCGGCGCGGCTGCCATGCGGACGCTTTCTCGTTCTGCCACTACGCCGATTGCCGGAGGGCGATCGCGCCGTCGCCTCGCTCATCGCCAACCAGGCGGCCCATTCCGTTGTCGCAGCCCTGGCCGGCCATATGGCGACGCAGGCGCGTACACTCGGCGCCGAGATCATCGTCGGATTGCCGACGCTTGGCCTGGCCTTTGCCGCGTTGGTGGCCGAGCGGCTGGGACAGCCGCGTTACGCCCCACTCGGCTACTCGCGCAAGTTCTGGTACGACGACACGCTTTGCGCACCCGTCAGCTCCATCACCAGCCCGGAGCCCGGCAAGCAATTGCGCCTCGACCCGAACCTCAAGCCTTTGATTGCGGGTCGGCGCGTGGTGCTGGTCGACGATGCGATCTCGAGCGGCTTGACCGCGCTCGCCGCAGTGCGTCTGTTGCAAAAGACCGGCGCCGAGGTTGCAGGCATGGTCGTCGCCATGAAGCAAACCAACCGATGGGAAGCGACGCTAGCAACCCTGCCGACACCGCTTGCGGTTCGCGCCGCCTTTGGATGTCCGCTGTTTCAGCGCGGCGAAAACGGCTGGATACCCCTCACTGAAACGCAGCCCAGCGTTCCCTGAGCCCCATGGGCGGGTTGCGGTAGGTCAAAACGCGATCGGCAAACCCACCTAGGGTGGCCCCATCGATTTCTCGCGGAGGCATGCCATGCGCGCTCATCACATCATGACGAAGGACGTCATTACCGTTACGCCACACACATCGATTGAAGAAGCGGCCAAGATCATGCTTCAGACCCATGTCAGCGGCCTGCCGGTCATGGATGATACCGGCAAGCTGGTCGGCATCGTCTCGGAGAGCGATTTTCTGCGCCGCAGCGAAATCGGCACGGGACGCAAGCGACCGGCCTGGCTGCAATTCCTGGTCGGCCCGGGCCGAGCCGCCGCCGATTTTGTCCACGAACGCGGCCGCAAGGTCGAAGACGTCATGACCGAAGATCCGATCACCGTGGACGAACAGGCCCCGCTTGAGGAACTCGTCAGGCTGATGGAGAAGAAGGGCATCAAGCGCGTGCCCGTCCTGCGTGGCAACACGCTGACCGGAATCGTTACGCGATCAAACCTGCTGCAGGCGGTCGCGAGCATGGCGCACGAGATCCCGGACCCGACGGCGGACGACGACCATATTCGTAGCCGCCTCACCCGCTTGGTAAATGCGACGGATTGGCGGCCGATCGGCTTTGAGGTGACCGTCCGTCACGGCGTGGTCCATCTCCATGGCATCATCACGACGGACAAGGCCCGCCAGGCCACCATCGTCGCCGCTCAAAATACCGCCGGCGTCAAGGAGGTGCACGATCACCTCTGCCTGGTCGACAGCTATTCGGGTTTCTACGTCGAATCCCCGGAAGACATGGAAGCCGCGCGATAGGCGGCTGCGGACTTCGAAGAATATCGGCATACCAGCGATGGCGTTCTGGTGGCCCATTTGATTCAGATCAAATGGGCCACCAGAATTTTGCCCAATCTTGGTTCCTCAACGTTTGGAGGACCAAATGCCCATGGATGCCATTCTTGTCGCGACTGGCGTGTGCGTCATTTTCCTAGTGTTCGCATTCGTCGTTGCCTGGGCCGATCACACCACCAGCAAGTGGATCAGCGAGCGCACCGCCAAGCAAGCCGCGGCAGGTACGCAGCCGCCCTACCACGAGGCGGCCTGACGGAAGGGGACGTTGCGCGGAATGCGAACACGCAATCTGCGCAACCGTTTGGAGTAAAGATGACCGATCAACGGCGCTGGCGTCCCGTCTTATTCGACTGCCCTCGGACAGGTCAAAAGGTCCAGGGACTTGTGGCCGAAGAAGCGTTCAACTCCGAGAATTTGAGCCATGAAATGGTTCATTGCCTCGCCTGCTCGGAAAACCACTTCATCGATTTGAGGCGCGGGCCTTCGTCCAAAATTGACTGGCGCTGATCGCTACGCCATAAAGCCGATATTGCCAGGATATCATCTTTACGGGCGCGGATCGGCTCCATTCGCGGGCCAGCGGCGCGAAAGCGATAATGCTGACCGATTTCGATCAGAACACGATCGCCAATATGACGGCGGCATTGGAATATGTCTGCAACCGCATCCCCGCGGAAAAGGATGCTTCCAATCTTCGCAAAGAAATCGGCGCCGCCATGATTGAATGCGCCAATCGTGGAAAACGCACGTTCGTTGATTTTCAAAAAGCCGGGATGGATGTCCTGGCTGACGTCCTTCGGCCGCCGAAGTTCGACTGGTTCGGGCTGGGCCGGTTGTTCCGGCGCCTTTAGCCGTAGCCCAAGTTAGCCCTCCCTCAAGCCCCGGCGCGTCGCTGTTTTAGCAAAGGAGCCGCCGGAGGCCGCTTGGGCCTCCGCCTGATCCTGGTGCGCGCGATCAGGCGTTGAGCCGATTGAGCGCCGGACGATTGCGAAGCTGGATGCGGCGCGAGGTCTCAAGC
>NZ_DASSRP010000350.1:0-10060 GCF_035701725.1 Bradyrhizobium sp.
ATATCGAAATCGCTGCCGACACCATCGAGCGCGTGGTTGAGACCGTATCCGCGCTCGAGCCGACCTTCGGCGGCATCAATCTCGAAGATATCAAGGGGCCGGACTGCTTCGAGATCGAGGCCCAGCTCAAGGCCCGGATGAAGATTCCGGTGTTTCACGACGACCAGCATGGCACGGCCATCATCGTCGGCGCGGCGATCACCAATGCGCTGTTCCTCAACGGCAAGAAGCTATCGGACGTCAAGATCGTCTGTTCGGGCGCGGGCGCCGCGGCGCTCGCCTGCCTCAATCTTCTGGTGTCGATGGGCGCGCGGCGCGAGAACATCTTTGTCTGCGACATCGAAGGCGTCGTTTACGAGGGCCGCGAGAAGCTGATGGACCGCTGGAAGTCGGTCTACGCGCAGAAGACCGATAAGCGCGTGCTGGCCGATGTGATTCCGGGCGC
Source organism: Bradyrhizobium sp. (assembly GCF_035701725.1). Lineage (GTDB taxonomy): Bacteria > Pseudomonadota > Alphaproteobacteria > Rhizobiales > Xanthobacteraceae > Bradyrhizobium. The sequence continues at coordinate 446 of NZ_DASSRP010000350.1, forward strand.
CGATATTTTCCTCGGTCTGTCCGCGCCGAACGTGCTGACGCCGGAAATGGTCAAGCAGATGGCGGACCATCCGCTGGTGATGGCGCTCGCCAATCCGAATCCGGAGATCATGCCCGACGAGGCGCGAAAGGCGCGTCCCGATGCAATGATCTGCACCGGCCGTTCAGACTTTCCCAATCAGGTCAACAACGTCCTGTGTTTCCCGTTCATCTTCCGCGGTGCGCTCGATGTTGGCGCGACCGCGATCAATGAGGAGATGAAGAAGGCGGCGGTCGATGCCATTGCGCAGCTCGCGCGTGATCCGCCGGTCGATGCGCTCGCGCCCGGTTTCGACAGCGGGCAGGCGCAGGGCTTTGGGCCGGGGTCGCTGATTCCGGGACCGTTCGATCCGCGGTTGATTCTGCGCATTGCGCCGGCCGTGGCGAAGGCGGCGATGGACTCCGGTGTGGCAACGCGACCGATCGCGAAATTCGAGGACTATGCTGCGCAGCTCGAGCGCTTTGCGTTCCGCTCCGGCCTGATCATGAAGCCCGTCTTCGCCAAGGCGAAGACCCAACCGGTGCGGGTCATCTACGCCGAGGGTGAAGACGAGCGCGTGCTGCACGCAACGCAGGTGGTGCTGGAAGAAAACGTAGCCCGGCCGATCCTGGTGGGTCGTCCTTCGGTGGTCGAGGCGCGGATCAAGCGGTTCGGTCTTGCGATCAAGCCCGGCAAGGATTTCGACCTCATCAATCCCGAGGACGATCCCCGTTATCGCTCCTACGTTCAGTCCTACATCACCATTGCGGGCCGGCACGGCGTGACGCCCGATGCGGCGCGCACGGTGGTGCGCACCAATGCGACCGTGATTGCGGCGCTGGCCGTCAGCCGCGGCGAAGCCGATGCCATGATCTGCGGCGTCGAAGGCCGCTTCATGAGCCATCTGCGCCATGTCCGGGAAATCATCGGCTTCCGGCACGGCGTGAGCGATTTCGCGGCGCTCGCTTTGATGATTACGACCAAGGGCGCTTATTTCATCGCCGACACCCAGGTGCGGCCGAACCCGAACGCCGAAGAGATCGCCGAAATGGCGGCGCTGGCCGCGGTTCATGTTCAGCGCTTCAATATCAAGCCCAAAATCGCCTTCGTGTCGCACTCCGATTTCGGCAGCTATGACACGGAGTCGTCACGGAAAATGCGACGGGCCACGGCCCTGCTGCGCGAAAAACATCCCGAGATCGAGGCGGATGGCGAAATGCAGGCAGATACGGCCCTTTTGGAGGCGGCGCGCAAGCTGGTGCTGCCGCATTCACATCTCGAGGGCGTTGCAAACGTCCTGATCATGCCCAATCTCGATACCGCCAATGTCGCCTATCAGATGATCAAGGCGGTGGCCGACGCGCTGCCGGTCGGCCCGATTCTCATTGGAACGTCACGACCTGCCCATATTCTCACGCCATCGGTGACCGCGCGCGGCATCCTGAACATGACGGCGATCGCCGCCGTCGAGGCGCAGGAGCTGGCCGGGCGCCAGCAGCCTTCGCTGTTTGTCTAGCGGTCCGGCCGGGGCTGGCAGCGAAAGTCAGAGCCTGCGCTCTGGCAAGGAGGAATCGACGGATTGTTTGAAAAGCCCGCGCGGAACGCCCATAATCGCTCCGCCATCCCTGAGCTTGCGACCTGGTGCCGTCTTATTGAAGCGAGAGGCCGATAATGCCAGCGTTTGTTACCCTTGGACGAATTCTGTTCGCCGTGCTTTTCGTTTTCTCGGGGGCTTCCAAGCTCCTGGACCTATCGGCAACAGCCCAGATGACGGAGAAGATCGTCTTGCCCGCGATCGTGGCTCCCTATACCGCGCAGCTTGAAACGCTTACAGGCATGCCGTGGGCGCAGTTGCTTGCGATTGCATCCGGCGTGATCGAGGTGGTCTGCGGCCTGATGATCGCGCTGAATTTTGGTGCACGCTTCTTCGCGATCATCCTGATCCTGTTCGTGGCGGCCGCGACGTTCTATTTCCACGACTTCTGGAACCAGGCGGGACCGGAAGCACGGGGCAATCTGGTCCACGCGCTGAAAAACCTTTCGTTGATCGGCGCCTTGCTCATGATTGCCGGGTCCAGCCGGACCGCGAAAATTCAGGAACCCGCTTATGACGTCTAGTGGAGTGGATTGGGCATTCGGTACCCGCCTCGCCGCGAGTCCGTCGATGCGACCGTTAGAATCGGACCTCTAGGGCGTCGTCCGCAGCCACGGCGTGACGGTCACGCTGTGATTGGCGTCGAGGAGCTGACTTGGGCCGGGATTGAGGCCGTGGCTGGCGAGGACCTGCTGCGGCGTCCGCTGCGGCACACCGGAGAAGACCGGTTCTCCGTCGGGGAGCCTTACGTTCGGTGCCTGCGACAGCCAGAACGTGTCGTAGCGGTCCATGAACATGTCGAACACGCTGGGACCGCCGATGATCGCGATCGTGCCGGCGCCGACCCCAGCATGGGCGCAAGCCGTCTCGAAAGGCGCGCCAGTCGGATTCCATAAGGTCGTCTTGGGACTGCTCGGATCGTCGGCAACGCCTGAAATCTTCCGCGTCAAGACGATGCGTCTTCGCAGAGGTGAATTCGGCTGACCTTCATGAGAATGCTTGCCGTGGACGATCAGGTCGGCCCGATCCAGCGCCGCCGTGAAGAAGGTCTTGTCACCCTCGAATTTCAGCGCTTCCGGCATCACGCCGCTCGCATCCGCCAACATGCCGTCGGCGGACACGATGACATAGCCGTCAATGCGGAATACCGGCACTGTGTATTGTGACCGCGACGACTATTCCGAAATCGTCTGAACGACGCTCGACACCGGCCGCGCGCTGACCGTCGGCAGCTTCACGTCTTTCAGAAGTTCCTCGTCATATTGCGGAAGGGTTTGGACCGGCGCCTTGGCCTTCATCTGAACGATCTTGTAGCCGCTATCCTTCAATTTGCGGAGCAATGCCGGCAAGGCTTCGGCGGTGTGCTTGTGGAAATCGTGCATCAGAATGATGCCCTTGCCGAGCTTGTCCAGCTTCTTCATCGTGACGTCGATGACCTGCTGCGCATTACGCGCCTTGAAGTCGAAGGAATCGAGATCGCAGGAGAACATCGCGATGTTCCGCGTTCCGAGGTAAGTCACCATTTCCGGCGGGTGCTGCAGCGCCGGGAAGCGGAAGAACGGCGCGGGCGGGGCGCCAAGCGCCCATTTGACTGCAGAAAAGCCCTTCTCGATTTCTTCCTTGCGCTGGTCCTCGCTCAGCTTCTTGTTGGTGAGGGTGGCATGCGACCAGGTGTGAGCGCCGATGGTGTGGCCGGCGGCGGCGACCTGCTTGAGGATTTCGGGGTAATAGGTGGCGTGCTTACCAATCGAGAAGAAAATTCCGGTCGTGCATTCGTTCGCCAGCGCCTTGAGGACGTTGGGTGTGTTCTCCGGCCACGGGCCGTCGTCAAAGGTCAGCACGACTTCCTTGTCGCGCAGAAAATCCAGCTGCTTGAAATGTTCGAAACCGAAGCCCGGGCCGCCCGTGGTGTCGATCTCGACGACGCGACTGATTCCGAGCGCATCGGGATTGGAGCAGGGCATTTTGGCTGACGCAGGCTTGGCGGCCGGCGCCGGGCTTGCCGCGGCGGCGGGCGCGGCATCGGCTTTGGCGGGCGGGGTCTGCGACAGTGCCACCCCGGTGGCGTAGAGTGAAATCGCGCCTGCTATGATCAGTCCCGCCGCAATTCGCATCTTGATGTCCTTGTTTGCTGACCGCGCCGTGCGTTGGCTTTCTTGTGGCCTGCCGCGCGATTTCCCCACTGCGATCCATCATAGCCGAGTTGCCGCGTAAGGCTATATCGGCTTTGGCACACTCCGGGATTCTCCGGTGTCTGGTTCCGAAGACAGCGTACGGTCTCTCAGGAGCGGGCGCCCGGGCACCAGGGTAGTGGCAACAGCGGCATGTAATGCTGGTTCCATTCGCAAACCTGCTCCGGCCCGCGGCGCTGAAGCGCATATTTGATGGGTTCAGCCTGGCCGACCACGATTTGCAATGCGAAGAGAACCATCGCGATCGGAAACGCCCATTTGTGAAAGCGCAGCTCGACCAAGCGATCGAGCAGAACGGCGCCCGCAAGGATGATCAGCGGGTCGGTGAAAATGAAGTACTCGGATTTTAACCCGCGTCGCACGCCTAACGCGTCGATGCCAATCGCGACCATCAACAGCAGGGATGCCTGGATCGCGGCCTGCCTCTCGCCCCGTCTCCACCCATAGACAATGCCGGGCACGATCAGCCAGGTCAGGAAGACGGTCGGGCGCGGCGAGGAATGCAGCACGAAAGAATACCGGGCGGCGACCGAAGCGATGCCGTCGAGCAGCAGCCAGAAAATGTCTGCAAGTCCTGATTTGTTCGCGGCCGCGGCGGTCGGCGCATCGACAAACTTCAACATCTTTTCCAGCGGATTGAATACCGCAATCACATTGTTCGTGTTGTAGTCGAGGTTGAGGGCGAGCAGCGCTACCAGCGCGCCGGCGGCGACCAAGGTCGTCGACACGAAGGTTTCGGCCGCGCTGATGCGCCAGATCGCGGCATAGGCCAGCATGCAGCCGCCAATCAGAAGCAGCAGCATCGTCTGATAGATGCCGAAGTGGCCAAGCAGCAGCGGGTGAAAGGCGGCTGCATCCAGAAGGGTGCGATCAAAGCCGGTCGCTATCAAGGGCCAGGCCGCATAGCCTGCAGCGACCGCGGCGCCGACCGACGCCATTGCCGCTGCGAGAGCACGGCGGCCTCGCCAAAAGGCGACGCTTGCGCTTGCAGCGCCTCCGAACGGCAAAATGAGTACCGGCAATGCCGCAATAAGCAGGATGGCTTGAACCTTGTTTTCCAGCCCAAGCACGCAAAGCGCGGCCGCAAGCGCCAGCCAGAGCGGCCGTCCGACACTCGCGCATCGGCCGACCACGATCAGGATCATCAGCGCGAACAGGACCGGGCAGGCGGCGACAAGTTCGGTGCGCAGGATGCGCAGGTGGACGGCGAGGGCGCCGGAGAACGCGAAGGCAAAGGTTGCGATGAGCGCGACACGCCAGTCGCGGACGATGGCGCGGATCAGGCTCGCAAAGATCAGCACGGTGGTGGTTGCGATCAGCCAGGCAAGCAGCCGGCCTGCGCGCACGGCGCTCGTCATCGCCGCATCGAAGGCGGAGGCATCGGAGGCCGGCGGCATGCTCGACAACGACCAGGAATCGAGCAGGCCGAGCCCATGCAGCAGCTCGAACCAGACTTTGATGGAGACGATCGTAAGATAGCCGGTGTGGTCGAAGAACTGCTGCGGCTTGCCGTCGTTGAGGGCAAGCGCGCTGTAGATCACCATGAAGTCCATATCGGCGTTGCGCCAATAGACCACGGCATAACCGTAGAGGAAGAATGATGCCGCAAGGCTGAAGACGATCGCGACCAAGCCCCATCGCCAGCCAAGAAACGTCAGCGGCGCGAGAGCATCAGAGCGGGCGCGCGCGGGCGCTGCGGACGGAGAAGGGGTCATGCCGGCCGTGTTTTACGCACGGCCAAACGGATTGGAAACCGGTTTTTCGAAGGGGCAGTGAAAGTGAGATACACTAACGCAGCGAAACGATGAAATCGGTGCCTTCGCCGGTTTCGCCGCCCGCTATGCCCTGATCGGAGACGATGATCGATCCGCCGGTTGAAACCGCCTCATAGATCTTGGCCATGACTTCGGCAGGCAGGTTGAGGCGGTCCAGTGCTTCAGCCGGGCTGTCGGGTGCGGGCCCCGGCTTTGCTTCCAATGAAGCTGTGCTTGCGATCTTGCGGCCGTGTGAAGTGTGCGTCTCATCGGCATGCCGGGTGGCTGCTTTGGAGGGAGCAGGAAGAGACACCACCGACCAATGCAGCACGTTGCCGTCAGCCTTGTCGGTTTGTGCAGTGAAAATATGCGTGCCGAGCGGCCGTTCGTCCGCGGAGATAGTCACCGGCACATCGAACAGCGGTGCGAAATTCTGGCGAACATAGAGCTTGGAATCCTTGCGGCTGACGAAGACCGCGATCTGTTCGGTTTTCTTGATCGGCGGTCCCAGATAGGCTTTCGCAAAATCGTTCTTCAGATCGCCCTTGAGCGGCGCGTCGGCCGGCGGCGGCACGCTGGCTCCTTTGGATGTGTCGGAGGGCGCTGAGGTCGCGGCGTCAGTCGGTTTGTCATCACCCGGCTTCGTCGCTTCGCTCGCCGTCTCCAGCTTTGCGGGCAGGTTTGCCACTGGCTCGGCGGGTTTTGTAGCGCCGTCGACGGCCTTGGTCGTTTGCGCTTCAAGCGCGCCATCCTGCGACGGCTTTGTCGGCGCAGAAGCCGCCTCGCCGTTTTTTGTCGCGCTCGGCTCCTTCGCCGCGCTCGAAGCGGATTGTTCTTGCCGCGCGTCCGCCTCGGCTGCAATTCTTGCAGCCTCTTGCTTGGCGGGGTCTGTCTTGTCTGGAGCGGCAACCTCGGTTTGTGACGGCGCTGGCTCGCGTTTTGCCACGGTATCCGAGACGGCGCTTGCCGGGATCGCGACCGGCATTGCGCCGCTGGCGTCAGCCGTCTTGATCTTGGACGAAGCCTCGCTTGCGGCCCTTACGTCCTCGGTATGCCCGACGCTCGGACGCAGTTCGATTGCGGTATCGGCGGACAGCGCGACATCGATCGCTTGGGCTGCAGGCTTCTCGGGCATTTGAAGCGGTGCGGCGTCGGCCTTGGTTTCTTGTGCGGCAACGGGCTGGGGCGGCACCTTCATCGCGGCCAAAAGAGGATGCGAGAAGTTCGCCGGTGTAACCTCGCCCGGCGTGATGATCACCCGCGCGCCCATCCGCGTCCAGCCATACATCTTGACGGCGAACGCCATCGGCAGACGGATGCATCCGTGCGAGGCCGGATGACCTGGCACGACGCCGGCGTGCATGGCGATGCCGGACCAGGTGATCCGCTGCATGAACGGCATCGGCGCGCCGCTGTAGATGTTGGATTGGTGGAATTTCTGTTTTTGAATGACGCTGAAAACGCCCATCGGTGTCGAATGACCGGGCATGCCGGTGGAGACCGGAGATTCTGCAAACAGCCCGTTGGCGTCGTATACCCGCAGCCGCTGCTGCGCGATCGATACCGAGATGATCAGCGGTCCCTGCGGCTTGGCGTCCTTCTCGACGATCGCCGATTTCTTTTCGCCATGACGCTGCGCTTTGGCGCGCCGTCCCTGCGGCTTCGGGGCCGTTGGCGCTACTTCCGCGGTCGCGGGCGCCGAATCCTGCCAATAGAAAATGGCGGCTTCAGCCTGCGATGAGACGCCGAGCGTTCCGGTTGCCGCAAAAATGGCAAGGCGCCAGAACCGCCCACGTCCCAAACCAAGGTCTTGTCGGCTCACGCGTCTGCCTTCCATCTTCCAACGTCTGGTTCAATCTTGCAGACGAGATTCGCGTTCACCAGCGTGACGCTTTCACGGCCTGCGCTTTTGGGTCCAAGCGTAGCAAAAAAGCCTCACCCAACATTAACAAGGGACTAGTCGGGCCTTCCGCTCGCTTGAGCCGGTGCCTACATCGGCGATATCAGCGGGGCTTGCCAATCCGAATTCCACATCAATCCTTGCCTCCTGGCGCCCACCGCGAAGCCTGGATCAAAGCTATGTGAGATCAAAGGTTTGCCGTTGCTCCTCGGTTCCTAAAATGAAGCAAAAGCAGCCGCCGCGCCGACACCATAATTTCGCAATCGGGTATCTGGAGACCTTCATGGCACATCTTGCGCGCCACCCTCGGACTTGGGGATGGAGAATCAGACTGCTGCTTCTGGCTGTGCTGCTTATATCGACCGAATCAGGTGCATGGGCCGCCGACGAGCCGGACCTGATCTTTCGCCGCTCCACGGTGTTCAAGTGGCTCACGCCGAACGACAAGCTTGCCACCTACGGAATCGATGATCCCGAGGTGGAGGGCGTGGCATGCCACTTCACGGTGCCCGAGCGCGGCGGCGTGAAGGGATGGCTCGGAATAGCCGAGGAGGTCTCGGACATTTCGCTGGCGTGCCGGCAAATCGGCCCCATCCATTTCAAGGGCAAGATGGCGCAGGGCGAGGACATGTTCCGGCAGCGCCGATCGCTCTTCTTCAAGAAAATGCAAATCGTGCGCGGCTGCGACGCCAAGCGAAACGTGCTGGTTTATATGGTCTATTCGGACAGGCTGATCGAAGGCTCGCCGAAAAACTCGACCTCCTCGGTGCCGATCATGCCGTGGGGCACAGGCGACACCACCGTGCAGAAATGCGGCGAGTTCATCGAATAAAGGTGCGGTCAGAGGTTTTGAGAACGGGCGCGCATCGCTGCTGTTCGATGGGCGTTCGGATCGCGACTTCCAACCAGATGCACAAATTGCTGCGGCACTGATTCAGTGCTGTCGCGGCCATCATGCCGCCGCTGCTCCGCCATCGCGCCGCAAACTTTTCTGGCGTCGACCTTCAACGTGGTGAGGTCGCTGACATCGACGCTGCCGCCGTTGTCCATGACGTTCCCCCGGGCGAATTTTCCACATAACGCGCCGGTATAGGGAAAGTTCCTGAAATTCTCGATTTAGCCGGTGCGGAATGGCGAATGGCAGGCGGTCAAGGATCTGTCGCCGGGTGGCCGACCCGCAGGATTTCGCTCGGCTTTACTTCTGTTTGATGCCCAGGCGCGGCACGCATTTGTATGCGCGCACCAGGCCGCTCTCGGTCATTTTTGCACCGGTTACTTCCTTAACCTGACCCGCTGGGCAGGTTCCGTCGTCGACCTTGACGCGCTGCCCGAGCTTCAGATCAGGAATATCCTGTTCGCGCCCAAACGTCGTCGCCTTCGCGCCTTGCACCCATCCGGGCGCGAGACAGCCGAACGCCATCAGAAAAAAGCACGCCGTCAACGCAGCCCGGCTGGGATGGCAATCGCCGAAAATCTCGTTCGAAGAAGAGATGCTGCGTTTCATCGGAGATTCCGGTTCGAAATGGCGCTGGGGCCGAGTCTATTGAGACGGCGGCGATTCTCAACCGGAACAAAACAGCGCTTGTCACGGGCCACCGCACTTGAAAATCTCGCGGCAATAACAGAGTAGGAGGAAGACATGACGCCGCTTGAAAAGATACAAGCGATGAAGATGCCCTTCGCAGAACTGAAGGGAGTTACGTTCGTCGAAGCAGATCAGGACCGCGTCGTCGCCAAGATGCTGGTCCGTCCCGACCTCTGCACCGTCAGCCACAGCATCCATGGCGGCGCCGTGATGGCCTTCGCAGATTCCGTCGGTGCCGCAGCAACGGTGATCAACCTGCCGGAGGATGCCAAGGGCACAACCACGATCGAAAGCAAGACCAATTTCATCGGCGGCGCCAAAGAAGGCGCGACCGTCATCGCGACCGCAACGCCGATCCATCGGGGACGCCGCACGCAGGTTTGGCAAACCAGGCTCGAGACCGAGGAGGGCCGGCTGGTGGCGATCGTGACCCAGACCCAGATGGTGCTTTGAATGCGGGCGATATCGGATGTTAACCACCGATATTTGCAGCAAAAATTGGCTCTTGAATTTCGTGTTGCGATGCACAATATGGATTGATCTAGGGATTCGACGCCTCCTCGAGGGTGACC
>NZ_DASSRP010000351.1:0-7980 GCF_035701725.1 Bradyrhizobium sp.
GGCATCAGCGACCGGGTGACGGTGCTCGACTTCGGCAAGAAGATCGCCGAGGGCGCGCCTTCGGATATTCAGCGCAACCCGCAGGTCATCGAGGCCTATCTCGGCAGGCGGCACCGTCATGCTTAAGGTCAATGATCTCCACGTGTCTTACGGCCATATCGAGGTGCTCAAGGGCATCTCGTTCAGCGTCGACATCGGCGAGATCGTCGCCCTGATCGGCGGGAACGGCGCCGGCAAGACCACCACGCTCTCAACCATCTCCGGACTGGTGCGACCGACGGCCGGCACGATTTCCTGGAAGGGCGAGCAGATCCAGAACGCCGCCGTCGAAGACATCGTCGGTTCGGGCCTCGCACACTGTCCGGAGGGTCGGCGGATCTTTCCGGGGCTCACCGTTGAGGAAAACCTGATTACCGGGACGGCCTCGCGCGCCCGCAACAAGGCCGAAGTCGAAGAAGACCTCGCGCTGGTGTTCGACCTGTTCCCGCGGCTGAAGGAGCGGCTCAAGCAAGGCGGCTGGTCGCTATCCGGTGGCGAACAGCAGATGCTCGCGGTCGGCCGCGCGTTGATGGGCCGCCCCAGCCTCCTGATGCTCGACGAACCTTCGTTAGGCCTCGCGCCGATCGTGATCGAACAGGTGTTCGACAAGATCCTCGAGCTCAACAAACGCACCAAGCTCGGCGTGCTGCTGGTCGAGCAGAACTCGGCGATGGCGCTCGAGATCGCGAGCCGCGCCTTCGTAATCGAAACCGGCGTCATCACGCTGTCCGGGCCGTCGGCGGAGCTCGTCAACGACCCGCGCATTCGCGAGGCCTATCTCGGCGGCTGATGGCTGCTTGTTACGCCGACTGCACGCGCTTGCCGTTGAGCACCACCCCCGACGGGAATAGGCGCTGGTGGCCACTACGGGTGCCTTTGTAATTGTCGAGGAATTCGAAATTGCCTTCCCGCAACTCCATGATGGCAACATCCGCCGGCGCGCCGATGTTGAGCGTGCCGCGGTCGTCGAATGCCGGGAAACAACGCGCCGCATTGACGGTGGCAGCCGCAATGATCTGATTGAGCGGCATGCCGAACATCAGGAGTTTCGACATCACGTTCGGCAGATCGACGACGCCGCTCTTCTTCGAAGCCGTGTTCCAGTCGGTCGAGAACGTATCAGGCCACAGGCCCTGCTTGGTCGCCTTTTCAACCGTATCCCAATCGAAATGATCGGAAACGCCGTTGCCGAAGTCAAAAATGATGCCGCGGCGATGCGCAGCCATTACTTCAGGCTGCAAAATGCCCTTCTCGTCCAAAATGCCGTTCTTTCCCGGCGCATAGATGTGCGTGATAATATCGCCGCGCTTGAGCAACGCCACAATAGACCTCAACGGCGAATAGTTCTGCCCGACATGAATCATCACCGGCAGATTGAACGCGGTCGCGACCTCCTGCGCACGGCGCAACGCTTCGAGGTCGTTGGCGTCGGTCACGTTTTCAGACAAGCGCGCCTTGACCCCGACGACCACATCGCGGTTGCGCTCGATCGCCGCCTTGGCCATCGCGACATTGGCCGCATTGATGTCGTGCAGTTCGCCACCGGGGGCAATGACGCCGGTGCGTGCGATGTTGACGAGGCAACGGCCGATCTGCGGCGCTCCGCGCGCGATCGCGGCCACGGCATCGATATTGTCCGCCCCTCCCGTGCCGGCATCGACCCAGCCGGTGACGCCGTCCTGGAGGCACATCGGCGGGCCCTCCTTGCTGCGGCCGGCATGGGTGTGAATGTCGATCAGGCCCGCGGTCACGATCTTGCCGCGCGCATCGATGGTCTCGGCGGCATCCGCCGCAAGGCTCGGCTCGATCGCTGCGATCCTGCCGCCGACAATCGCGATATCGCGTGTCGCGTCGAGCTCCATCGACGGATCGATCACGCGGCCGCCCTTGATGACGAGATCATAGGTGGCGGCAAAAGCGCGCGGCATTCCGGCGAAAAGCGCCGCTGCCGCCGTGCTGCCCACAAACTGACGCCGGTTCATCATGTCACGCTTCCTTCCCTGTCGCGGCTTCTTGCTGTCCGAAATCAACGGACAGTCTAGTGTCCTGATGCCGAAGTTCGTAGAATTTTCGGAGCCACCTTTCGAACTTCGGAATCGAAAGGACGCTGGCAAAATGATCGAACTAGTGTGGCTTTGGACCAGAAGTCCGCATTGCGAGTTCGCGGCATGGATAATGCGGACTTCTGATCCGCCACACTAGGCTTTTCGTATCGCCATTCAATCATGTCCGATGCACGGCCGCGGCCTGCGGAAAAACAGTCACGCTGGCCGGGAACTTGCATGGGGAAGTGAAACGGAATTAGCTGTTTTGATCGCCTGATAATCGGAAAGGCAAGCCGAACGATGAGCGACCAGTGGGGACGGCGGGATTTTCTGGGTACGGCGGCGGCCGCCGGCATGGTTGCAGCGGCGGGGCGCGTGGGCCTGATCGATCAAGCGGAGGCGATGACCGCCATGGATAATGACATCACGATGAAATCGGCGACCGAATTGGCGGACGCCATCCGCTCCAAACAGCTCAGTTCGCAATCAATCGTGGAAGCGCATCTGGAGCAGATCGCCAGGGTCAATCCCAAGCTCAACGCCGTCGTGCAATTAACCGCTGAGACGGCGCGCAAGGAAGCGGAGGAAGCCGATGCGGCGCTGGCGCGCGGCGACGTCAAGGGGCCGTTGCATGGTGTGCCGGTGACGATCAAGGATACGCTGGAGACATCAGGCGTGATCTGCACCGGCGGCACCAAGGGCCGCGCCGCTTACGTGCCGAAGGCGGATGCCACCGCCGTGGCGCGGCTGCGGGCGGCCGGCGCGATCATTCTCGGCAAGACCAACGTGCCGGAACTTGCAGGCGCGATCGAGACCGACAATCTCGTCTACGGCCGCACCAACAACCCCTACGACCTCGCCCGCACGCCGGGCGGCAGCAGCGGCGGTGAATCCGCGATCGTCGCGGCCTGCGGCTCGCCGCTCGGGCTTGGCACCGACGCCGGCGGCAGCATCCGCATCCCTGCGCATTTCTGCGGTCTCGCCGCGATCAAGCCCACGTCAGGCCGCGTGCCGCGCACAGGACAATTCCCGATGCCGATGGGTGCGCGGAACGCCGTGTTCCACGTCAGCCTGATCGCGCGCAAGGTCGACGACCTCGCGCTCGCTCTGCCGATCATCGCCGGTCCCGACTTCCGCGATCATTCGATCGTCGGCATGCCCCTGCTCGATCCGAAAGCCGTTACGCTGAGCGGATTGAAACTGGCCTACTTCGATGACGACGGGGCCGCATCGCCCACCAAAGAGATCAGCGCCGCCGTGCGCGACTGCGCCAAGGCGTTGGCCGATGCCGGCGTCAAGGTCGAGGAGAACCGCCCGCCGGATGCCGCGAAGGCCGCGACGGTGTACCACGACATGAGCCGCGGCGACGGCGGCGCGGGCACGCGCGCCTTTCTCAAAAGCATCGGCAGCGACCCGATCTCGCCGCTGTTCGAACAGGCGCTTGCCACTTCCGTTGCGCCCGCCTTTGCCACCACCACCGAGGCGCTCGCCGCCTTCGTACGCTGGGATGCGTTTCGCAATTCGATGCTGCGCTTCATCGAAAACTACGATGCCATTCTTTCGCCGGTCGCGCCGTATCCGGCCGTGCTGCACGGCACGAGCTTCGAAGAACAGAACCGCCGCGGCTTCGGCTATACCCAGATGTACAATCTGACGGGATGGCCAAGCGCCACCGTGCGCGTCGGCACTTCGCCTGAAGGGCTTCCGCTCAACGTGCAGGTCGCCGCGCGCCCTTGGCGGGAAGATGTCGCACTCGCCTTCGCCCGTCATCTCGAACTGACGTTCGGTGGCTGGAAGAAGCCAACGGCGGTTTAGCCGAAGGCATGCGGCAGCGACGGGCCGTTTTCTCTTCATTCGATCGGACCGTGGCCGAAAAAATGCCCGAGTCGACCGGGCGATCAGAGGACTGTGCGGGGGATGTCGATGCGGCTCACTTCCGCGGCCGGCCGCGCTTGGCGAACACCGGCCCGCGCGCATCGGCGCTGCATCGCAAGAGACTGGCGCGCTTGAGAGCTTCGTTGCGTTCAGGACCGGGGGGCAAGAGGCGCGCGTGCTCGAGCGCATCCGCGGCAAGGATTTCCTGGTCGATCTGATCTGGCGCCCCTTGCGTCTCTTTCATCATCACTTCATTGGTCACGCTGCTGCAGCAAGCGACAAGGCTCGGCAAAGCCGTCCCTCATCTGACTCCTTGACGAGCGGCGTTATTCCCCCAATTGGCTGATGCTTTTATGACATGATCGCCGACGCGATCATGAGCACCGCCCGCCGTCACAAATGGGTCACATCGGGGGCAGCTTCAAACGCTCTCACGCGGAATTGACCGCCGCGGGCACCGGGTGTCGAGGCATCGCGATGACGTCGACCCTCAGTTCGTCAGTGTCCCCCATTGCGACGCCATGCGTTCGGCGCCCCGCTGCGACAACGCAAAGATCGTAAAGGTCGGATTCGATGCCCCTTCGGTCGGGAAAATGCCCGGCCCAGCAATCCAGAGATTGGGGATTTCGTGGCTCTGGCCGTAGCTGTTGACGACCGAGTTGGACGCCTCCGTGCCCATGATGGTGCCACCGAGCAGGTGGCTGGTCGGGATCGCTCCGCGCGCCGGCCATGCCTGCTTGGCTCCCGCCGCCTTTGCGACCTTCACGCCGTCGTCGAGATTGGCGTTCCACAGCGCAACGGCGTCCGGTTGGAAGGTATGGGTCAGCTTGCCGAGCGGCATGCCGAATTCGTCCTTGTCGCTGACCAGTTCAACGCGATTTTCCATCGCCGGCAATTCCTCGCCGAAGGCCTTGATGCCGGTGAGATGGCGCGCCGCGCGTTTCATGTAGTCGTCAAGTTCGCCGCCGAAGAGATCGGAACGCGAATTGGCGAGATCGGTGGTCTTGAGCGCAAAACCGGCGGTCCAGAACGTGCTTCCAAACGCATCCTTCTGGCTGGTCTTCGGATAATGCTGATAGGACATATACTGCACGGCAATCGTGCCCATGTGATTCTGCACGTCCTCGCCGAATAGCGCCCAGGTCGATGCCACCGTGTGCGACATCATGAAATGGCCAACGAGCCCCGAGGCATTCGACAGGCCTTTCGGATGCTTGTCGGTCGCCGAGTTCAGCAGCAGGCGCGGATTTTGCGCCGACCAGGACGCGAGGATGACGACGCCTGCTTCCTGGACCTGCTTTTGATGCTTGTCGTCATAATATTCGACGCCCGTCACACGCGTACCGGCCTGATTGGTAAGAACGCGCGTCACGGTCGAAAAGGCCCGCAGTTCCGCGCCGGCCTTGCGCGCATCGCCGAGATATGTGACTTGCGGATTTGCAAGCGCACCGATCGGGCAGCCGACGTGACACCAGCCGTCATAGAGACAGGCCGGACGTCCCTTGAACTCGGTCGAGTTCATGCCGACGGGCGCCGGCACCATCGGAATGCCGGCGGCCTCCAGCGGCTTGGTCCAGATATCGCCGTTGCGGAACGTCTTCATCGGCGGCATCGGATAAGCCTCGCCGGCGGGGCGCCAGCGCTCTTCGGCCTTGGCATCGCCTGACATCCCGATCTCGCGCGCTACCTTGTCCCAGAACGGCGCGACATCTTCATAAGCGATCGGCCAGTCATGGCCGCGGCCGTGCTCGCTCTTCATCCGAAAATCCGTCGGCAGCAGCCGCGGAAAATTAGCGTAGTAGTGCAGCGTGGCACCTCCTGAGCCCCAACCGGCTTGCGCGACGTAGCCCATCGGATTCTTGCCGTCGAGCAGGATCGGCGGACCGGCCGGCTTGATGCGGCGGCCCCAGATCTCCGAACTGATCAGATCGGACAATTCCCAATCAGGTCCGGTTTCCAGCAGCACAACCTTCTTCCCGGCCTTGGCCAATACGGATGCATAGACCGAGCCCGACGCCCCGGCGCCGACGATGACGACATCTACTTTCTCGAACGCCATCTCACCACCTCCTTTCCGGAGCGATGTGCGGCATGTAGGGAATGCCGAGCGCCTCGTAGCCTTCCATGGTGCCGTAGACCACATCGACGGCATCGGCGCGCAGCACCGCATAGGCCAGCGCCGCCGGACGACCGTTCCAGTCCTCGATCTTGTTCTGCCGCATGCGGTCGACAAACTCGTGCTGATCCTTGGCCGTGAGTTGCGCGAATTCCTTGCCGAATGCGTTCTTGCTCGCGCCATCGATCATGACGATCGTGCTGCGATAGAAGTCGGCGAATGGCGGACGGAAATTGAAGATGCGAGCCTGTAGCAGCGATTCCTGCGGCGGCACCGATAGCTGCTGATCGATGTAATGAGCGATCCCCGCCTCGCGCGCCTTTGGCACTAGCGTTTCGCCGAGCGCCTCCAGCGTTTCGCCCTGATGCGCGTCGAGCAGGCGGAACGGCACGTTGCGCGCCCTCGCCTCGTTCGGCGTCATCAGGATCTCGACCCCGCCGACCGTGAAAGCCAACGCTCCCAGCGTCGCGCCCTTCACAAAACCACGCCGACCAATGCTTTCCATGGTCTTCTCCTCCCGGAGCTATGTTTGTATTATTTTTGTAATGAAGCGATGGATGCGCGGTATTACTTGCCAGCTCCAATGAACAGTCAAGGATAAAACGATGGCCCACGATGCAGCCCAGCCAACCGGACCGAGCAAGCTTGTCATCCGCAACATCGGACTGATGCTTTCCGGCGCGCTGGAGAAGCCGATTCTCGATGCCGACACGATCATCGCGGAGAACGGCAAGATCACCGGCATCGGCCGCCTCAAGGACCTCGACCTCGCCGGCGCGACCACGACTGTCGATGCCAACGGCACCACGCTCGCACCCGGCCTGATCGATAGCCACGTTCATCCCGTCGCCGGCGACTGGACGCCGCGGCAGAACCAGATCAACTGGATCGATTCCTATCTGCACGGCGGCGTGACCACCATGATCTCCGCGGGCGAAGTACACATGCCCGGCCGACCGCGCGACGTCGTCGGGCTGAAGGCGATGGCGATCTTCGCGCAGCGCGCATTCTGGACGCTGCGGCCAGGCGGCGTGAAGGTCCATGCCGGCGCGCCTGTGATCGAATGCGAAATGGTCGAGGACGACTTCAAGGAAATGGCGGCCGCCGGCGTCAAGCTGCTCGGCGAAGTCGGCCTTGGCGGCGTCAAGGACGGCCCAACCGCGCGCAAGATGGTCGGATGGGCGCGCAAATACGGCATCCAGAGCACGATCCACACCGGCGGCCCGTCGATTCCGGGCTCGGGCCTGATCGACAAGGACGTCGTACTTGAAGCCGATACCGACGTGGTCGGCCATATCAATGGCGGCCACACCGCCCTGCCCGACGACCAGATCCGCTGCATCTGCGAGGGCTGCAAACGCGGGCTCGAGCTCGTGCACAATGGCAACGAACGCTCCGCGCTGTTCACGCTGCGCACCGCGCGCGAGATGAACGAGCTTAACCGCGTCATTCTTGGCACCGATGCGCCGGCCGGCTCCGGCGTGCAGCCGCTCGGCATCCTGCGCATGGTGTCGATGCTGTCCTCGCTCGGCGAACTACCGGCCGAAATCGCGTTTTGCCTGGCGACCGGCAACACCGCGCGGATGCGCGCGCTCGATTGCGGCCTGATCGAGGTCGGCCGCGCGGCGGACTTCGTCATCATGGACAAGGCGCAGCATTCGCCCGGCAAGACTTTGCTCGACAGCGTTCGCCTCGGCGACCTGCCGGGCATCGGCATGACCATCATCGACGGCATCGTGCGCACCCAGCGCAGCCGCAACACCCCGCCCGCGACCAAGGTGCCGGAGATTGTTGGGGGGCATTGATAACCTCGTCATCGCGAGCGCCAGCGAAGCGATCCAGCGAAAGACTGGATTGCTTCGTCGCATTCGCTCCCTTGCGCAAACGCTTTGCGTTTGTCGCAGG
>NZ_DASSRP010000352.1:0-9265 GCF_035701725.1 Bradyrhizobium sp.
GTGGCTTCGTTCGCCGTCCTGGTGTTCGCGTCGGCCGCCTCGGCCCAACAGCCGCCAACGCCGACGCGTATTCGCGGCACCATCGAAAGCGTCGATGGCAATGCACTGAGCGTCAAAACCCGCGAAGGGACTGAGTTGAAGGTCAACATGGCCGACAACATTGCCGTCATCGGCATCGCCAAGACGTCGTTGTCGGAGATCAAGCCCGGAAGCTATATCGGCGTGTCCGGCATGCCGCAGCCCGACGGCAGCCAGAAAGCGCTCGCCGTGCACATCTTCCCGGAGGCGATGCGCGGCGCCGCCGAAGGTTTTCGGCCGTGGGATCTGCGTCCGAATTCAACGATGACCAATGCCACCGTGGCGCAGACTGTCGCCGGCGTTGATGGTCAGGTGATCGACGTCAAGTACAAAGACGGCGAGAAGAAGGTTGTAGTGACGCCGGATACGGCGATCGTCGCTTTCGTTACCGGCGAGAAATCCGAAATCAAGCCGGGCGCCAAGATCATCATCTTCGGTGCAAAGAAGAACGACGATGGCTCGCTTGAGACCAACCGCATCGGTATTGGCCGCGACGGCATTGCTCCGCCGATGTGACGTTCGTCGCCTACGCTTGGGTAGGTGAAAACGTCATCCCGGAGCGTCGCGACAGCGACGAATCCGGGATCTCGAGATTCCGGGTCTGGTGCTCGGCACAAAATTGAGGATCAAGTTTGCCGCCTCGCGCCATCCCGGAATGACAGGAACTATATCGCCAGCACGTGGTCGTCGATTTCGGCGATGGTGTTGACGCCGCACAGGCCCATGGTGGTCATGAGTTCGCCGCGGATGATGTCGATCGCCTTGGTGACGCCGGGACCGCCATAGGCGCCGAGACCGTGGATATAAGCACGGCCGATCATGCAGGACTTGGCGCCCTCGGCGATCGCGCGCACGACATCCTGGCCGGAGCGGATGCCGCCGTCGAACATCACTTCCATCTTGTCGCCGACCGCGTCGACAATTTCGGGCAACGCCGCGATCGAGGAGGGCG
Source organism: Bradyrhizobium sp. (assembly GCF_035701725.1). Taxonomy (GTDB): domain Bacteria; phylum Pseudomonadota; class Alphaproteobacteria; order Rhizobiales; family Xanthobacteraceae; genus Bradyrhizobium. The sequence continues at coordinate 1,031 of NZ_DASSRP010000352.1, forward strand.
CGCCATCGAGCTGACGCCCGCCATGGTTGGAAACGACCAGCGCCTGCGCGCCGGTCTTGGCGGCTTCATTGGCGTCCTCGACGTCGAGAATACCTTTCAGGACCAGTTTGCCTGGCCAGATGCTCCGAATCCACTCGACATCTTTCCAACTCAACGTGGTGTCGAACTGCGTGCCGATCCAGGTGCCGAGTGCGGTGATATCGTCCGTCCCCTTGAGATGGCCGACGAGGTTGCCGAAGGTGCGGCGCTTGCCGCGCAGCACGCCCGCGACCCAGGCCGGCTTGGTGGCGAAATCGACCAGCTTCGACAGCGACCATTCCGGCGGCACGGTCATGCCGTTCTTGATGTCGGCGTGGCGCTGGCCGATGACCTGAAGATCGACGGTGAGCACCAGCGCGCTGCATTTGGCGACCATCGCGCGCTCGATCAGCGCCTTGATGAAGCCGCGGTCCTTCATCACGTAGAGCTGGAACCAGAACGGCTTGTCGACATTGGCGGCGACATCCTCGATCGAACAGATCGACATCGTGCTCAGCGTATAGGGAATGCCGGCCGCCTGCGCTGCGCGGCAGGCGTGGATCTCGCCGTCGCCGTACTGCATGCCGGTCAGGCCGACCGGCGCGAGGATCAGCGGCAGAGCCGCCGGTTCGCCCAGAATCGTCGTTGCGGTATCTCGCTTGGAGACATCGACCAGGATGCGCTGACGTAGTTTGATCTTTTGAAGATCCTCGCGGTTGGCGCGCAGCGTTTCCTCGGCATAGGAGCCGCGGTCGCAATAATCGAAAAATGCCTTGGGCACCTTTCTCATATGGCGCTGCCGCAGATCCTCGATGCAGGTGATGTGTTTCATGGATGTTTCCCGGCCCCGTCTTGTAACTATCGCTTGAAGCGTCATCTAGCACGGTGAGCGCCAGCGCAACATCGCATCCGCGGTAAAACGGAGAACATTCCCATGACCCGACCGCACACGAAATCGTCCGAGCCCAGGAAGGCAGGGAAGAAACAGCGCGATCAGGGGCTCGAGGAGGCGCTGGAAGAGGGATTGGAGGAGACCTTTCCGGCCTCCGACCCGGTCAACGTCACCCAGCCGGCGCCCTCGAAAGAGGACGGTCACGTCCGGCGCAAGGGTTGAAGCGGCCACGACGACCGCCGGATCCATGAATAAATTCTTGTGCTTTCAATGCCTTAGGTTCCATGCCGGGAACCGTCCGGAAATGATTCATCATATTTTTTGAAGCCATTTTAGCCGCGGAGGGATTATAACCGCGCGACGTTAGCATGGGGCTGACGCTCGACCTCTTGGCCATGGCTTTGGCACGAGATGCGGGCGATGCTGGGGGTATTATGAGCCGTAAGTATTTTGGAACGGACGGGATTCGTGGGCTTGCCAATGGCCTGATTACGCCTGAGCTTGCGCTCAAGGTGGGGCAGGCGGCCGGACTCGTGTTTCAGCGCGGCGATCACCGCCACCGCGTCGTCATCGGCAAGGACACCCGGCTGTCCGGCTACATGATCGAATACGCGATGGTGGCGGGCTTTACCTCGGTCGGCATGGACGTGCTGCTGGTCGGCCCGATGCCGACGCCGGCGGTTGCGATGCTGACCAAATCGATGCGCGCCGATCTGGGCGTGATGATCTCGGCGTCCCACAATCTGTTCGAAGACAACGGCATCAAGCTGTTCGGCCCGCAGGGCTTCAAGCTTTCCGACGACGTCGAGAAACAGATCGAGCAACTGCTCGACGAATCGCTCGATCGCCGGTTGGCGCAGAGCGCAAGCCTGGGCCGCGCCCGCCGCATCGACGGCGTGCATGATCGCTACATCGAATTCGCCAAGCGCACGCTGCCGCGTCAGCTCAGCCTCGACGGTCTGCGCGTCGTGGTCGACTGCGCCAATGGCGCTGCCTACAAGGTGGTGCCGGAAGCGCTGTGGGAACTTGGCGCCGACGTCATCTCCATCGGCGTCGAGCCGGACGGCTTCAACATCAACAAGGAATGCGGCTCGACCGCGCCGGAAGCGCTGTGCCGCAAGGTGCGCGAGCTGCGCGCCGATATCGGTATCGCGCTCGATGGCGACGCTGACCGGGTCATTCTGGTCGATGAGCGCGGCCATCTGGTCGATGGCGATCAACTGCTCGCCGTGATCGCGCAAAGCTGGAAGGAGGATGGCCGGCTCGCCAAGCCGGGCGTCGTCGCCACCGTGATGTCGAATCTTGGCCTCGAACGTTTTCTCAATGAGCAGAATATCGAGCTCATCCGAACCCCGGTCGGCGATCGTTACGTGCTCGAGCGGATGCTCGCCGGCGGCTACAATCTTGGCGGCGAACCGTCCGGCCACATCATCCTGTCGGACTACGCCACCACCGGCGATGGTTTCGTTGCGGCGCTTCAGGTGCTGGCGGTCGTGCAGAAACTTCGCCGGCCCGTCTCGGAAGTCTGCCGCCGTTTCGATCCGCTGCCGCAGATTCTCAAGAACGTGCGCTATCGCGCAGGCAAGCCGCTCGACAATGCCGAGGTCAAATCGGCAATCGATGCCGGCGAGAAGCGGCTCAACGGCCATGGCCGGCTTTTGGTGCGCTCTTCCGGCACCGAGCCTGTGATCCGCGTGATGGGTGAGGGCGACGATCGCATGCTGGTCGAAGAAGTGGTCGACCAGATCGTCTCCGCGCTGGGCCAGGCGGCGGCCTGACTGCCGTTAAGCGGGGGTTTGGCCCGACGCATCCACCTTTCAAATTCTCCAGGTGCATCGCAGCCATTTTCTATTGGCGGTGGTCTGACGAGGGCCACCGGCGTAGGAACCTACTGCTGATATCTTCCTTGCCGGAATGATTGCTTGAACAAGCCTGTCGTCGTCTCCGAGGAAACCCTGACCGAACCGGTCGTCGTGGAAGACGCATCGCCCGCGCTGCAGGCGAGCGTCGCCGGGCCGGCCTATGTCGTCTTGATCGGCATCAGCTTCTCGCACTTTCTCAACGACACCATGCAGTCGTTGATCGCATCGGTGTATCCGATCCTCAAAGACAATTACGCGCTGGACTTCGCGCAGATCGGGCTGATCACGCTGGCGTTCCAGTTCACGGCGTCGCTGTTGCAACCCTTGGTCGGCCACTTCACCGACAAGAAGGCGCAACCGTTCTCGCTCGCGATCGGCATGTCCTCGACGTTTTTCGGGCTGCTGCTGCTCAGCATCGCACACCAGTATGCGGTGATCCTGATCGCGGCTGCGCTCATTGGACTCGGCTCGGCGGTGTTCCATCCGGAATCGGCGCGGATTGCACGGCTCGCGTCCGGCGGACGTTACGGTTTTGCGCAGTCGGTATTTCAGCTCGGCGGCAGCTTCGGGACCTCGATGGGGCCGGTGCTTGCGGCGCTGATCGTCGTTCCGTTCGGTCAGCCCAGTATCGCCTGGTTTTCCTCGATCGCGTTCCTTGCGATCGTGGTGCTGTGGCGGATCGGCCAATGGTACAAGCCGCAGATCAAGGCGAAGAAGCTCGCGGCCGTCGAGCGCCGTTCGGATGCGCTGAACCCGCGCAGCGTTGCGATCGCAATCGTCGTCCTTGTCGTGCTGTTGCTGTCGAAGCAGCTCTACGTATCGAGCCTGTCGAGCTACTACATTTTCTATTTGATCGATCGTTTCGGCGTATCGACGCAGGCCGCGCAGCTCTATCTCTTCGTCTTCCTGGCCGCGAACGCGATCGGCGCGTTCTTCGGCGGTCCGTTGGGGGATCGCTTCGGCCGCAAGATCGTGATCTGGTTCTCGATCGTCGGGGCGCTGCCGTTCACGCTGGCGTTGCCTTATGTGGGGCTCGAGGCAAGTGCTGTATTGACCGTCTTCATCGGGCTCATCATTTCATCGACCACGTCCTCCATCATCGTGTTCGCACAGGAACTGGTGCCGCACCGTTTCGGCATGATCTCGGGCGTGTTCTTTGGGGTGGCGTTTGGGGTCGGCGGTCTCGGAGCGGCAGCGCTCGGCAAGCTCGCCGATCACACCTCGATCGCCTTTGTCTATCAGATATGCTCGTTCCTCCCGGCGATCGGATTGCTTGCGGTGTTCTTGCCGAAGATGCCGAAGTAGCGAGTAGGGCATAGCGAATAGCGAATAGCGAATCGGGATCGACGTCCGCTCCATTCGCTACTCGCTATTCACCATTCGCCAACTTTTCATTCACACATCGTTAGCCTTTGTGGCGGCGATCGCCCCATTTGGGCAGGGAGAACGCGCGGCGGCGATCTCGTTCGCGAAAAATCAACCTTAAAAATTAGGGTTAAGCGCCGCTTAAACATTTGGTGCCATCGTCCGCGTCGTGAGTTTCTGGATGTGGGGCCGTCGCCTCACCGGCCAAAAGGACGAAACCAATGCGTAGTGTGAAAATTTTCGTTGTCGCCGGCGCGGCATCCTTGTTGTCTTCGATGGCGTTCGCCGCCGACCTCGCGATTGCGCCGCCGCCGATGTCCTATGCTCCGCCGCCCGCCGCTGACTTCGGCGGATGGTATCTGCGCGGCGACATCGGTTTCAGCAACCAGAGCGTCGGAAATCTCGACAATGCGCTGTACTATACGCCGGGCACGACCGTTCAGCATCAGGGCCTCGGCTTCGATACGGCTGGCGTGTTTGGCGTCGGCGTCGGCTACCAGTTCAACAATTGGCTGCGCGTCGATCTCACCGAACAGTATCGCGGCAAGGCGAACTTCCACGGCGCCGATATCGTCTCGTTCAACGGCGTGCCGACGAGCACCAATCTCTACACCGCCAGCAAGTCGGAGTGGCTGACGTTGGCGAATGTGTACGCCGATCTCGGTACCTGGTGGTGCATCACGCCGTTCGTAGGTGCCGGCATCGGTGCATCGCGTAATACTATCTCGAGCTTCACGGACGTCGGCCCGCAGACAGCTAGCACCGCGTTCGGCGACACGGCCTCGAAGTGGAATTTCGCCTGGGCGGTGCATGCCGGTCTTGCCTATAAGGTCAATCCCGCCTTCACAGTCGAATTGGCCTACAGCTACGTCGATCTCGGCAGCGCCCAGAGCGGCGACGAGTTCACCTTCCAGGGCGTAAATAGCGTCTACAACCCGATGAACTTCAAGCACATCACCTCGCAGGATCTGACGCTCGGCGTTCGCTGGAATCTCTACAGCCCGCCGGCCTACGTGCCGCCGCTTGTCACCAAGGGCTGATCGAACGGGTCTTCAGTTAACCGGTATTAACGGCGCGGGATGTTTCCCGCGCCGTTTTGCTTTATGCGCCCGAAGAAACTTCGAGGAGAGGGCGCCTGTTTTCGAACAAGATCGCGCCCAGAACGCGCCCCCGACAACGATTGATTAAGGTTAACGAGCGATGATCGCGGCACGAGTCCAGTTGCGAATGGGAGTGTTCGATGCGTGTCGTGCTGTTGGCGATGGCGATGTTGGGAATGATCGTGCAGGCGCACGCCGCCGACATGCCTGATTTCCTTCGCGGCTCGTTCAGCGGCGCCGCTCCAACTGTAAACTGGAGCGGCTGGTACGCCGGCGGCACCGTTGCCTACAACTCGTCAGCCCAGGACTTCAGCGGCTCTCTCTCGGGCCTGACCAATTTCATCTATCGCGACACGACCCTTGAAGGACCGACGTCGAGCCTCACGGCCCTGGGCAAGGCGACGACACAGGGGACCGGTTTTGGAGGATTCATCGGCCGCAATTGGCAGTGGGAAGATGTCGTTCTCGGCATTGAAGCCAACTACAACTACATGAGCAGGCTCTCGGCTTATTCGTCGTCCAGCCTCGGGCCGCTCTTGATTACAAATCCGCCTGGCGAGAATCCGCCTGCCGGCACGTCGGATACCTATAGCGTCAAGCTCGTGGGCTCCGCTGTGGCGACGCTCCAAGACATGATTACCTTCAGAGGCCGCGCCGGCTATGCTTGGGGCGACATCATGCCCTATATGTTTGGCGGCCTTGCCGTTGGCCGGATGGATGTGGAGCGTAGCGTCACGACCACCACGACAAAGCGGGTCGATACGATAACGACCGACGCCTTTGGTAACACCATCACCACATTTGGCCCGACGCTAACGGTACCTTCGTTGACCACAACGATGTCTCAGGGAAGGACCAACAATTTTGTCGCGGGCTGGACCGCTGGCCTCGGCTTCGAATTCCGGATTTGGCAGGGGCTGTTCGCCCGTGCCGAGTATGAGCACGTCGGGTTCTCGCCAGTCGAGAATGTGAGGGTTACGGTCGACACGGCGCGCGCTGGTCTCGGCTACAGATTCTGACGCCTGCAATTGCGAGGATCGGGCGTCGATTACGGCGCCGGAATCGCGCTCACCTTTTGCCGCAGTTTCGACCTCAGCCTGAAGGCGCCTTTGCGGACGCTGGCAAACGCGTTTCGCCGTTCTTTCTCCTTAACGAGCGATAAACTAATCCCGTCATCAGGAATTTTGCATAGGAACGATCCGTGGCAGTTGGCGTCTGTCCGGCGCATGCAAACCTGGGGACGTCAGATGAAGCGCTATTCCATTGTCCGGATCGGCGACGACTATGTCGTGCAGGCCGATGAGCAGAGCGTCCTGAAGGTCGCAAGCCGCCGTCGGGCCGCACAACTTGTGACGGATGCCGCGGAATTGCTCAATGCACAGCTACAGCCCGCAGCCGATCCCGAGCCTTCGGACGGCGAGCCGGTGGCGCCCGTTGACGTTCCTGCGCCGCACTGAGGTGGCGCGCGAATTGCGGTCAGCGGCCGAAGTTTCTTGACGATCCGTGGCGATTCCCCTATTCACGACGGCGGGACACCTCCCCCCAACGGGAGGCTTGCTATCTGGAAGGGTAGATCATGACTGCAGCGAAGCCCGCTTCGCGGCCAATCGTGCCGCATTTTTCTTCCGGCCCCTGCGCCAAGCGCCCCGGCTGGACCCCGCAAAATCTGAAGGACGCAGCTCTCGGCCGTTCGCACCGTGCGAAGATCGGCAAGGAGAAGCTCAAGCGCGCGATCGACCGGACGCGGGAAGTGCTGGAAGTGCCGGCCGATTACCGCATCGGCATTGTGCCGGCTTCCGATACCGGCGCGGTCGAAATGGCGTTGTGGTCGCTGCTCGGCGCGCGGCCTGTCACGGCGCTGTCCTGGGAATCCTTCGGTGAAACCTGGACCGGTGACATCCTCAATCAGTTGAAGCTGAAGGACGTCACCAAGCTCGCTGTGGGCTACGGCGATATTCCCGATCTTTCCAAGGTCGATCCGGCTTCCGACATCATCTTCACCTGGAACGGTACCACCTCGGGCGTGCGCGTGCCGAATGCCGACTGGATCAGCGCCAAGCGCGAGGGGCTTGCGATCTGCGACGCCACTTCGGCGGCGTTTGCGCAAGCACTCGATTGGCCCAAGCTCGATGTCGTGACCTTCTCCTGGCAGAAGGCTCTCGGCGGCGAGGCCGGTCATGGCATGCTGGTGCTGAGCCCGCGTGCCGTCGAACGGCTCGAGAGCTACAAGCCGGCGTGGCCGCTGCCGAAGATCTTCCGCATGACCAAGGGTGGCAAGCTCAACGAAGGCATCTTCGTCGGCGAGACCATCAACACGCCATCGATGCTGTGCGTCGAGGATTACCTCGACGCGCTGAACTGGGGCAAATCGATCGGCGGTCTCAAGGCGCTGATGGCGCGCGCGGATAAGAACCTCAAGGTGCTCGAGGACTGGCAGGCGAAAACGCCGTGGATCGATTTTCTGGCCAAGACGCCGGCGACCCGTTCCAACACCTCGGTTTGCATGAAGATCACCGATCCCGCGGTCGCTTCACTGAACGCCGATGCGCAGATCGACTTCATCAAGAAGTTGGTCGGTCTGGTCGAGAAGGAAGGCGCCGGTTACGACTTCGCGGGTCATCGCGATGCGCCGGCCGGCTTGCGCATCTGGTGCGGCGCTACTATCGAGGCGAGCGACGTCGCATTGCTCACGCAGTGGATCGACTGGGCCTTCGCCGAGACCAAGGCGCAGCTTTCGAAGGCGGCCTAGCACCCTGACCCTCTCCCTTGGTGGGAGAGGGTGCCTGAAACGTGAAGCGTTGAGGGCGGGTGAGGGGTCGTCTCCGCTTCTTACCCCTCACCCGGCTCAATCTCGCTTCGCTCGATTTCGCCACCCTCTCCCACAAGGGGAGAGGGTTTCGACGGCAACCTCCAAATTCCGCTTTCAGGATCACACCCATGACAAAACCCAAAGTGCTCATTTCCGATGCGCTGTCGCCGGCCGCGGTCCAGATCTTCA